>JAHHHZ010000021.1 GCA_019359095.1 Pleurocapsa minor HA4230-MV1 | reverse complement strand
GAGTTACAATATCTGTGCTGAAGAAATATATTGAGAATCAAAATACACCAATTTAAACCCTGCCCACCCTCTCATCCCGACGTTGACCTATCGGTACAACGCGGGGCTTCACGGGTGGAAGCTAAATAGGATGAAAGATGAAAAAAAGTAAATCAAAATCGCCGTCTCAAAATAATTAATGGAGAAAAAAAAGCTTATTTAATTGCGATCGCTTGTAGCGAAACTTCAGCAGGTACAGGAAAATGGTCGAACTTGAGTGTGTTCAACAGGTATCAACAGAAACTATCAAAGACTTTATCCTTCAATTCAAACTTGATGAACTACTAGAATCAATTTGCCAAGCAGTATTACTGACAATTCAAACTATACATTGCCACATCCAAACCATGATAAATGATCTTTTTTTCTAGTGTCATACCCAGTTTGTTAGCGACACGAATCGAACGACTATTTTCTATTTCGATCAAACAGACAAAACGCTGAAAGTTAAATCTCTGCTGTCCATACTCCACAACCGCCTGAGCTGCTTCAGTTGCCAGTCCCTGTCCCCAATATTTTCGGGCTAAACGATAACCGACTTCAACTTCTTTTTGCTGCTCAATAGATTGAATAAAAAAACCACAGTAGCCGATTAATTCTTGATTTTGTTTATGTACTACGCCATATAAACCAAAACCATATTCCATATAAGATATTAATCTTTGCTCAATAAACTGTTTAATTTGCTTTTTACTATGTACGCCAATGATTGAAAATTGCATTACTTCTGCGTCACCTAAGATCGGCATTAAAGCTTCGGCATCACGGGAAGTAATATACCGCAACGTTAGTCGAGAAGTTTCCAGAATCTGCATTTGTCACAGCTCAACAACAAGTTAAAACTAATGCTAACAGTCGCTTGACATCATGCTCAAGAATGTAACTTCTCGTTATTTCATGGTGCTGGTAGTAGGAGATATGAAACATGATTAGCGATCTACTTTTGCCTGGCGATCTACATTCTGACTAGTCTTACTAGGTGGGATGCCTTCCATGTTAATAATACCTTGAATCACCGAACCAACTATCGGTGCAGCAACAGTAGAACCAAAGGTATATTTTCCATGGGGTTCATCCACTACCGCTAAAACTGCATATCGAGGTGCTTCTACGGGAAATATACTGACAAAGCTAGTAATTTTGGCTTTTTCATCATATCCTCCCCGATCCACTGCCTTTTGAGAAGTACCAGTTTTACCCGCAATACGATAGCCTGGAACTTTGGCAGCATAGCCACTGCCATCCTCAACCACCTCTTCCATCATTTCTAAAACCGTCTTGGCAGTTTTGGGCGAAAAGATTTGCTTACTGTTTGCTGGTTGAACATAGTGTAAATAGCCTTTGTAGTCTGATAAACCTCTAACTACGTGAGGAGTAATTAATTTTCCTTGATTAGCTAAGGCTGCATGAAGTTGAATTAACTTGAGGGGAGTTAAGGACAAACCTTGACCAAAAGCGGTAGTGGCGGGTTCAATTTCTCTGACAGTAAATTCTACCTCGTCTTTTAAGCTGCCTGGAGTGTAGCCAGGAATATCAAAATCTACCTGATCCTCAATCCCCAATTTTTGCAGATCTCGATAGTATTCTAAAGGTTTCATCCGTCGCATCGCCTTGATCATGCCGACATTGCTGGAATATTTAAGAATTTCAGCTAGAGATAATTCTCCCCTAGCGCCTTCTTGGTCAAAATCATGATTACGCACCACCGCATCCTTAATTTTAATTTCTCCCGTGTCATTAAAGGTGTCGTCAGGATCGATGACTCCTGCATCCAAGGCCAAGGCAAGATTAATTGGTTTAAAGGTTGAACCAGGTTCATAAAGATCGGTAATTGCCCAGTTCTTAAATAGTTCAATCCCGTATTTATTGTAAGTATTCGGATCGTACGTGGGTTCTGATACCAAAGCAGCGATCGCACCATCACGGACATCCATAACGATTACCGTACCCCGCTTGGCCTTATATTTATCCATCTGTACCTTAAGGGCATTGCGGGCAATCTGCTGTAATCTTAGGTCAATAGTTAGCTGTAGTCGCAGATCGTCGAAGTTAAAGAGTTGTTGCGATCGCTCTAAATCCCCTGGATAAAATATAGGTTTAGAGTTTTCAAAGCTGCGCTTCATTTTCCAGCTTATTGGCTTGCGTTCTAAAAGCTTGTTTTGAGTGTATTCCACCCCTGCTTGGGGACTACGAGAACTGTCGCGATTAACATATCCCGTCACTTCAGCAGCCATCTTTTTGTGAGGATAGAAGCGAGTATAGTTTTGCTTGAGATCCAAACCATCAATTTGCATCGTGGTAATTTTCTCCTTGACAGATTCTGGCAGATCCTCAGACAACAGGATTCCCCAATCTTGTTTGGCAAAGATGGCTAATAGTTCTGCTGACGTTTTATCACCCAATATTGCTGAGAGTTGTTCGGCAATTTCTGTTGCGGGTACTGGTTCTGAGTTGCGTCTAAATAGATGAGGATGAACGTAAAGTGTATAGGTGATACGATCGGTGGCTAAGACGTTTTGCTGGCGATCGACAATTTGACGACGAGGAATATAAAAATTTAGCTTAGTTGTCTGCTGATCGATCGCGATCTGGCTTAATTTTTTCCCGTCGGGTGCTTGTTCATACTTAATCACGGGATCGATGACCTGAAGATAGTACAATTTAGCGCCTAAAGCAAACGCCCCAATCACTAAGATACTCCAGACGAGCAACAATCTGGCGATCGCCGAGTTAGTGGTTGGCATTGCTCGATCTCGATCGCTGTTACGACGCTGTAGCTGTTGTCGTTTAGCTAGCTTAAGGGAATTATTTCTATTTGGCTTGAGAGGGAATTTAAACTTAGATTTGGACATAGTTGAGCTTCTAAGCTGTCTAATATTTAAGATTAGTCATCGGTATTTCTCTACTAGCTAAATAATTTACTTAGATTGATTAACTCGGTAATTTTATGCAAAGATAGCGAAGTATATCCTTTAGGATAACTGTATAAATCAAAGCTATTTTGACTTTAATTGTGAGAATGATCGGTAAATAAAAAGAAGCAGAAATTGATATTAACGAATAACTCTAAAAATCTCCAATATTTTTGGCTTAATATCCCAAACTGTTATATTTTAGCTCTGCTATTTTTGACTGGGTTTGCTGAAGATCGGCTGGGTTTCTGGGTTTAACTTGAGCAGGATTAATAAAAATCGCCGATTCTGGCTTAGATATGCTCAAACTCTTGTTTTTTCCTGCTTCTTGGGCAATTTGATATTTAATCGTTTCGTTGACTGCTACTAATTGACGTTCCTGTTGCTGTAAATCTTCTAAATGTTGATATTCCTGACTCCATTGCTGAGGAATTTTCACCGTCGAAACATAGAGACTGATACTGGCAGTCATGGTGGCGATCGCCAAGCAAAAAGAACTTTTTTGGATTAAACAGAGGGTTTTCAGGTTCTTTGGCAAGGCTTGGGACTTAGGAAAAGTCTTCGATTTAACCAGTTTTGCTGGTTGAACTGGCGATCGCTGAACTATGTTCGGTTGATTAACAACTTCGTTGGGTTGAGCTTGAGGATAATAGTAATCAGACGAAAAATCGGGTTTTCTCAGAGCCGCCATCGATCAATCTCCATGTTTTTGGTTAAGCCATTGGGCGAATTTTAGCTTACATTCAAAAAAATGATAAGAGCAAAATTATTAAAATTAATAGTTGATTTGGAAGTCAATAAAGATAAGATAAAGTTCAGATCGAGATTGAATAAAAAAATATTTTTGGTTGATTTTTTTAGTTCTAAGGGATATTAAATAGCTAATAATTTTTTTGATTGTTTATTATGCCCAATTTTTCTTAATTACTCTTATTAGGTAAAAATTTAATTACAGTTATAAATAAAACTATGCAGGTAATAATTGTTGGCGCTGGCCCTACAGGTGCAGTACTAGCGCTAATGCTAGTCAAAAAAGGGATTAAAGTAAAACTAATTGAAGCGTCTAGCGATTTTAAACGCCAATTTCGGGGAGAAGGTTTGATGCCCAGTGGCTTAGATGCCTTGGCAGAAATGGACTTGCTCAAACTATTATCAGATATTCCCCATCAAACTATCGATGCTTGGGAATTTTTGTTATCTCACCGTAGTTTATTTAAAGTGAATGAGCCAATAGAAGCAACAGGAAAATATTGCACCACAGTAGTTTCACAACCTCATTTATTAGCAGCAATTATTCAGCAGGCGGAAACTTATCCTCAATTTGAATTTATGCAAGGAGAAGCTGTCCAGGATCTTTTATCAGTCAACAAGCGTATTTGTGGCATTAAATTAGGTTCGGGAAGAGAAATTCAAGCCGATCTAGTGATTGCTGCTGATGGACGTAATTCGCTAATTCGCAAAAAAGCAGGAATTGATTTAACTAAGCTGCAAAGCAGTATTAATATTCTGTGGTTCAAACTTGATTCGGGAACTTTAGCTCAATCAAGCAACATCTTTTATTCCATTATTCAGGGTAAAGACGCTTTTGGTCTATTTAGAGCCTCATCTGGTCAATTACACATCGGCTGGGGACTTCATGCAGACGATAATTACGACTGGAAAACCGTTGATTGGGTCAATAAACTAGCCGCCACTTCTCCTCCCTGGTTAGCAGAACATATCCTGAAACATCAAGCTAGCTTAACTCAACCCCTACTGTTATCTGTAGTCGTCGGTAGATGCGATCGCTGGTCAATCCCTGGACTAATTTTACTGGGGGATGCAGTCCATCCCATGTCACCAATCCGCGCACAGGGAATTAATATGGCATTTCGCGATGCGATCGTCGCTGCTAATCACTTAGTTCCGATCTTAAGTAGTTCAGCAGCTAATTTAGATCAGATTGACGCGGTATTACCCTTGATTCAACAGGAAAGAGAACCAGAAATTATCCGTATTCAACAACTACAGGCACAGGAAATGGGCCAGGCAGAACTACTGCACAATAGCGCTTTTGTTCGCTGGGGGGCTAAAACCTTGGCGCCGATCATTGGGCCAGGGATTAAGTATTCGTGGTTAAAAAGACAAAAGCAACTACGTCAGGGAGTAACTAAGGTAGCTGTAAGCTATGGCCGTACAAAGTTGGATTAGGACATTAATAGTAATTTGCTCGTAAGTAGGAAATAGGAAGTAAGAAATAGGAAAGAGGAAATAGTATTTCAAAGATGTCTTAACGTTGTTATCTAGGGCTATATTAATGCTGATCGCAATCCAGACGACTGATTAAACGTAATTAAAAAGCTAAAAGCTAAAAGCTAATAGCTAATAGCTACCTTAACCGATCAATTGTCTTTACCCTAACTGAGATTAGATACTAAACTTCTTGAAATTGTCGAGCATGAAATTTAGCATATGCTCCATTTTTATCTAGTAATTGTTGATGATTACCAGACTCAATTATTTGCCCTTTTTCTAATACTAGAATACGATCTGCCCTTCGGACAGTAGCTAATCGATGAGCAATGACAAATACTGTGCGATCGCGCATAATTCTTTCTAAGGCTTCCTGTACTAATGCTTCAGATTCCGAGTCCAAGGCAGAGGTAGCTTCGTCTAAAATTAAAATTCGCGGATTTAGTAAAATTGCCCGAGCGATCGCAATTCTTTGTCTTTGTCCACCCGAAAGGTTAACCCCTCTTTCTCCCACGTAGGTAAAGTAACCTTGAGATAGTTCGTTAATAAATTGATGGGCGTTAGCAATTTTGGCAGCAGCTTCAATATCTTTTAGTTCTAAATCAGTTTTACCAAAGGCAATATTTTGGGCAATTGTACCAGAGAATAAAGTAGTTTCTTGTGGCACAATGCCTATTTGTTGTCTCAGGCTTTTGAGAGTAACGTCTTGAATATTGATGCCATCAATTAAGATTTTTCCTCGATCAACATTATAAAAGCGGGGTAATAAATTAACTAAAGTAGACTTACCTGCACCCGATGAACCGACTAAGGCAATGGTTTCTCCAGGATGCGCCAACAAGCTTAAATTATTAATTACAGCAACATCAGGCTTATAGCTAAAGCTAACCTCAGCGTATTCAACTTTACCTGTTACTGACTCCAAAGCGATCGCCTGTTCTGTTTCAACTACTGCGGGTTGAATTGCTAGTAACTCAAAGATTTTATCTACAGATGCCTGTCCTTCCTTAAAGCTATTATAGTTACTCGTCGTATGAGTAATTGGGTCAATTAATAGTGCCACTCCTGTAATGTAGCTGACAAAATCCTTTCCAGTTAAATTTCCTAAAGATATCTGCCATCCACCTAAGAAAAAGATAAACAAGACAGTCATTACCAGTAAAAAGCCTACCACCACAAACTGAAATGCCTTGACCTTCTCCGCCTGATATTTAGCTTGGCAATTGGCTTGTGCTTCTCGACTAAAACGCTCTAATTCATATTCTTCGGCGGCAAAAGCCTGGACTAAACGAATACCGCTCAATACTTCAGTTAATAAAGCCGACAGATTAGAAATCCGATTTTGACTACGGCGCGAATACTTTAACAGTTTCTCTCCAAATGTGCCGATAATTATCCCCATCAAAGGGGCTAAAATCAAAGTTGCGATCGTTAACTGCCAATTCAGCCATAACATATAGCCTAACACTACCAATAACTGTAAGATGCAGGGAATAAAATCGTGAAAAAACTGATTAATTACTTCCCCAATGCGATCGATATCTTCAGTTAAACGATAGGTTAAATCCCCTGTTTTAACCACTTCAAAATAATTCAGGCTTAACTTCTGTAAATGACTATAGACAGATGTGCGTAAACTTAAAGTCGCCTTGAGTGAAGCTTTCGCCATTAGAGCATCCTGTCCATATTGAGCCACCCCCTGTAACAAAAAAACTATTGCTGCTAATCCAGCGATGCGTGCAATACTACTGGGATCGCCTTTGCCAATATATTGACTTACTTCTCCTGCTAGCCAGGCTTTAATTGGCCAAAAAGTAGTGAAGATTACAGTACAAATAAAAGCCCAAAATATAGTCAGGCTTTGAGGACGAACAAAAGGAAGGAGTTGCCAATAGCTACGATTCTTCAAAGGGATCTCAGGGTGATTATGGTAGTCATTAGTCTACACCAGAGATTATTACTGTCAATTAGCTTTAAGTTTGGATGTCAAACTAATTGAGAGAAAATTTGGGCAAAAAAAAAGCGCGTTGTCTAAGGACGCACCTTTTAAATTGGTAAATAATAATGAATATCTAGTCTTAAATTTATTATTCCACAACTTTCTTTAACAATTAGTATGTTCATGTAATCTTGCTCAAACAAAGACCAACTTCATCTTAACTTTATAAAACTGGAATCTAAACTCATATCAAGCTGTAAATTTGGGCTAAAGCGATCGCCAAAGTGGCATTTTTCTTTATCTTGGAGAATAAGCATTCTACAATAAGAGCAATTTAAATTTAAGATAATAATTGAACCTTCAAACATCTTGCGATGACTGTTGCTCCTCAGCCTAAAATAAATCTAACCTCCCGTTTAGTGCAAGGCATCTTATCAATTAAGCCTTTAGCTGACTTTGCCAAATCCCGCGCGCGTCAGATGATGATCGAGCGTGCAGAAGCAATTGGTGTACCCTGGCGAGAAAATGTCCAACAGTTAAGCGATCGCAATTGGTCTGAAGATTTTACTCAAATCCAGAATCCAAACCTCAAATATCCAGACTATTACACCACTTCTTTTCACGCTTATCCAGATGGTAATTTAAGCTGGAAAGCGGCTTGGGAAGTAGAATCGGCGGCTCGATCTGTCCATGCTAAGATTTGGCCAGAAGTCGGTGTTAACGGCGACACTAGACTGAGACAAAGTTATCATCAGGCATTGCAGCAGCATCTAACAATTACCCCTAATACGATTCTCGATCTTGGTTGTGGTGTAGGAATGAGCAGTATTGCTCTACAGGAAATTTATCCCCAAGCACAAATTACAGGGATCGATCTTTCTCCGTACTTTCTTTCCGTAGCTCAACATCGAGCAAAACAGCAACAATATTCAATTAAATGGATTCATGCTGCTGCTGAATCTACAGGTCTAGCTACTCAAAATTTTGATTTAGTTTCGGCTTCCTTGATGTTTCATGAGCTTCCCACTGTCGCAGCACAGGCAATTATTACGGAAGCTCATCGTCTACTACGTCCAGGAGGTTATTTATCCATTATGGATATGAATCCTCAATCCTCAATCTTCCAGAAAATGCCCCCTTATATATTGACTCTACTTAAAAGTACTGAACCCTATTTGGATCAATATTTTACGTTGGATATGAAGCAAATATTTATTGGCGCAGGTTTTACTACTCCTCGTATTTCGATTACTACTCCTCGCCATAGAATAATTATCGCTCAGGCGCAGCAACCAGCAAATTACGGTGTTGTATAATCCTGCAATAGTAAAAACTAATTAAGAAACTTGAAGACTCAGAAACGGAGCAAATTTTTATCTAACTAAAAACTATCCCGTAACTATGCAACGCCTAGTCAATTAGTCAATTACTATTGAAAATCAATTAAAATTCATTTGCTTCTATATAACGTAAAGCTAGATACATCAACCCAACAAAAACCGCTATACCTACTAAAATTGCTCCAATTAAAATCTTCCCTGACTTAAATGCGATTACTGTCGTGAGCAAAAAAGGAACTCCTAATAATGTTGCAGCTATCACAAGCCTGCTAGGAGTCCAGCGAATATTCATATTACTCCCAATTTGACCATCTCCTCCAGTAAAATTGGGTACTACAGCTTCCTGGGATCTCTTCGTCCCTCCTGTAACTAGCCTTTTAGGTAAATTATATTTTTTGTTATCCATAGCAAGATTCTAAATTTGTTTAACTGCTTAATCACAGACATGGCAAAGAATAGATTAACGCTACTATTTAAAAATGACCACTGATATTAATAGTCAAATATAAAGTCTTATAACAATATTTGTTGTTTTTGTTGATTTTAACTACATTTCGGTAAGCCCATTCTTTGTCTCCTCAATACTTCTTCAGGACGTATTAGGGGAAAAGTCTTCTTCTCGGCAGGAGTCGGTTTTTTAATCGGACGGGGTGCTTGAATTAGGTCTAGAGCAATTAATTTATCTTTAGGGAAAATATCACTTAAATACCATTCATCTTGAGATAAAATATCCCAAATATCTGCCAGACGACGAAATTTACGAGCTTTGTTGCCCATTTTTAAGATCCAGCCTCCGACAGTGCGTTTGATATCCATGCAAGCTTGATGGGCTAATCTCATGACTCGTTGGAGACTAAGGCGCATTATCGGAGAGATATCTTTTGCCCTACGGATGATTTGTTTGGCTTGTTCTAAGTCTTTTTTGATGATTTCGTTTTCTTGTCTAAGCTTATGGACTTCTGTTTTGAGGGCGATGATTTCTTTTTCTAGTTGGTCGGTAGTTGCTTGAGGTTCATCGCCAAAGGGGATTTCTAGATTTGTCTTGATCGCACTTGATGACTGGAATTCGATTAGGGATATGCGTTCTAGGTTAACGGCTTCGTAACCGCCAGCATCTAGTTCTACTGTCCATTTTATGGAGTAGAGGGTTTAGACAAGGACACTATTAAAGCAAGTTAATAGTGCAAATTTTTCAAGTTAATTCTGGTGGGCAACAAGCTTCTTTTACAACATCTTCTTGCTCTTAATGTTTTTTGTCCATCCTATGATCAGCGCGATCGCACTAATTCCTCCAAGAATTCATAAGGAGCGATCGCCATGAGCTATTTCATTATCATACACAATAAAAGGAAAATAAAAAACTTTTTTTAAATAATTTGTGTGTATAAAATAGAGATTATTAGACTTATTGACGTGCTAACAGCCAAATGAGCAAAGCGACAGAGTATTCTCAGGGAAAACACCCAAACTCATTAGCCAACTTAATTAAAACTGACGGAAGACCTAAACAATACGAAAGTAAAAAGGAAAGGAAAAATATTTCTGTCACATCAGAAGGATGGGAAGGTATTGGCAAGTTAGCAGAACGTTATGGTTGTTCTAACAAATCGGAGTTTATTGAGAAATTAGGCAGGGGATTAATCGAGTTAAAAGTTTCCGCTTAGTTGAGATAATTTATTTGATTAACAGCGATCGCCATCACGAACTTAATTGACTGCAACCAGCAATAGATTTATTGATGTTGGGTTTCACTCTAAAGACTATTCAAATCCTTTTAAATAGCGAGCAATATATTTTTGTCCACGTTCAATATAATAAAGTGAAAAAAGTTTTTCATAATCTTGCTTGACTAATGTCATGGCTCGTTGTGTCCGCTCATGGCCAAAGACAATAAACTGAGCTGTAGATATTGCATAGAATTTGCGTTCTGACTCTTTAATATTGTCTTTAAATGCATGTTTGTAGAGCGATCGCACTGCTTGAATAAATGCTTTTTGTTCGTCATCAAATTCAATTTTGCCTTCACTGGGAAAATATAATTCTGTCCGTTTCATAAAACCCATGACTATATTCATACATTCACGGGTCTTTTCTACCGATAAACATTCTCGATCGCTGCGACGAAATGCCCACTGAGTGCAACCGTTGGTTACTTCTAATACCCTCAGTTTGGCAAATTTATCTAGAGCTTCATCAGAAAATTTTTCAAACTCTTCAATTTGTTCTTCTATGAGCTTTTTAAATCCTTGATAATCTTCTGCAAAAAACTCCTTTAGTTCTTTGATCTCTGCTAGTTTGTTCCAATAAATTGTGCGTTGTATTTTCATGATTAAAAAGCATCTATTCTATGATATTGGTGTAAAGCTTCAAAGTTTTATAATCTTCACTTCTATCGTACCAACAGCATACTGCTCTCCCAAAAGTGCGTAGCGAAGACATGCCTTATGGCTTATCGCATCCCTCAACCCGCAATAATTCAACTTCAACTTCACACTACTTTCCCGCAACTCAGCCGTAACCAGTTGATTTGGTTCAAATTGTAGTTTTTCAGTGGTGCGATCGCCATCACGAACTTAATTCTCTCTCTAATTCAATGTAAACAAACGTATGCGTTTGCCCTGGTTTTTTAGCAGTAGCATTTGCCTTTACTACCTCGAACAGATTTTGCCAACTTCCCGAACCAAACCTAAACGGCATAGTTAGTAATCCTGCTTTAGCCTGGGATAGAAAGTAGTTTCATGTTTAGTAATTCTAATAAGCGACACTAAGCACACAAATAATTCTTTTCCCTTTTGGGGAATTAAAAGTAATTGTATTCAGCGATCGCGACAATATTAACAATATTTACTTATCAATTGAGACAATACACCACTAAATCCAAATAAGATCATGAGATCTTGACGAATTAATAAACCTTTATTGGCTAGAAATATAATTAAAGTAATCAAGGAGAACAATATAATCACCAAATTAAGCAATTTATATCTTCTTGTTAATTTTGTATCCTCAGGTGATTTTTGAAGAGCGATCTAAAGGCGATCGCCTTCAATAAATATATAAAATATAGGGAAATACTAAATTAAAACTAATCAAACAGTACGGAATTGATTAACTTATAGTAGTCATAAAAGAATCAAATTTCAGGAGATATCTTAAATGAGTAAATTATTTGCAGTAGTAGTTGCCACTGTACCCGAATATTACGAATATAAAAAAGAACATCCCGAACACGATCGAGATTAACTTGAGTGGTTTAAGCAGCAATACGAAATTCATTTAATTATGCCGAATAAGCTACTTTGGGGATTGGTAAAGATTCTCCAGTGCTTTCGTAGGCTGTAATGAGGGATTCGAGAGCTTCTTTTCCATTAGCAAATGCCTCATCATAAGTATCGCCATGAGTACGCCAATAACTACCAGGAAAATCGGGTAATGCTACCAAAAAGCAATTATCCTCATCACTCCACTGAATAATCATTTGATATTTGGCTTTATCCATTTTCTTGTCTTCTGCTTACTTCTTCAATTTCAAACGTTAGAGTGAAATTATAAAATATTCCGTATTATTGTTGGAGAGGCGATCGCCTTGATTGAATAGAGAAAAGTATACTAGTAATTAAGATAAATAATGCAAAATGTTAGTTTAGTAGCCTTCTATGGTGATAAACCTGTCGTATTAGCTAGCTTGATTCAAAAATTGCAGACATATCTAGCAAATCATCAGTTGCTTCACGATATATTTGTTCCCTATCAGTTAACTCAAGTTCACGGCACAATTATTGGTTGTGAAGGGTGGAAAACGAATCTAGGAGTAGTTAATCAGTGGTTTGAGGAAAAGAGGCAGGAAACCAAATATATTGATTTTGCTGGTTTAATTAATTATCTTCAGCATCAAGTTGATTTGCCTATAACGATTCGTTTTGCTGGATACGATCGCAATATAAACTACAATTTCTTAAGTCGCGATCGACATTTATATCATCGTTCTTTTCAACTTCAATCAGCAGACAATGAGTATATACCTGTATTAATTGGCTGGTCATGGCAAGATCGAGCTGTTACTTTAGCAATAGATAATCTACGCCGTGAGTTGCAGCGATTTAATTTACTGCATAAATATCATGCAATTCCTAGCGATATAGATAATGACTTTTATCTAAGACTAGGAACGATTAAGGCTAATTTAACTTTACCAGAGATAGATGCGATCGCCTTGGAGATCCGTAATTTATTAGCAGCTCAATTTATATCTATTGCAATTCAATTAGAAAACCTCGCTTTTGTCCAATATCAAGACTTGTCTCTAACTCCCGCCACCACGAAAGTAATTCCTGTGACTGAAATATTGCCTAGTGAACTCCAGCAGCTATATTCAGCTTCAGCTAGTAGACTTTAGAATTAGCTATAGAGATAAGATTTGGGAAAAATGAAGCAGAAATTACTAGTTACGGGTGCAAGTGGTTTTTTAGGCGGGAATTTGTGTCAACAGGCTCAAGCTAACTGGGAAGTATACGGCACTTATTTTAGCCACGAAGTGAAAATACCTGGAGTGACTTTATCTCAGACGGATTTAAAAGATTTTGCGGCTTTAGATCGCTTATTTAAAGAAATCAATCCTGATGCGGTAATTCATACGGCTGCTGCTTCTAAACCCAATTTTTGCCAAACTAACCCAAATGAATCTTTTGCGATCAACGTTACTGCGACGATTAATATTGCTCGCCTTTGTAGTGAACGTAATCTTCCCTGCGCCTTTACCTCAACTGATTTAGTCTTTGATGGTAAAAATTCCTTCTATACAGAAAGCGATCCTGTTTGTCCAATTAACTACTACGGTGAACAAAAAGCGATCGCCGAACAAAAAATAACTGAAATCTATCCTGCGATCGCAATCTGTCGGATGCCGTTGATGTTTGGTATGCCATCGCCAATGTCTCTTGGCTTTCTTCAAGAAATGGTAAGTAATCTTCAAGCAGGCAAAGAAATTAACTTATTTACCGACGAATTTAGGACTCCTGCCAGCGCCACAGCAGCATCTCAAGGATTATTATTAGCAGTCACTAAACAAGTCCAAGGGATTTTACATTTAGGGGGAAAAGAGCGTATTTCTCGCTATGATTTTGGTTTATTGCTAGCAGATATTTTGCAGCTACCGCAAGATTTAATCAAGCCAGGTAAACAGGCAGATGTAGTTATGGTGGCACCGCGATCGCCCGATACTTCTTTAGATAGTAGTAAAGCCTTTGCCTTGGGATACCAGCCTCTATCTTTGAAAGAAGAGTTAAGCAATTTATATAATATCCTCACTATTTAGCCTAATAATCTTTCAAGTTTCTGATAAATTTCATCTTAAAACTCGCGCCAAGACGTTTACCCCGCTTAGTTTGGGGCAAAGACGCAAAGGCGTTTATCCCGCTTAGTTTGAGCGCGAGATTCGGCGAATTCATTTCGCCTTGAATAATCGCGCTGTTGGGGCCCTAAAGGACTAGCTTCGCGTCGCAAAGATTTTATTAGAAGCACTTAAGCGGACTTGATATTAATCCGTCTAGTTTAGGCATGGGAAAGCTTTTCTAAAGCTGCGGTAAAAGCTTCGCTACCAACTAATTCTGACTGGCTACTCGCTTTGTCTGCGGTTTCTCCAAGCTGTCGATCTTCTAGTTCTTCGAGGCGATCGATTAGTTTTTGGTATGCTTGGGCGGATAAAATGACGTGGCTTGGTCGTTTTTGTTTAGTAACTAATATTGGTTCGACTTGAGCTTTATCGAACACCTCTCCATGTTGATTACGAATTTGGGTCAAGGAATAGACATTCATTACTTGAACATTTTGACTATTTTGTACATTATAGCAATTATTTGCTAATGAACACTTTTAAGATGTTTTGTCTTGGGATATGAAGGCGATCGCGACTAGTTCTAAAATCAATGCAGCGATCGCTGTTGAGGTAAGCTGGATTAATCCTACATCTGCGTTATTGAATAATCCGTTTCTGACACTCAAATAAGCAGAAATAATGTCGGTAAAATCGATCGCCACACAAGCAAATAACAGCATTTTGACTTGGGTTTTGTCTGTCAACACCACTAATATAGCCAGTACCATATCTCTAATTGCCCAGGCACGAATAGCATAAGGCATTTGCAGATTAGAAGCTAAAGATAGTCCTGTTTCTGCCATAAATAGATGAGGTGCTGCATAGCCAAAGGCACTCAAAGCAAACCGAATTAGACACATCAAGCCGATTAACAATGCCACATACCAGACTTGATTTCTCATGCTCACTGCTCCAAATATTTCAATTAAATTTAGCTAAACCTTAAATTCTTTTAGTTACGAAAGTAAAGTAGCTACTTTTTAGTAAGCTAGGAACTAAAAATAAAGCATCAAAAGTATGACAGAGCTTGAATATGTTCCTTTAGAAAAGCTGCTCGATCAGATTTCAGGGCGTTGGACAATGTATATTCTATGGATTTTAGACACTAACGGTACACTTCGCTTTGGAGAATTAAAGCGTCAAGTTGAAGGAATTTCTACTAAAGTTTTAACCGAGAGATTAAGAATGTTAGAGAAGATTGGAATTATCCATCGCCACTATGAAGCAACAATTCCGCCAAAAGTAAGCTACGAATTAACTGAGCGAGGCAAAGAATTATCTGAGCCTTTATATCAGCTTTGTGAGTTGGCTACTCGCTGGTATGGAGATGTCACTTCCCACACTATGAACTATGAACGCAAACAATTTTAATTGTGAAGCGTAATCATCAAAGCTTGCTGGACATCCAAAAGAACATTCCAAAACCGCCAAGTACCACTATGGCAATACCAATCAAAATACCGCGACTAGCGAATTCTACATTGCCTATTCTAATATTTAACTGTTCGGTCTTGGTATCTAAAGTCTTGATTTCTCCTGATAATCTTTCATCTAGCGCTTTAATATTGCCTTTGATTTCGGCTTGACCTAAAGCTAAATTATCTATCTTTTCGTCTAACTTATTTATCTTGCTGTCTATCTTTTCGTCTAGCTTATTTATCTTGCTGTCTATCTTTTCGTCTAACTTATTTATTTTGCTGTCTATCTTCTCGTCCAGTTTATCTATCTTACCTTCGAGCCTGCTGAGTATTTGCGCTAAGTCTGTTTGAATTGTGGGGTTTTCCATTGCTATGATTAATTTGAGTTTTGAAAAAGCATTCCCTCTTGATTGCTAGTCGGTGGGGATGTCTTTATCCTAAAGGATTCCCTAAAGGGTTAGCTTCGCGTCAGCGAGTCCTAAAGGATAAGCTTCGCGTCCTTCGCGTCGCACTTCGTTATTATATTGGCTAGATTTTCTCTACAGTTGGGCAAATCTTTAAAACATTAACTCTAAATTAATTCCTGCACGACTATCATGATCCTCGATGGAGTTTTGCCATTCTAAATCTGTTGATAGGCGCAACTTAGAAGTAACAGCATAGCCAACCGAGAGAGAAGTTATACCGACTTCTTCACTACCACCAGGGGAAATATAGCTTTGAGACAGGGAAATATCCCCTGCACCAGTACGAGAAAAAGCGAGCATTAGTCTTAAACCAAGGTGCAGTCCATCGGTATTAAAGTCATTACTTTGAACATAGCGATAACCGACTATCGGAGCGAGATTAAAATAATTGCCCAGAGGTAAGACAAAATAATGTAAGTCTGCGCCGTAAGAATTGCGATCGCCATTAAAGGCAGACTGGTAATTGGCACTAACGGTTAAACCCGTACGTTTAATAAATATATCTTCAACGCCTAGATTTATTCCTCCTGTGTTATCCGTGCTAGGAAAAGTCGTGAAACCTAAGCGTAAGCGAGTACGAAAACTAGGATCGTGGCGAATATCCTCCCATAAGTCGGGTACTTCCTTGAGCCAGCGTTGTAAAGTGGGACTTTCTTTAAGTACGCGATCTGGTATGTCTTGTGTGTTTTGTCTGTCTTTTAGATCTGTAGTTTGAGCATTAACTGAGTTGGCAACGCTAAGTAAGACAATTTGCCAACCCAGCATGATCCCTAATAGCTTTAAGAGATTAAGATTAATGGCGTTCAAAAATATACCCTGAATTTTCTTTAGCCAATCTAGCTTAAATTACTACATGATGAAATGATAGTTAGAATTTTCTATTTTTCAGGCACAAACTTGAGGGAGACTCCATTCATACAGTAGCGTTGTCCTGTGGGTTTAGGCCCATCACTAAAGACATGACCTAAATGACCACCGCAGCGACTACAATGTACTTCTGTTCTGGTCATAAAGAGAGTGCGGTCAACAGTAGTAGCGATCGCCTGTTCTAAAGGCTGATAAAAACTCGGCCATCCTGTACCACTATTGAATTTTGTATCGGAGGTAAATAAAGGTTGCCCACAGGCCGCACAAAGGTAAGTACCATCGTCATAAACTTTGTCTAGAGGACTTGTACCTGCTCTTTCTGTACCGTGCTTACGTAGCACTTTAAACGCTTCTGGAGTGAGGGTTTCTTTCCACTCTTGCTCGGTTTTTTGAACTTCGTATTGATTTTCGGAGGTTGTCATAATAAATTAATGATTGTAAAGAATTGCAAATATTACTATTATGACGCGAATAGGGGCGATTCGCGACGCGCAGCTAGTCCTTTAGGGCGAAATGCCCCTACTAGGCAATTGGTAGATAGAAACGGAAAGTGCTACCTACACCTAATTCGCTTGTCACCTCAATTTTACCACCCTGTAATTCTACTAAACGGCGGGCGATCGCCAGACCAATACCCGTTCCACCTGAATGACTAGAGCGAGAAGGATCGGCACGCCAAAAACGCTCAAAGAGAAAGGGTAAGTCCTCTTCGGCAATGCCAATTCCTGTGTCCGTGACGGAGATCCAGATCTGACGATTGATTTTTTTAGCTTCGACGGTAATCGAGCCTGTTTCGGTGTAGCGGATTGCATTACCTAATAAATTGACGAGAATTTGTTCAGTGCGATCGCGATCGGCTAAAACAGGAGGAAGATCTTTAGGATATTTTAGTTCTAAGGTGGGGCCATCTTCTAATAGCTGATCGGCAAATCGTTCTACGAGGGAAGCCAGTAAAGGATATAAATTCAATGGTTGAGGGTTAATCGATAAATAACCCGCTTCTGCTTTAGAAAGCTCCTGGAGATCGTGGATCAAGCGCTCTAAACGTCTAGTTTCTTTAATCAAACGCAGATACAGTTCAGGACTACCCTCAATTCTGCCATCAGCCAGTTCTTCTAAATATCCCCGCATGACAGTTAAGGGAGTGCGGAGTTCGTGAGTAAGATCGCTAATTAACTCTCTTCGTCTTTGCTCCACATTACCAATACTACTCGCCATGGAGTTGAAGCTGACACTCAGTTGATTGAGTTCAGAAATATCGCTACCAGGGACTCTTTCATCCAAGTCTCCTGCGGCAAACTTTTGGGTAATGCGTCTCATTTGCGTTACAGGTTGGGTAATGCGTTTAGAAGAGACATAGCTGACTGCACCTGCTGCACCTGAACCGACAATTACCGATAAGATTGCACTCCGATTCCAGGCATTTTGGAATCCTTCCACCAAATAGGTTCGAGCCGAGCGAACAGTAAAAATACCTCGCTTTTCCAACTGTTCCAGACGGAAAACAAACATCCTGGGGGACGATACTTTAGCAATGATGATAAAACTGCCCAATCCCACCATCATGACTAATAAGTGTGAGACAAATAAACGCGCACCCAGACTTAGCTTAGGCATTATTCAACTAATAATTTCAACTGCGATCGCCTAACAATTAGACGTAGCTAATTTTACTGCTTTTTAATTATTATTTCTGTAATTATATTTTCTCCATTTGTAAAAACCCTGGAAAAAGATTCTAAAGCCATCGGTGCATTATGATAAAGCAAGCAGGGATAAATTATCATCTTCATAAAATAATTTGATTGCGCCAAAATCCCGACGCAACAGATTCTCAACTTGTAACGTCGAACAGTTACCCAGGCGAAGCCAAATAACTTTCGGTGGATTCCCAAATACTAAGCTTAGGTCGTGCATGTCCGCATCTTTCGAGACAATCATCAAATTATTATCTTTTGCATAATCCCAAACTATTGGGTCGATGGTTGCTTTCATACCAACATCTCGAACGTGAAGCGAATTTGGAAAAAGATCACTCAAACGGTTTGGCAAATTGGGCGACAAGTTTTCATCGAAAAGTAATTTCATGTGGATAATGGAGCGATCATAAACCGACGCTCACGATCAGCAGCATAAGCTATACAGGCTTTTAAATCTTCTCGCGTCAGATCGGGAAAATCGTCGAGAATTTCTGCTTCAGTCATCTCGGAAGCCAGATACTCCAGCACTTCATAAACCGTAATTCGCAAGCCGCGTACACAAGGCTTACCACCGCGTTTATTTGGTTCGATCGTGATGTAGTTTCGGTAGTTCATAGTTGAAATGATCGTTATTGTGTTCTTTCCATTGGCAAAATCTTAGATTATGGCGATGGAACTGGCTCTATCATCCACTAAACAAGCTGAATTACAATATTATTTTAAGCTAGAACCTAGAATAATCCTTCGCCCCAGGGTTCAGTTTTGATCGCAATTCAACTTTAGCAGCATTTCCCATTCCCTTCAGTTTTTAGAGTTCTTCTACCTGGTATCCCTGGTTCTTGGCAATCTCAAGTATAGAGGGGCATGAGTTTTACTAACTTTAGACAATGATCTAGATCGCACTACTTTAACCTTGATCGCTCTAACTACAAACTGTTTTTGCAAAAGTGTATCGCCCGATTCAAACTACAATTTTTTGGCGTTGCACCAGCAAACGTAGAATCAAGGCAAAGATCAAGATAGCTACCCACGGTGCATAAAACAGCCAGGACTCGCCTAATCTTTTGACAAAAGCAACGGTAAAAGATAGCCAAAGATAGTACATTCCCAGCGTATGCAAAATTTTCCAGTTATGTCTGCCTAGAATAGTAGCAGGACGTTTGAAAGAAGTAATGGTCATCAACAGAATAAATACATAGCCCAAATTAGCAGTAAAATTATCTCGCACCATGTTTTCTGAGGTTAAGATGGCGACACCTGCGATCGCAATTGCATGAAATCCGTGAGATATTGCCATAGATAAGCCTAAATAGCGACGATTTTGTAATAACCAGCTAGAGGCTTGACTTGGCTTAAGTTTCTGTATTGCTGAGGCAGTAAAAGCTAATAAAAATAAAATGCAGGATGAACGAGCCGTAAATCTAATTAAGAGCCGAAAACTATCTTCGCTCATGCCTTTCGCCAACAAAATTGCAGCAAATATCGTGGCAATAATTAGAGTCGATGATTGAACAATTTGCCATTTCTGGAATGGTAATACTCTGCTCATATAGCTTCACCTGATAATTCTGTTTTCAGATGACTTAAGCGCATTGCTAAAAATAAAGGTAATGCACAAGACAAGCCGATGATTAAATTCACCACAATATAAACCCAGAGGAATTTCATTTGCCGTTTTGTGCCTTCTTTAAATACAAAAATCCAAAACACGAAGGAAGAAGTAAATAAATCTACAGCGAAAGCACTAGAGGCTTGATTAACAAATAATTGTGACCAAAATAACGATAAATTTAAACCATGATCGACAAGAAAAGGAATAAATTGTGAATAAGGCAGAGCAAAACCGACTATGGCTAAGATTAGGTAAGTTATTTGCATGACTATGATTAATTTAGAACTAATGCTTAGTTTAAATATTTGTTAGTCCGCTGTCTTACCTATACTTCCAAAAATTGTTCTATTCTTCCGATTAATTTTGTATCCTGTTTAAAATAAATTCTGATATGCTTTGGGTGTGATTTGATAATGCTGGCGAAAGACTCTAGTAAAATGACTTTGATTTTTGAATCCAACTTCCTGGCAAATAAAAGCGATCGCTAAGTTGTTTTGGCGCAATAAAATTTTGGCTTTTGCTAAACGGCAATTGGTAATATATTTATGAGGTGAAGTACCAGTGGATTGCTTAAACAGGCTAGCAAAATAATGAGGACTAATATTAATTAAACTTGCCAGTAAGTCTAGGTTCAGATTATGGTCTAAATGTTCTTGAATATATTCAGTGACTATTTTTAACTGGTAATTTGTTAGTCCACCTCGATACTCCTTGACAATAGAATTTTTGACTCCGTAACGCCATAGTAAATGCGCTCCCAATGCCGTAGCCATAGAATCTGCATAAAGCCGACTATCTTCGCCAGCTTTAGCTAATTCGGTTTTTAAAGCTAAGGCTATTTGTTGAATCAGAGGATCTTGGACTTTTAGCTGCGATCTCAACTCAACTTTAGCAGCACTTGCTCCCATAGCATTTAGCAGTGTATCAGGGGGCAAAAATAGATCGATTAAAGGTACATCCCGATCTGTTTTCACTCTGGGGAATAGGCTACCAGCAGGAATTAGAGCAACATCACCTTTTAGATATTGTTCTTGATGCCATTTTCCCTCGATGTGAAAACTAGCCTGAAATTCTCCCTGAGCAACTATTAAAACATGAGTCAAGGCGATCGTTTCGGGCATCTCTCCCGCTGGCTCTAATTCATAAATCAGACCAAGATTATTCCATCCCGCTTCTTGACTAGAAAGTAGATGATTTTGCTCGTGTTCACTGTATAAATTAATCGCGGATTCTTCTAAAGACAAAATTCAAAACCGATAGTTTATAGTTATACCAATTCTCTATGAAAATGCATTAAATCAGATTTGACCCCTTTGCCCCAAACTAAGCAGGATAAAAGTCTTTGCCCCAAACTAAGCGGGATAAACGTCTTTGCGTCTTTGCGCGAGACTTACAATCAAAATATTAAGTGCGACTTTAAAGAGAAATGGTATTAATACTGTTGATTAACTTGAATTAAATCTCATTATTTCATATGTTTCCTATTTGAAATGACTATATTTAGCTAAAGTTTTCATTACTTTAGTATGCGCTTGCCCAACTTTTGAAGGACAAACGCATTTTATCCAGTTTGTCAAAATTTAAACAAAAACAAAATTATCTGCATTTAAACTAGTAGCATCAACACCTTGAAGAATTGCTAAGTCTTCTTCGCCATTAGTAATTACGGCATCTCCATTGCTATCGGTAATGCTTAAATCCTCGAACGCAATCTCCAAACTAGCAATACCAAGAACATCAGTTCCAGACTCAAAATCGGTAATGATGTTAGCTGATTCGGGAAATCGACCATTAGCAAGCCAAAATTGGTCTGCACCTTCCCCTCCAGTAATCGTATTATCACCGCCATTGGTGGCAAAGAAACGATCTACACCTTCTGCACCTACAACAATATCTCCTGTACCTAAAATAGCCAGATCATCACCAGCATCGAGATTGATCAGGTTGTTGCCCCCACTAGCGATCGCAGCATTGACAAGATCTTCACCTTCACCAGTAGAAATTTGGCGATCGCTGCCTTCTAGTTCAATAATATCGATGTCTTGATTACCTAATAAGGTTTCAGCAGTGGTTTGCTCCCCTCCATCAGCTGCCATTTCAGGTTCAGTCCCAAATAAAGTCTGGTACATAATACTGTACATATCGGTGTTATCTACCGTACTTTCTAACAAGTCTGAATTCAAACCATAAGCTTTAGAAACAATACTACCTGCAACATCATCAGTAGTGGCATAAGCTAGACCAAAATCAAAATTATCGCCGTCTGCATCAGGTGCGCCAGTGGTAAAAGGTGCAGTGTCGTTACCTGTAGTGCCATCCAGGGGAACTTGAACACCATCAGCATCTTCGCCAAAAGAGACAGTTTCTGATTGGACGTTAATGTCGCCTACAGTTTCGCTATCCGCATCAACATCAATTACTTCTACACCACCAGCATCGCTATCGGCAGCAGTCAAAACTAAAGTATTAGGGTCAACATTGTTCACGAAATCTTGTGCTACACCAATAGCTTCATCAGCCCGTAAAGTTGATTCAACTGTTCCTGCACCGTTATTATTATTAGGGAAGTTATCTGAACCTTCTTCTTCCATAACAACCATGAAGCCATCTTCAGCGTTGGCGAACTTATCCAAACCTAAAGTTTTATCGAGCATTTCGGCAACGGTAGGCGGATTTTCATTTCCTGGTTGTCCGTAGAGAATTAATTCACCATTTTCATCGACCAAACCTTCTGATTTTAAAGTTGCTTCATCTGTATCGTTATAGGTATCTTCGGCAGCAAAGACACCCAAAACTTTTTCCGCATCAGCAGGTAAATTCTCTAATTCTTCACGAGAATAAACAACGGTGTAACCTTTGGCTTCGGCTTCTTCAATAATATTGCGTCCATCTTCGCGAATACCTTCTTCTCCAAAACGTCCGACTGTACCTTTGGGTAGATAGTGAATTTCACCACCACCCATGATCACATCTGCACCAGACTCAACGATTTCGGCAGTAATTTCCGCAACATTGTCACGGTTTTCAGCATCCGAGAGAAATGCACCCGTACCAGGTTCGGCAATAAAACCAGAATTGATTACTGCGGTAGGCTTACCAGCAGCGATCGCTTCTTCCATTACCGTCGTACCTGATTCACCTGAAAGGGAAGTGTAAGGATTACCCTCTTCGTCTAAACCATAACTACCAGCGTAGGGTTTAATACCGTAAGCGTGAGCCACTGCACCAGCATTAGAAGTCGCCACAACTCGATCATCTAAATGTCCGAGATAAACCCCCGCATCGGTCATGTTGTCCCAGTTTAATCTGCCATCTGTGCCTTCCGAAGCAAATCGCGCAGCAGCATAATGAGAGGGACTTGTACCATCTGGGTGAATAAAGATAACATTACCCGTATCCTCAGTAGCTTCAGGAGCAGGTTGAATATCGTCAGGCACTCCTTCAGGGGGTTCTAACTCCACATCAAAGAGAGTTTTATACATCAAACTATAAATGCCTGTATTGTCTACAGTGCTGGGAAGTTCCTCGGCATTTAAACCGTAAGTTTTAGAGACAATACTACCTGCGACATCGGGAGTACCAGACCAAAGAACACCGTAATCAAAAGTGTCACCGTCAGCATCTGGTGCGCCAGTCGTAAAAGGTGCGGTATCGTTACCTGTCGTACCATCTAGGGGAACTTCTGTGTCAAAAGGAGGTTGCACTTCGGTAGTACCTACTGTCTCTCCTTCAACATCGTCGATTTCCAAACCCCCACCATCGCTATCAGCAGCAGTCACCAGTAAAGTATTGGGATTAACATTATCAATATAGTCCTGAGCAACACCGATCGCTTCATCTGCTCTTAATACTGCTTCAGTTGTCCCCTCAGCATTATTATTATTCCCAAAGTTGTCTGTGCCTTCCTCTTCTAAGACGACAAACATACCCTTTTCATTCTGGCTGAAAGTATCTAAACCCAGAGTTGCTTCTAACATTTGAGCAACAGTTGGCGGATTTTCATTACCAGGTTGACCATAGGAAATTAAATTACCCTCTGCATCGACCAAGCCTTCTTGTTTTAAAGCCTCTTCGGGAAGATCATTGTAAGTATCTTCGGCTGCAAAAACCCCTAATACTTTTTCCGTATCGGCAGGAAGAGCTTGTAATTCTTCTAGAGTATAAACTACCGTATACCCTAGATCTTCCGCTTCTTGAATTAGGTTGCGTCCATCTTCACGGATACCTTCTTCACCAAAACGTCCAACTGTACCTTTGGGCAAATAATGAATTTCACCTCCACCCAAGATCGCGTTAGTACCAGACTCGACTATTTCCGCCGTAATTTCGGCAACGTCATCACGATTTTCTGCATCAGCTAAAAATACACCAGTACCAGGTTCGGCAATAAAACCAGAATTAATCACGGCTGTCGATTTGCCTTCGGCGATCGCCTCTTCCATAATGGTCGTACCTGATTGACCAGAAAGGGAAGTATAAGGATTGCCCTCTTCATCTAGACCATAGCTATCAGCTACAGGTTTAATACCGTAGGCATGAGCTACTGCACCAGCATTAGAAGTAGCTACAATTTGGTCGTCTAAATGTCCGAGATAAACCCCTGCATCAGTCATCTCATCCCAGTTTAGTCTGCCATCTGTTCCTTCAGATGCTAAACGTCCTGCTGCATAGTGTGAAGGACTTGCACCGTCTGGATGAATAAAAATTACGCTATTGTTTTCGCTCATGATCTGTTGATTTTTTAGCTAATAATTAGCAATAAAGACTATTTGGGATATGTAAATGTTAAAGAGGCGTAAAATCGTCAAATATACCAATTGCCAGCACAATTTCTTAATCTGCTAACTCTTAATCTGCCAAAATTGCTTTGAGGGATATTGAAAGTAACGAGACCTCAATCGATCAATTCAAAGTTGACAAACCACTATGGGAATATTGGATATTGAGAATTATTATGTTTCTTAATAAAATCTTGATATTTCTAGATTAAGTAAAAGTAATTTTTGGTTTAAATATTGTCTAGATGACTCTCAAAGCCAGATTTACGCAATTTCTCCAACCAGCGATCGCGCAGCCCAATCGCAATTTAAAAAATTTCTCACAATAGTGATTAAGCTAAAAACCAACTAATTCTTGATTTTTGCTCGATAATTAAAGTGAAGCTACTTAATTCTTAAAGATCGATTATTATGATTTCTCAACAATCATCTCTAGGTCTAGCAGTTGGTTCTTTACGCAAGGTACACCACATTGCTTTAAACGTTCAGGACATGGAGGCATCTAAGCACTTTTACGGCAATATCTTGGGCTTACATCAGCTAACAGGGGATGAAGTGCCTCCAACTTTAGTCAAGCTAGTGGCAGCAGGAAAAGTATGTAACTTTAAAACTCCTGACGGTATTATTCTGGATTTGTTTGCCGAACCCGATCTGTCGCCTCCCGATCGCGATCCAGAAAAGCAATTTACCCGTGCTAATCATTTGTCTTTTGATATTGAACCACAACTATTTGATGAAGCGATCGCCATTTTGAAACAGCTGCAAATTCCTGTGGCGATCGATGTAGTAACCCGCTTGACGGGGCGAGGATTTTATATTTACGATCCTGATGGCTTTATCGTTGAGATTCGCTGCGATCCTTTGAATGTCTGATATGGATTAACTTCGTTCACATTTATTAGTTTTTAGCTTTTGAGCGAAATGTACAATCAAAAATCTTATCTGCCGACTTTTCCTGAAGCCAAGGCAGGAAATCTAACTAGGTAAAAAGGTGCTTTGAAGTCATTTTCGCCATTATTTAGCGGTGGCGAGTTCTGTAATTGGCTAACGGTAACGTAGATATAATCATCTGGGCTAAACGCCATGCCATTAGTCCAACTGAGTAGCTTTTTGTCTTGATACAGAATTTGATATGCGCCTGTGGCATCCACCACGCCGAGCGCATGATCGGTAATGGAGGTAATATAAACATTGCCTGCGCCATCAACGGTGATACCGTCACAAATTGGCTTGTCGCCATAGCGTTCCACTCTACTAGATAAATCTTCAGGAGAAAGGGCAGGATCTAATAAATCTATTGTGGCAATGCGATATAAAGATTTACCACTCATGGGTGCATAGTAAACCCATTCATTATTGGGATCGACGGTAATTGGGTTCGCGCCAACTTTAGCGGGTTTTGCTGCCATATTAATTACCCGTTCATCGACTATTAGGGGTATATCTTCAGGGCGAGTGGAAACATCTCCTTCTAATACCCTGCGGGAAAATCCAGTATTGAGATCGACAACGATTAAAGCTGAATTATCTCCGCTAGCAGTATCGGTAAGATAAATTGCATTATTATCTAGATCGACAGCTAAATCATTTAAAAAAGAGTTTTCAGCAATAATTGGCTGTGGCAGATAGATTACTTGGTAAAGTTCGTCATTTTCTGTATCCCAACCCACAATTTTACCTGGTTGTCCCACTCCCTCACTATTATCGAGCATCCAGACTACACCATTGGCATCGGCTCTTAATCCCAACACCGTATTTAAACCGATTCCCTTTTGCTCAGGTTTGCTACTCCAGGCTTGATTAGGAAAAGGTACTAGGCTGTTATCTGCCAATAATTCCACTACTCGTAAGGGCGCACCATAAAATTGATGCTGACTCATCATGATTCTGCCTTCTGGCGTGATGGCAATATTCCCTGGAGGATGTGCTGCGGGAAATTCGGCAACTACTTCTAACTCGTCTTGCAATTCATTTTGAGCAACTACTGGATGATGAACAGCAAAAGATAACCAAATAACCAAAATCGCGACAGATATAAAGTAGGCTAGAAAACTAAATAAGCGATCGCGGTCAATTTTAGCTTGATAGTTATCGATCATAATTTGTTTAGATTCTGGGCAACAGTAAGTTACTGATCGAATATTATTAGTCAGTTTGCTTAAATTCCTGACAGGCTGCTAACAAATCTTGATGTAGTTGCGGAGTTCTAGCGACGATCGCGCCATCATAACTATAATTTTGACAAGTGTGCAAGGGTGGCAAAGGAAAACCGTCTAATCCTGTGACGATACAACCATTCTCTTGTGCCATGAATGCCAAGGCTGCACTATCAATAAACTTACCTCTTTTGGTAATCCAGCCGCTTAAATCTCCTGTAAAAATACCGTTGTAGTTGGGTAATTTAATCGTCGAAGAATAACAGTTCTCGATATCTATTACCTGGTACTTATCTTGTAATGCGGGTTTTAAATGTGCCATTCCCCAACCTAATAAGATTGCGGGAGCAGAATTATTAATTTTTAATCTGGGGCAATCAGCTAAATCTTGTTGAAGATGACCATGATATACTCCATGATTTTTGATGGTGTAATAGTAGCAGTCTTGAGCGGGAGAAATGGCAATTACCGCCTCGTAGCTATCGGTATTTAAGATACTTAGAATAATCTGATAATTATCAAAACCATCAAGATAATATTGTGTCCCATCAATTGGATCTAAAGTAATCAGGTAGTTATTTGTACTTAACTCCGTCGAAGAAAAATATTTAGTATTGCGTGATTGTTCATATTCCTCACCATAAAAAGCCAGATTGGGATATTTTCCCAGTAGGGCTACCTCCACCACTGTTTGAATCGAAAGATCCGCATCAGTTAAAGCTGCCGCTAAGATATTGCCTTCTACATCTTTGGCGGGTAAAGAAGTAATCTTGGCTTGGATCTGCCGTGCGTAGCCCGCAGCTAGTCGTAAATGGGGCAATAAGGTTTGAAGTATTTCACGGGGAAGAGGCAAAGAGAACATCTCAAATATCAGGCGCAGCTAAATTTAATTGTTGCTTAATCTTAAAGGTAAACTAGGCAAGATTTAAGATAGCCTCATTTTTAGTTTTATTTTTAGTCTCAAGCTCAAATACTATAGCCGTACAAAGTTAAATTAGGACAATTAGAGCGATCGCAGTTAGGATAGTGCAGTGGAATAGTTAAATATCGGTCAGAGTTTGGGGAATTCGAGTAGCGATCGCCATTACCAAAAACTATCCAGTATTAAGACGGACTAATTATGCTTGCTGACGGTGATAGAGTAAAGGAATCAGCGATAATAGTGCAAGAAAAGTTAAAGCGAGAAAAAACGAAAGGCGATCGCCTCCTGTCATGACCATTTCACCACTCTTTCCAATCCAAGTGTAGGCAAAGCTACCTGGAATTACCCCAATAAAAGTAGCCAGAGTATAGTCTAACCAGTTGATTGAAGTTAAACCAAACAGGTAGTTAACCAAGTTGTAAGGGGAAATGGGAATCAGACGAGTGGTTAGCACATACGAAAATGGTTGTTTTAATACTGCTGCTTGAAATTTGGTGAGCCTTTTACTTTGACTTAGCTTGCGTTGAGCCAGATCTCGAAACAAATAGCGAGCCGTCCAAAAGGCAAACAATGCCCCAGAGGTAGCACTGATTACAGAAATAATTGTGCCATACCAGATGCCAAAGAGACAGCCGCCAACAATAGTTAAAACTGTGCCAGGAATACCAATTACGGTTAATCCTGTGTAGATCGCAATAAAGAGAATTTCAACATAACCCTCGTATTGCTGGATGAAGTCTTTAAATAGGAAAGGGTTAAAGACTGCTTTTAAGGGAGTCAAGATACAGAGTAAGATAATCCCCACAGCAGCAGTAGCCAGGGCAATAAACTGTGGTTTGAGGATTAGTTTTCTAAGCTGGATTGATAATTGGACAAAGCTTTGAGTTATTTTCTCAAACATGAGCGATCATAGTAAAGAGCCACCGCAGCTAGAGCCTGTGCCAGCAGTGCAACCATAGCAATAGTTAGCCGTTTTAATCTCTTTGATTACATCTAAATTATCTAATGATAATAATTTTGCCACGGTTAGGCGATCGCGATCGGGTGTAGTTGCTGCAATGTTTTCCATCTGGTTAAAGTCACAGTCGTAGACATTGCCCAAGTAGTCAATTGACAGTTCATTGCGACACATGACGCTAGTTAATGTAGCAGGATTATAATTTTCTGCTAAAAATTGAAGATAATCATCGTGAATTCCTCGACGTTGTAAAAACTGTTTGGTTCTGCCGATAGGAATATTGGTGATCGTGAACAGATTATTAAATTGAATCTGAAAGTGTTCTGCTAAATAAGCCTTGTAGTCTTGTTCTAGCTTTTGCTGGTTGGGAGTTAAAGCAAAATCATTTTTAGTCGGCAGTGGGGGATTGTAGACTAAATCGATCGCTAAATTAGGATCTGTACCATAGCCGAGTTGGTTCAACCGCTGGATAGCCTGAATCGAATGATTATAGACTCCTGCACCCCTTTGTCGATCTACATTGTCTTCAAGATAGCAGGGAAGAGAAGCCGTAACTCGGAGTTGATTTTGAGCAAAGTATTCGGGCAAGTCTTCAAATCCAGGTTCAAAAAAGATGGTCAAGTTAGAACGAACAATTACCTCTTTTCCTTGGGCTTTTGCTGCTTCAACTAGAGGACGAAAACCATAGTTCATCTCTGGCGCACCACCTGTGAGATCGACGGTTTGGATCTGAGGGAAGCGATTAATTAGCTCAATAATCTGTTGACACACTTCGGGGGATAATTCTTCGGTGCGCTTAGGACTAGCCTCCACGTGACAATGAGTACAGGCAAGATTGCATTTACGACCAAGATTTATTTGCAATACTGTAATCTGACTTTTGGTTAAAGGGTGATTGATTTTCTGCGCAAAAGGCGTAATCGAAGTTTCTGTATTTGTAATAAGCATTTTTAGATTTTATCGATCGCCGATCGTTAATTATTTTTGGTGGGCATCAACGAAGAGCAAAAATCTCGCCATATAATTAGCTTTATTGCCCACCCTACTGGATATCATATCGATCAACAGCAATTTCCAGGGGAACAACAATCATCGCTGCTAGTGTCAGTCAGGCTGTATTCTGAACCCTTGGTTTCTCTGGCGTGGCGTACTGCTTTGGTTTTGCAGTTAAATTCTGCTGCGTCTTCTAGAGCAATATTCTCGTAGGGTTCAATGCCGATTACGTCTTGACTATAAGGACTACAACAGCTAGTCATAATGTTATAGGTCTTGTCACAAACCGCCATTCTTTCTCCCCGACAGAAGACATGACCATCATCATCTACTACCTGTTTCCAAGGGCCTTTATAGACAACAGACTGCTTTCTTTCTAAGCAGATACCTTCTTTGCCTTTATAGGCTCTGACAGTCATGGAACGAAATTCAACGCCATCAATTACTTGCCAGGGAGTCTCTTCTCGCTTCAGGATTTCTACTCCATAAAACCCAGCATCTTCAAACATTTTCAAGAACAGATCTTCTCTAAATGCTCCTGCAATACAGCCACTCCACAGATCGGGATCTTGCATAATTTTGGGCGTAGGATCTTCGTCACAGACAATATCAGAAATTACGGCTCTACCACCTCGTTTTAGCACGCGGAAGATCTCCCCAAATAACTGTTGTTTGTCTTGAGGACGAACTAAATTGAGGACACAGTTGGAAATTACTACATCAACGCTATTCTCAGCAATTAAAGGCTGTTGTTGTCTGAGGCGATCGCATTCTACCTCATAGGCGACCATCTGATCTACTGATGTGATGGGATTATTCTGTAACCAAGTTTCTAATTGCTCTAAGGGTAATTTTAAATCCTGAATTTTGCCCTTAACAAACTCAGTGTTGCCATAGCCTAGCTTGTCCGCCATTTCTCCCTGATACTTGCGCGCTAGATTAAGCATCTCATCATTAAAATCAACACCGATGATTTTGCCTGACTCTCCTACTTTTTGCGCCAAAATATAGCAGTTTTTGCCCGCACCTGAACCTAAATCAACTACAGTTTCGCCCTCATTGACATAACGGGTAGGATCGCCACAGCCATAGTCTTTGGCAATAATTTCTGGGGGCAAATTTTCTGTATAGTTGCCTGCATATTCTGTCGGACAACATAAACTTGGTTGCTGTTCTCTGGCACCTTCTTGATATCTTGATAGTACTGTTGATTCAATATCGTAATCTAGATCATTCGACGCGCTTGTTTGGCTAGTTGCAATCTCAGTCACAGATAATTAATCCTTTTATTTAGCTTAGTCTGTTTACAGGTTAATTGAATTATTACAGAGTATAAGAGTGATTTTTACTCAACCAAGCATCACTTTTAGATGATTTAATCTTTAATAATCTTCAGATCTTATATTTGGGCAAAAAAAAGACCATAGTCTAAACTATAGTCTGGCTAAAATCTTTTAAATTAGCAACAGCGCGATCGCTTTAAATATCGCTGTGAATTTTAGAAGGTAAAAGTAGTTCTCATTACACCAATCAAGGCATCTTCATCATCAGATGAACCATTGGGATTGACGATATAAACAACACCTGGAGTTACCGAGATATTGTCATTGAACTGGTACTTATATAAACCTTCAATATGAATTGGCGCGTCTTCACCACCACCATTGGAAGCAGAATCAACATATGGTTCTGCACCGACAAATAAAGAGGCTAAGTTACCTTCTTTACCTAAATCGGGGAATGACAAACCTGCACCATAGGAATAGATATCAGCATCTTCGTCACCAGCAGACTGTTGAGCCTTGGTTAACATGCCAAAAGCATTCAGCGCAATGCGATCGCTAATTTGGAAAGCTGCCTCTACGCCATAAGAGTTGCTCGAAACTTCCCCTCCATTCTCGCCAAAAGGCTGTCTTGCAGTAGCAGTACCAACACCCAAGTCATAGATAGTGTTATCTGATGCGCCAAATTTACCTAATACATAAGTACCAGCAAGCTGTAGCTTATCATCTAGGAAGCTTAAGGTGACTTGACCTAAAGCAGAATATTCTTCGTTGAAAAGACCACCATCTTCAGCCTCAATCGGATTGGCAGAGTCACCACCAAAGTAACCAGCGCTTACAGTAACAAATTCAATCGGTTTAAAGTTGAAACCAACACCACCACCACTAGGAAGACCAATTTTATAGATCGGGCTAGATTCAGCGAAGCTAGAGAGAGAACCTGTCGCACCAGTAAAGGTGTCTAGGTAAGGACTGAGAGTGGGAACAAAATCCTGCCAGATAGGAAAAGCAGCAGGCAGATAAACATCGATTTTTTCGCCGATGGGGAAGTAGTAAGCTAACCAGCCAAGACTAACACTGTTATCTGAGTTGGTAGTTTGATAGGTCAAGGCTCCAGTCTCTAAAGGTGCGGCTACTTCATTTGCTTCACCTTCATTGCTGGTAGTTTGGAAATCAAAACCTGCATTAGCAGCATCTAAGCGGGTATAGAGAGAATCTTCACCAAAGAAACTAGAAACAAAATTCAAACGTACTCGGTCTTGAAATACTACTTCATTGAAGTCGGAGTTGTTGAACTCATTACTGATGCCAAAGACAGCTTCTCCTTGTAATTTAGTGGTAGTAGAAAATTGGCTATCTTCTAGAACGGCTGTCCGACTTTCTAGCTCGTCTACACGACCACCAAGAGTAGCTAATTCTGCTTCAAACTCTTGAGTTAAACGGTTTACGGTTTCTAAGTCTTCGGCAGATACGGAATCTTGAGAAGAAATTAAACGCTCTATTTGATTCAAACAAGAGTTTAAGCCAGCAGCAAACTCATAGCGTGTCAAAGATTGGCTGCCACGGTAAGTTTGATTAGGAAAACCAGCGATACAGCCATAACGATCTACTAAACTACGGAGTGCTTCATAAGCCCAGTCTGTAGGCGATACGTCTCGTAATTGGTTGACGTTTGTTACCTGACTACTAGAATTGCTTTTGCCTTCCTGACTGTAGTTATTAATTTGGTTAAGTAATGGGGAATTACTAGTAAAATTACTGCTTGCACCTGAAGTTGATTGAGCAGAAGCTTCCAGTTGAGAACCCAGCACAAAACAGATCATTGCTGGAGAAACCAGCAACAAATTGCGGATTAATTTAGACATTTTCCTCACACCTAAAAAAGAAAATTGGCTCGTGTCATCAAGGCGATCGCCCTGGGATTAACTGTTTAGTTAACACGAAGAACAATCTCAAAGCTAACAACGATCTCGTATGGTTTTTGTATCCTTAGATACATGCAGACAATAGTGTCAGTAGTTACTAAAATTGTCAATATCTTGATTAGCTCTACTTTTATGTTACAAAAAGCGGCTTTATTTAGTCGCTTACCCAGTTAACTAGAGTTCTCACAGGGAAGCCCGTAGCTCCTTTATTGTTAATCCCGCCAGCAGTCTCGGCCCAAACTGGCCCAGCTACATCTAAATGCATCCAAGGCGTATCCTTGATAAACTGCTTGAGAAATAACGCTGCCGTAATTGAACCACCAGCACGGGGCCCAGTATTTTTCATGTCAGCAATTTGCGACTTTAAGCCTTCAAAATATTTTTCTTCCATGGGCAACTGCCAGAATTTCTCTCCTGCCAATTCCGCAGCAGCTTTCATTTCTGTTGCCAAAGCATCATCAGTACTCCATAACCCAGCAATATCGTTACCTAAAGCCACGATGCAAGCTCCTGTAAGAGTAGCCAGATCGACGATCGCATCAACTTCTAAAGTTTCAGCATAGACCAAAGCATCCGCGAGGGTTAATCTACCTTCAGCATCAGTATTGTTAACCTCAATTGTCTTACCGTTAGAGGCTTTGAGGATATCGCCTGGGTGCATTGCTTTACCGCTAATCATATTTTCCGTCGCTGCACAGATAAAGTGAACTTCGGTATCAGGTTTAAGTTGAGCGATCGCTTTAGCTGCCCCAAGAGTAGCTGCACCACCACCCATGTCCATCTTCATAGTTTCGATCCCACTACCACTAGGTTTCAGGTTCAAACCACCAGAATCAAAGGTAAGGCTTTTACCGACAATAGCAACCTTGCGTTTAGCTGTTCCTTGAGGCTTATAGATTAGATGAATAAACTTGGGAGGAATTTCTGAAGCCTGTCCTACCCCTAGATATGCCCCCATTCCCTGTTGAAACTGAGCGCAGTCTGCTTCTTCTAAAATTTTGATTTCTAAACCATAGTCTTGGGCTAACTGTTGAGCTGTTTGAGCCATAGTCACAGGAGTCACTTCATTGGCAGGAGCATTAACTAATTCTCTAGCCAAGATCACACCATCAGCAATGATTAACCCTCTACTAATCGCCTCGTCTTGCCCTGCCAAACCAATTAGCTCGATGGTTTCTAACTTAGGTTCTTTTGATTCTGGCTCAGACTTAAAGCGGTTGTCTTCATGCAGTGCCAGAATAATTGCTTCAGTCATTGCCTGGGCTACATCTGAGGCTGATGCCGAACCAGGGGGTAGACTAATACCTAAAGTTTTTTCCTTGGTAGCCAAACGAGCGATCGCTGCCACCGCGTTACGCCAGCTATTAATAGTTAAATCTTCTGCCTTACCTAAACCAACCAGAGCAATTTTACGTACGGGGTTTTGACCGCCCACACGGCCCATTACGGTAGTGCCAGATTTGCCCTCAAACTCTTCCTCCGCAATCAATTCGGCAATTGTCCCTGCTAATTTTTCGTTAAGGGTTGCCAAATCCCCTGAGAGTTTGGTTTCACCTTCAGCAATGCCTATCGCTAGTAAATCTCCAGTCCAGTCTAATAATGCTCGCTCAGTTGCTTTGATTTGCATCCTCTTCTAATCAATCCTTGGTGTGAAGTAAATATACTTCAGTTTATCTATATAGCGATCGACTCTACAAGGGAAAGTTACGAGTCAGATAGAGACAAAACATTATCTTTGAGCGTCAATTTGAGCATTTTCGAGAATTGACCATGATGCGACTAAAATATCTATTAAATAAAATAAAATAGCCAAAAATCAGGTTGTAACTAGCTTGGCTTTCAATTCAGTAGGTTATATTGATTGATTCTTCGCATGAACAGCAAATAAGATACTTCACTTTAAAGTTACGTCAAAGTTACACCAAATTCTACTTTCAAACCCTCGACAGTCAAAGATTATTCTGACCATTGATAAAATTTATATTTAAGCTTTTGCACCAGAATTGGTACTTCAACAACAATGCGATTTACTATTAAAAATCTATACTGGGTCGATATTTCGATTCTCTTACTGGCATTAATAGTAACGCTTTTGGGTATTGGTAACTATGGTTTATATGAACCCCATGAAGGTCATTTTGCGATGGTTGCGCAAGAAATGCTCTGGCGCAATGATTGGGTAACTCCTCACCTTAATGGCTCGCCCTATCTCAACAAGCCACCCCTATTGTATTGGCTGATCGCTTTTACCACAGGGATTTTTGGTTCGACCGAGTTTGCTGCTAGACTACCTATCGGTATTGCTGGTTGGGTAGGCATAGTTGTTGCCTGGAAGTGGACTAGAGAACTCTGGGGAATTGAATCTAGTCGAGTTGCAGCGTTAATGCTTTCTGTAACTCTTGGCTGGTTTATTTTTACCCATCAGATCTTAATCGATGCCTTACTCGGAACATTACTCATTAGCAGCAACTATTTCCTTTGGCGATCGCTTTACCAACCCAATCGCCTCAATTGGTTGGGAACATATACTTCTCTGGCTTTGTGTGTCTTAACTAAAGGATTAATTGGAGTAGTTTTTCCGTTCCTAGGATGTTTAGGACTAATTATTGTCCGACGAGATCTCAAAATTCTAGGTCGCATTAAAATATATCAAGGATTACTCTTGATGCTGGCGATTATCCTGCCCTGGTTTATTGCGGTAGAGCAATCTAACCCTGGTTTTTGGCATTATTTCATTGTTAATGAACACTTCGATCGTCTACTAGATCGTCGCTATCCTCCAGACTACGAGGTTTCTAAAATTAGCGCTATTGGTTATTTGGCAATTACAGCCTGTTGGTGTTTCCCCTGGATCTTATTTTTGCCGTCGGTGATTAAATCTACTACTCAATCATGGCAAAGAGGATTTTTAGCTAACGCTTCGCTCTTAGATCGTAAAAATAGTGACGGTATTTTCTTGCTAGCTACAGCAGCAATTTTACCAGTAATTTTATTTCTGCCTCTGTCTTCTCGCCTAATTTACTATAGTATTCCCGCTATTCCTCCTTACATTATGTTGTGTGCTGGCTGGTGGTCAAAGCGTTATCGCACTACAGTTAAAGGGCAATCTTCAGGAACTTCCTCTACAGTTATTGGCTACTCAACACCTAATGCTGCTTACCCTTCTACCATCTCTACTCTGTGTAAATCATCAGCACAGATAGCAAGTCAGGTTATACCAACTCAAGCAGTAGACTTATATGGCGCGATCGCTTTAATCTTAGGAATTGGTTTTTATGGTTCAATTACCGTTCTTCCTCTGATCGTTACTCTCTTACCTGCGGTGTTACAAACGGCAGAAATAAACAAATTAATTATAATTGTGGCTATTGTTTTAGGTACAGGCTGGCTGGCTTCGGGATTCGCCATGCTGAAGCGTTCTGCCCTAGCTTGGCTACCATTGGTCATCGTCTTAATGCTTACCTATATTGCCACAATTAGAGGATTTGCGATTTATCAAGATATTCGTTCATCCAAAAATCTCGTCCAAGAGGCAAATTCCTGTCTGAGTGTCGATACTCTTTGGACATATGAAGGCTCGCGGGAACTCGGTGCAGCAGGGGTTATTGGCTATTATCTCAATCAGGGCAAAACAAGCGATAATCGCCACGATCTACCAGGCTGGACGACTGTTGGTGACATTACCTACCGCACCGTAATGATTCTCGCTGACGGTGGCAAAAACCGTATCCCGCCTCAGTTTCCTGGCTCTACTCCTGAATACTTAATTACCCAAGCGGAACTACAAACCGATTGGGATAGCGATCGCCCTGTAGTATTTCTCACTGATTTTCTCCGCCAACCCAACGATAGCAGCGATCCTCTTACTCTTAACCTTCCTCGTGGTGTAACTCAACCCTATATCATTAGTGGTCAACGGCAACTTTATCTCAATCAGGCGGCAATGAAGCTTGCTCAAAATAAATGCCCAGAGTGATTACTGATTACTGACCGTTATGTTAAATTGTGTACACAGAGGTACATAATTTAAGCAGAGGTGATCGCAGTGTTACAAAAAATTGGCATACGGGAATTTAGAAATAACTTGGCAAAATATCTCAGTGCTACTGAACCTGTAGCTGTCATGCGCCATGGTCAAACTGTGGGTTGTTTTTTACCTACTCATAAAAAGCCAGAACAAGCAAAATTGGAATCTTTGAAAGTGGCAGCAGAGAAATTAGATCGACTATTGGCAGATTCGGGAATCACAGAGGACGAACTCGTGGCAGAATTTCGTCAACTACGTCAAGAACATAATCAATAAAATTGATGGCAGCAGAAATAAAAGTTGTCCTCGATTGCGGCGGCTTTTGGGTGTGAATCTTCATACCCAAAACGCGCCGCGCCAATATATTGATTCGAGCAGTACTGGGGCAAAAAGTACGAAATAACATTGAAAAGTTTGCCAACTCTGCTCAATTTTTTACTGCTGACATTTGTTTTGCAGATGCTAGAAAATATCTGCCAGCTTTGTTTGCAAAACGTGATTTACCTGCCGATGAAGCGCTTAAAGTACTAGAAGGATTGACCAGCTTAATCGCTGCTGTGGATGCCGACTTGTACGAAATTTATGAAGTAGAAGCTAAACAAAGAATTGCGGTGCGGGATATAGATGACTGGCCCATTGTAGCAGTGTCACTCATGTTAGATTGTCCCATTTGGACAGAAGATGCCGATTTTTTCGGCGCAGGTGTAGCTACTTGGACAAGCAATCGCATTCACCTTTATTTATCCAAAGGAGATAGAAAGATATCGAATGATGATAAGTAGTTGTAACGGACTGAAATTATAATCACATTCGACCCGAAATCATCGGCGTTTTCAGTAGAGTGGGCAATGCCCACCCTACTTAAATGAACCCAGTACTTTAGCCTAGACGCGCTACTACACTGATTACTAATTACTGATTACTAATTACTGGTTACTGATTGCTTTTGACTCGATCGATAACTTTCTCTTCTCCTGACGGTTCAATCATAATTAACGACAATCCTTGGTCAACATCGCCTTGGAGATACATTTCTCCTGCTACTTCACCGCCTATATCTACCTTTTTTAATAACTGTTGCGTGTTTAAATCATAATTAAATTCAAAATATTTATTCTGAATGATTCCATCGACAATGTTGTCATAACTAGCTATCATTTTGCCGTCAGGATCGTAAAAGCGAACCTTGAGAGAATCAACTTCGTTGGCTTCTTTTCCTGGTAATGCGATCGCGCCTGTGTTTTTTTTGGTCTCATCGTAACTGAAGTTTGTCTCGACTCGATATCCTTGCTCACTATAGAGTTGGAAATCTTGAGTTGTGGCAGCAGCAGGGAAAACTGCCAGTAAATTGATTAAAGCGATCGCCAAAATAGTAATTAATTTAACAGCAAAATTTTGATGATTGACCATATAAAAGCTATAAAAATAAGCAACCTAAATTTAATTCTTAAACTATTCAGAATATAGCTAGAGACATAACACCCGTGACATTAGCTCGTGATATATTAATATATATTAAGCATAAAGTTGTATTTCTTGACATATGCGTTTTTTTATTGTCTTAGCCAAAGAGGTTAAACCCTAATGATGTCTGCGGAAACCACAAATCTTACTCTACAGTCTTTAGCAGTTGACTTTTTTGATAAGTCAGCAGGTAGCTGGAATTCCCAAAGAAGGTATTACACATTAAACAAAGATGTTGAACCTCAAGAAGTTGAAAGTATACTTAATATTTCATTTTTGTCTCAAGGCGCAGCAGAATTGATTGAACTAGCCCAAAGGCATCAACTAGAAGACTTATCGGCGTTAGTTTGTGGGACAAAAGTTACTTGGGAAAGTAGCTACACCAATCAAAATCGTAAACCTGTGACGGGTTCAACCGTTTTTGGCATTAAAGGAAATGTTCTCTATCGCGATCGCGGATTCGCCACTCCTAAACCAGTAATTGCGATCTGTTCTTTTCCTAATGCGGAAACTATGAACTTGCGTACTGAATATAATGCCAATGTTTTTGAAGAAGAGATTAAATTAGTGGGTCATAAATATCGCACCAGACAAACAGTCATTTCTCGTGCAGGAGAGGAAATTACCATCGGTCAATATTTAGAAAAACGAATTTGATTTAAACAGCAAGAAAGCAAATAAATGCTTGAAAAAATGTTCTAGTCAAACCCAGCCCAAATTTACTTTGGACTGATAACGATGACAGGGCTATTTCATTCTCATATATCCAGAGAATAAATTCTCTGTCTAAGTACATTAAGTCCGTTTAAACGGACTTTAATTTTAAGCCAAGAAATTTATTTCTTGGTTCACTACAGTTAGAATGAAATAGCCCTGTAGCGATGATGGGCATTTTCCAATACCCTGTATTTCGATTAAACTAAAAGAAAACTCGGGTAAAAACCATCAAAGTCGGTGATTTTCAGTCAAAACATCAAACATAAGCTAATTTCTCTGGCTCTCGGTATATCTGCTGCTCTATTACCCATAGCAGCGATCGCAGCAGAAAGAATTACTTTTAACATAGCTCCTTTCGGTCAGTTTCAAATTAAAGTTAAGGATCTCGAAGCCTTCGTTGCTACAGGATCAAAATCTGCTGAACTGGACTATTATCTTCGCCGTTTGCCTGCCAAACAGCAAGCCAAACTACCAGAGCTATTATCTACCCCTCTAGAGTTTAAGCCTTTAACGATCGCCAAATTTACTAACTCTACCGTTGGCGAGATTCTAATTAAAAACTTCGGTAAGGGTATTAAAAGTCAGGTTAATCGCAATGGCTTTTATGCCTTGAGAGGCGCTATGATTGCTGCTGCTTTCGACGATGAAGGATTGACCCTCATCAACTTATTACACCACTATCCGCTTAAAACAGTTCATCTTGATTTAGAAGTATTAACTCAATATCTCGAACAGGCTACAAAATTAGCAAAAAACCGTGAAATCATCGATCGCACTTGGTTTGATGGTCATCAGAATCAGCATAAGGCATTAGGCGATCGCCTTGAGGGAGAATTAGATCTGGAAATTCCTGGGCAATATTCTTGGCAGAAACGGACTCTCACCTACAAAAATCCTCATCGCCAGCAAACAGGTTTATTTGATCTTTATCAGCCAGAAATTGAGCGTCCCGTTCCTTTAATTGCCATTTCTCACGGTATCGCTTCCAATCGAAAAACCTTCGCTTATCTGGCAAAACATCTAGCCTCTTATGGTTTCGCGGTTGCCGTAATCGAACACGATGACATAAGTTTAGCTAAATTCGATCGCTTTCTTGCAGGGATAGAACCCTTTCCCAAGGCAAATAATTTAGTCAATCAGCCTTTAGATATTAGTTCCGTCCTCGATCGCTTAGAATCAGAATCGAATCTTGATTTAAACCAAGTAGGAATTGTGGGTCAGTCTTTTGGGGGATATAGTGCATTAGCATTATCAGGAGGGAAATTAATCCCTGACCAATCTGTTGCTGAGTGCCAGACAGAAGACGATTCTGATGTCTTACTAGATTTGTCGTCGTTAGCTCAATGTACTTTTAATCAACTCTATAAATCTCCAGTACAATTACGAGATCCGCGCGTTAAAGCAGTAATTGCTATCAACCCGATGGCAAAGATTTTTGGCTCGACGGGGATGAGTGAAATTAAAACTCCCACGATGATCATTTCAGGGATCAACGATCGCATTATGCCCCCTGTTGCAGAGCAAATTGAACCTTTTTCTTGGCTTAAGGAGAAAGAGAAATATTTAGTTTTGGTCAAGCCAGCAACTCACTTTAGCTTTTTACAAGAAAGTATAGGAGTTTTGCCCGTACCTGATGATGTGGTAGGCCCTCGACCGATTTATGCCTATCCTGCTTTGAAGACGCTTACCACTGCTTTTTTTCAGGTTTACCTGGCTCAACAGCCTAAATATCAAACATATCTACAGCGAGATCGCATTCCGCAACTAGACAATAATGCTTTTAAACTTTTCATCATCCGTAATCTAGATCCAGCTAAATTAGAGCAATTTAAGCAATAATTACTGAGAATTAGAGGCTGAGGTGTTTTCTGCACGAATAGTAAATATCTTGGCAGCAGCTTGATTATTTTGGGGATTATCTGACCAAGATTTTTTTAGCTGGACTAAATTCTTGAGATTGACATGTAAATCATCGGCAGGAAAGTTGTGCATTGCCTCAAGTATCGTCCAACCATCAGATTTACTCGGTACATCGGCGGTTTCCATCAAAGTTGAACGAATCTCTAAAAATCCATTACGTTGAGGATCGGCTTTGATTACTGTACCCAAGTCTTGCAAAAACTGTTGGCCTTCTGGAGTATTAGCAAACTGACCCAGAGTAAGGCGATCGCATTCAAAACGGCTATTGAGCCAAGATCTTAATTGAGCTAGGGTTTGGCGCTCGGCAAACTTGGAATAAACTCGCAACTCCAAGGTCATTTCGCCCGTAGCTGCATACTTTTCTAGGGAATTTACCGAAACTTTGCCCTTAAAAAGACCATAAGTTAGCTTCACTTTCTCCGCCCCTAAAGCGTTTTGGGGTTGAATTGTTAAAGCTGAAAATCCAATGCTGACAGTAATTAAGCATCGGTAAATCAACCCTGGTCTGTTAATCTGGATGATATTCATCAAAAATAATTAAAGTAATAAAAATTAATAGATTTTCTTAGTGGTATAAAGTCGCTATATTAAGCTACTAAGTTCCCTGATTACTAATAAAAAGATCGACAAGAAGCCAACTCTCTTAAACTTTGATAATCTGGATAAATTTAGCTTAAGTAAGACACCATGAACCAGCCTCAACAGTTACGTACCTTAGCAGTAGATATTGGTGGTAGCGGGATTAAAGTAATGGTTTTAGATGTTGAGGGTAATCCCTTAAGCGATCGCCAACGTCTTAAAACCCCGAACCCTGCCAAACCACAAGCAGTAATTGACACCATTTTGACTCTAGTAAAAGAACAAGAATATGACCGTGTTTCGGTGGGTTTTCCTGGAGTGGTACAAAGCGGAGTAATCAAAACCGCAGTTAACCTCCATGACGACTGGCTACAATACGACCTAGCCACTAGCTTGAGTAAATTACTGTCTAAGCCAGTAAAAGTAGCAAATGATGCTGATATTCAAGGACTTGGGGCAATTTCAGGCAATGGAGTTGAGTTAGTAATTACTTTAGGAACAGGATTTGGTTCAGCTTTATTTGTGGAGGGAAAACTAGTTCCCAACCTCGAAATGGGACATCATCCGTTTCGCAAGCGAGAAACCTATGAGCAACAATTAGGTCGAGCAGCTTTGGAAAAACATGGAAGCAAAAAATGGAATCTGCGCCTGGAAACAGCGATCGCTCATCTAGAACATCTGTTTAACTACAACACACTCTATATTGGTGGAGGAGAAACTAAACAGGTCAAGTTTAATTTACCCGCTAATGTCAAAATTATCCCCAACGTCACAGGGTTATTAGGAGGCATAAAGTTGTGGACTAATTGATTACTGATTACTGATTACTGATTACTGATTACTGATTACTGATTACTGATTACTGATTACTGATTACTGATTACTCTGTTCATTGTTCATTGTTCACTGTGACGTGAGCTTGCGAACTAATCCTTTAGGACTCATTGTTCATTGATTACTACTCCAGTTGATTGGTAGAGGTAGAGGGTTTGCTTGAGGATCATCAGCATCAGTTTGATTTGCGGTAGCTTTGTCTAATACAGCCTCGACGCGATCGTAGATCTCCTTAGCTTCTGCTAAAGAATTGCCAATACTAGTTAAACCCAGCTTGCCAAATTCTGATAATGCACCCATTAGATGAAAGACAGTCCCTGTCATACTACTACTATCAAAATGTAGTCTTTTTTGAGCAATAATATCCATCAGATCGTTGGGTAATAGACCTTTATACTGTGGTTTGTGAAGATTATCGGTGGCAATATAGTATTTTTCTTGATTGTGTTGACTCAAGAAGTTGCCTGTGTCGTAGTCTAACCTGCCATTAGTCAATAATCTTAAGGTCATAAAGGGGTGGGTTGTGCCACCTTTGCGGAGGTTAATTTCGATCGCCTGAATATCCCATCGTTTGGTTTGAGGATCTTGCACTGTAATAAAATCTACCCCGTAACGTTCGATCGCCCCCTTGGCAGCTAAGACTTCACCAACTTTTAACCCTATTTCTTGTAGTTCATGTCGATAGTCAGCATCCGCAGGAAAATAGCACCCTTCATATACCTGTCCATCTACACCACCCAAAATCTGATCGTGAGTCGAGATAATTTCCACTTCTCCCGATGGTCGAATATAGCCTTGGACACTTGGCGATCGCTTGATCTGCCCTTCGATAAAAGCCTCCACAATTGCCCCCAATTCGGGAATACGTCGTGAAAAAGTCGCCCAGGTTTCTCCTGCCCCTTGAAAGCTCATATTTTCTAGCTGTTTACTTAAGACTATTTTAGTTTCGGCTTCACTTTTTTGATTTGAGTTTTGACTTGGGGCATAGGCTTGAATTGGTCTTAAATCGAGCAGGGCATTTCCTTCTCCCGAAAAGCCTTCGTTGAGCTTTACTACAACCCGTTTTAAGTTAGGCTGTCTTTGCCAAAGTTGCCATAAATCTTCGATTAAATCTGTGGGATTTCTCACAGTGTAGCTACCGTCAGGATGAGCAATTCCCGCCTCGGCAAAAATACGACGACTACCGCTTTTAGAACCCCACTTGAGTACTTCAGGAGATGCTGCTAAGAGGGGAATACCCAGCTTTAAAGATAGCTGCTGCTCAAGCTCGGTAGAGTTATAACAGACCATATAAGACTTATTAGGACGTAGCGCCCGACGAATTTTTGCCACCAGTCGAGGACGATCTAAAATCTTTTGGGTTAAGGGTTTAAGCGAGCCATCATAAATACTAATCAATAGTAAGCGATCGCGTGCATGGGAAAAAGGAATGCCTGGTAAAAGTTGCAGATAGTAGTCAATGACAATGGGACACAGAGGCAAAGCAGTAAGATAAATTACCCTAGTTAACGGATTACGCAGACGGATCAAAGAAAATAATAGTCTTTCTTCGTAATGCAAGAACCCCGCTACTTTATCGCCCACCTGCTGATCGACGCTAAAGGAAGGAATCACCAAAATATCATAGTCATCTTGATCGAAAATATCGACACTCTGCCAAAGTTGACCTTCTTCAGGCGATCTTGTCCATTCTCTTAGCTGATTCTGTAGCTGTCGGAAACGCTCTGTTGCTGCTGAATGACTATCTACCATGACTTAAAAATGACTACTATTGACTACTATAATTGTCGGCAAAACCCCAAGAGTTATAGTATACTTTCTGCGAATATCAATGTTTCATCTGTTTTAAGTATGAATTTAAGTAGCTAAACATAAAAACCTTAGAACATTTTTGAAAAATTATTTCTTACTTCCTATTTCCTATTTCCTATTTCCTATTTCCTTTTCCCATGCCTAAACTATTAGTTGTGACGACAGTTCCCATTACAATTCGCAGTTTTCTGCTTCCTTTGATCGAGCATTGCCAAAGTTTGGGCTGGCAGGTAGACGGTATGGCGCAGGGAATTGAAAGCGATCGAGATTGTGTAGAGACATGCGATCGCATTTATGATATTCAATGGTCACGTAATGTCTTCGATCCGAGAAATTTATGGGCTGGAGTCTCGCGAGTTAAGCAAGTAGTGGCACAAGAAGATTACGATCTAGTTCATGTTCATACTCCTATTGCTGCCTTTGTCACGCGCTATGCTCTAAGAAATAACCGAAAAACCAAGGTCATCTATACAGCACATGGTTTTCACTTTTATCATGGCGGTAATGCACTTAAAAACTTTATTTTCCTGAGTTTAGAGAAGCTAGCTGGTGCATGGACTGATTATTTAATTACAATTAACCGAGAAGACGAAGCTGCTGCTAAAAAATATAACTTTCTTCCTGATGCCAAAATTTATTATACTCGTGGCATCGGCGTAGATACTGATTATTATGCTTCTGGCAAGGTCGATCCTGCAAATCTAGCACAAGTACGTCAGCAGTTGAATTTAGCCGACTCTGATACTCTATTGCTTTCTATTGCTGAATTTACTCCTCGTAAAAGACATCAAGACTTACTCAATGCTTTAGCCAAAGTAGCTAATCCTCAAGTTCATTTAGCGTTAGCAGGAGAAGGCCCTATTCAACCAAAAATGGCAGAATTAGCCCAGCAGCTAGGTATAGCAAAACAAGTGCATTTTTTAGGTTATCGCCAAGACATACCCACCTTAATTCAAGCAGCCAATGCTGTATTACTAGTTTCTCAACAGGAAGGGCTACCTCGCAGCATTATGGAAGCAATGTGTTTAAGTACCCCTGTGATTGGCTCAAATATTCGCGGTACGCAAGATCTGTTGGAGAACGGCTGTGGTTTATTAGTCCCTCTTGGTGATACTAACGCCCTAGCACAAGCAATGTCCCAGATAGTTGAAGATCCCAATAGCCTGGCAGTAATGGCGACAAAAGCTCGGACAAAAATCGCGAGCTACGATCTGCAAAAAATTCTTCAACAATACTCTGAGATCTATCAACTAGCCTTGAGTGATATTTGACTATCCTCACCGCTTCTAATATGAAATACAAATAAGAATGATACAGATAAATAGTCCCTAAGTCCCCAAGTCCCCGACGCGAAGCTAGTCCTAAAGGATAAGCTTCGCAAATGGTATACCGCTACGCGACGCGGAGCTAGTCCTTTAGGGCATATCCTTTAGGGCATATCCTTTAGGGCAAGTCTTTTATTTGTAGCAAACATTTGCAGATTTAAGATTAAGTCTAAATGCGCGTCAGCTTAATCGGTTTTTTAGGTGGTTTTTCTAAGTTGTTTAAGTTGTCCAATTTTAGTTTAGACCAAACAATACGTTGTCTTAGTAACCAGATCGATAGACCTACGGCAATAATACAAAAGGTTCGGAAATAGTCAATTGCTCCCACCTGGGCATCTGCCATCAAATAGTGGGGGCCAACTAGGATGGTGTGCAGCACTGCTAAAGCCATTACAGGGACACTTAATAAGTGAATGTGACGCCAAGCATTGCCTAATTTACGCTGCAAAAATCGGAAGCTAGTCATTGCCATAAGAGCCATGATACCTAGAGAGATTATACCTACCCACATCCCCCACTTGTGTTGAGCAGACATCAGCCCAATTGTGGCTAAATTTCCTTCTAAAGAATCTCTCGTAACATAAATTACATGAGCAAGTACAGCTGCAAAAGCAATAACATCAATGGCTCGACGATATTTCAAAGGAGCATCCCACCAACCTTTGAGCGGACGGGCGACTAAGGCGAGCATCAGGAAGAATAATCCTACATGCCCAAGATGATTACCTATAACATTGATCTGGGATAGTACAATAACTGCCAATGCTGCCAGCGACCAATCTCCATAGGGCAAAAAGGGTCTTTCTGACTTTGGTTGTTTAGTTTGGTTGACTTGAGTAGCTTGAGTAGCTTGAGTAGCTTGAGTAATTTGAGTAACTTGGATAGCTTGGATGGCTTGGGGTTGGGATGTAACTACTGGAGAGTCTATGGCACTCACTGTATCAGAAGTTAAATTGAGAGCATTGGAGATAGAATCTTGATCCGTATTTTTTACTAGGGTATCGAGTAATCCTGCGGCAAAATGGTACGAACCACGATAAACAGAGCGAATCGCTAAAGCTAATTCGCTAATAACCATATTTTTAAACACGTAGCCAATGGCTCCAGCGGCTATTATCTCTGAGACGATCGAATCGTCATTAAATGAACTCAAAATGAGAATTTTTACATCAGGGTAATGCTTGGTAATTTTTTTGGTAGTTTCTAGACCACCCATCCCAGGCATCAACAAATCTAAAACTACTACATCGGGCTTAATTTTGCTTACCTGTTCAATTGCATCTTTCCCGTTAAGTGCAAATCCAACTATATCAATATCTTGAACTTCATCAAAGATCGCTTGTAATCCTTCACAAACAAGCCTGAGATCGTCAACAATCAATACTCGAATTTTTTGCTCAGAAAAATCCTGGCTGACATCTTTTGTAGTACTAAGAAGAGAAGAATCTTTAGAAGATGGCTCTGCGACAACTGATTGTCTACTTTCCACCACATCATTAGTAGTCATACTCGATCAATATCAATTATTAGGTTTTCAAAGGCATTGTTCTCAAAATACCAGAAAGAAGTTGGATTCTCAAATTAAATACCTAAATATGACAAAAACAACTAAATTAAACTCTTAATATAAATTGTAGTTTTTTTATTTGCTCTGAAATATGTTTTGAACCATTGATTGATCGATCCCTGCTGCTGCGCAATCTAATTCAGCGATTTCTCCCGCGTCTAATAACCAATTTTTGGCTTCAATATTATCCTGTGCCTGTTGAATGTTTTTTGCTCCAGGAATCGGTATTGTCCCCTTAGCAATACACCAATTAATTGCTACTTGCGCCATGGTTTTATTACGGGATTGCGCGATCGCCTTGACACAATCTAACAGCGGTTTAGCTTCAGGGACTAATCTTTTAAACAGCAATCCCCGTAAACCTTTGGGGTAGTTACTTGGCTCGTTATATTTACCGCTTAAGATGCCCAAGCACAGGGGACTATAAGCAATCAGTTTAATACCCAATTCATCACAGGTTTCCTTGAGGTTTAGTTCAGTTACGGGATAGGTTGAAAGTAAAGAGTATTGCACCTGGAGAGTGGCAATGGGGATATGGCGATCGCTAAATTTTTGCTGAACTTGCTTTAATCTTTTGGTTCCATAGTTAGATAGTCCTACACCCTTAATTAATCCCTGTTCATACAAATCTGCTAATCCATCTAGAAGCTGCCATTCTTGCCAGGGAAAGTAATTGGCCGTTGACCAGTGCATCTGTGCTAAATCTACCCTACCCATGCGCTGTATAGAAGCTAGTCCTGCCTTGACCATTGATTTTGAAGTTAATCGCCAAGGATAGGCTGCAAGTTTAGTCGCCAAACAGATTTGCTCTTTATTTACCCCCTGATATTCTCGCTCGAATTTTCCCAGCAGCTTTTCACTTTGACCATTGAGTTTACCTGTACCATAAGAATCACCAGTATCAAATAAGGTAACGCCATTAGCAACGCACAGATCGAATACTTGTTGTAATTGAGAATTCATACTCTGGTCATAACCCCACAGCAGACGATTTCCCCACGCCCAAGTCCCGCAACCCATTTGAGGTAACATTAGTCCTTTTGTACTTGACACCATAACTTTTTAATTTAATTTGATAGGATATTAAAAACTAAATCGGCTAGAATTAGCGGAATAAGCGTCTCTTTAGCAGAAAAATCCTGCATATCAGCAAAAATGTATTCGCCCTTGCATCTTCACTAACATCTGATAACTAACAAAACATGAACTCACAACTCCCTTTAGGTTCAGTCATTCAAGGTTCTTTGACCAAAGGTTTAGAAGTAAGATTACACCCAGATGTCTCAGTGGAAGATATGCGTGTTGGTAAATTTTTAGTGGTACAGGGGACTAGATCGCGTTTTTTCTGTTTACTGACTGATGTTTCCCTTGGCTGTTCGAGCGATCGCATTATTGCTAATCCTCCTCCGATTGACGATACTTTTTTAAGAGATGTTTTAGCAGGAAGCGGTACTTACGGTACAGTTGCCCTCTCGCCGATGTTGATGTTTACGCCGACAGCAACCCAGAGCGATTTTCCCAGCTTACCCATAGATCCCGATCTAGATCTTAATACTAGTTTGGGTTCAATGCAGCCAAACACCAGTGCGGACATGGAATTACTGCCTGTCAAAACAATTCCCGCTCACTTTAGTCAAGTTTATGAAGCAACTGAACATGACTTTCGCAGTGTTTTTGGTTGGGAAGACGATCCTTTTCGGCGCAATTTTTCCGTTGGTCAACCTTTGGATATGGAAGTGCCTGTCTGTATTGACCTAGATCGCTTTGTGGAGAGAAGCAACGGCATCTTTGGTAAATCTGGGACAGGTAAATCATTCCTAACTCGCCTATTACTATCAGGGGTAATTCGCAAGGAAGCAGCAGTTAATCTGATGTTTGATATGCACTCTGAGTATGGTTGGGAAGCCATGAAAGAAGGCAAACAAGTAAGTACTGTTAAAGGTTTGCGTCAGCTATTCCCAGGTAAAGTAGTGATGTACACCCTCGATCCCGAATCTACTAAACGCCGAGGTGTTAGGGATGCTCAGGAACTTTATCTCAGCTACGATCAGATTGAGATTGAAGACTTAAAACTCGTTTCCTCCGAGTTAGGACTATCTGAAGCAGCAATGGATAACGCCAACATTCTCTACAATGAGTATGGCAAGTCTTGGATCATGCGTTTGGTCAACATGACCAACGAAGATATTAAAATGTTCTGCGAGTCAAAACAGGGACATCAGGGTTCAATCTCCTCTTTGCAGCGTAAACTAATGCGCTTTGATACCCTTAAATATATTCGCTCAGCCTGTCCCCATAACTATATCGATCAATTAATTCAAGATTTGGCAGCAGGAAAAAACGTAATCATTGAATTTGGCTCTCAGTCTAATATGCTGTCTTATATGCTGGCGACTAATATGATTACTCGTCGGATTCATGCCAGCTATGTCAAAAAAGCCGATCACTTCTTGCAAACTAAAAACCCCCTCGATAAACCCCGCCAGTTAGTGATCACGATTGAAGAAGCACACCGTTTTCTCGATTCTAGCGTCGTTCATCAAACCATTTTTGGCACGATCGCCCGTGAAATGCGCAAATATTTTGTTACCCTACTAGTAGTAGATCAGCGCCCGTCAGGAATCGATAACGAAGTTATGTCCCAGATTGGTACTCGCGTAACCTGCTTGCTCAACGACGAAAAAGACATCGAGGCGATCTTTACAGGGGTGTCTGGAGGAGCAAACTTAAAATCTGTTTTAGCCAAGCTAGATTCTAAACAACAGGCTTTAATTTTAGGTCATGCTGTACCGATGCCTGTAGTTGTCCGTACTCGCCCTTACGATGCCCAATTCTATCGCGAAATTGGCTGTACTGATTGGGAAGAAATGCCCAATGAAGAAGTATATGCTGCTGCTGAAGTTGCCAAGGCTGACTTAGGATTTTAGATAGGATTTTAAAACTACTACAAAATAACCCCGTCAAAGACAGGGTTATAAATTAAATTAATTCGCTAATTCGCTATCAATTTCTTCAAAAATTTAAGTCAGAGATTATGCTATGCCAAGCCAATGAAAAAAGCCTTGTCCAGTAGTTAATTCCACAACCATTGCGCCTAAAAAGCCAATCATTGCTAATCTACCATTCCAAATCTCTGCACTAGGATTAGAACCGAATTGAAATTTAGTCGCAAATTCACCATATTTGCGCTCGGACTGAGATCCATAATGTTCGTCTGGTGTTTTGTTTTGCATATTTGCCATTTTTATAATTCCCTTAATTGTGATGAAAGATTAACTACTTTTAAGATAGAAAATATATTTCTTAATGTTATCTATCTTTAGTAATATTTCAAAATAGATTCAGGTCATCTCAATATTTTATTTATCCAGAAGCATAGGTGCGTTATTGGATATAAGTGATACCAAAAAGTATTTAAATGTATCATAAATCACAAAAAAGCTAAGATAATCACAGAAAATTAGCTAAAAAAGTATTATAAATAACTTTTTGTCCAAGATTTAAATGTGGAATATTTGATCGGTCTTTAGATAGGTATCAATTAAAAAAGCTTTGATTACTATCAAAGTAATAAACATTATTTCAAACATTTAGGTGTGTGATGAGCGAAAATAATACACTAACAATCGAGCAAGAGTTTCATCTGAGAAAAATAGCGGATCAAACTAAAAGTTTATCTCAGCAACAAGCACAAGAATTAATAGTTGAATTACAACGTCAGATGATATTGAAACTGGGGTTTTGTTTGATTAAACTTTTAATTCGCCGTCGAAAATTAATTATTTCTACTTTCCAGTGCTTATAGTTACGGTGGCGCGTTTTTGGGAAGAATACTCTTACCAAAAAGCCGCCACGTTCTTTTTCGGCTGACCAGTACTGTAATTTTAAGATATGAGCAATCAAGCGTTCTAAATAACTCTCAAGCGATCGCTTTGATGATTTCCCCATATCATCAATTTCATCAAGCAAATTATCCCAGTCCATATTCTCAAAATCTCGATTTTGAATTGCTTTTTTGGTTTCTTCAACCCATAAATTGAAGTCGCGATCGTGTAATTCTTTGATACTTTTCAAGTCTTGCATTACCTATAATTGAGAAGATTTGTCTTGTCAAAACTAAAAAATGGGTTCAGCGATCGCCAAACCCATTTAACTAGCAAAATTTTATAGTCTACTTAACAGTTTCTCTGGTTTCCACTGGCTGTTTTGGTACAGACTGCTGTTGTTCTAAAATTCTTTGCTGTTGAAGACGTTTAAAGTCCGAAGCAGAATTGTCCATTTGAATTTGAGATTCTTGACCAAACTCGTCTGCACTACGGCCATTTGCTTGTTGAGCGCGATGCATAATATCTAGAGGATTTAACCCCGCAGGCGCATCTCCATAGATCCCATTTTTTTCGTTAGGCTGATAGCCGTCATCAGCACCCGTACTAGATTGAGCTAAAACAGCGGAATTTAATCCCGCGATCGCCACTAAAGCTATTCCTACTGACCAACAAATTGGATTTAAGCGGTTATTTTTAATCATAATTAAACCTCACCATAAAAGCTAATATTATTTTTTTAGGCAAAACGACGACGTAATAAAGGTTGAATTGCCAGTAAGATCAAAGCGTCAAACGCTAACAATACTAAGATAACAGCACCAAAACTAAACCCGAACCAGGGAGTATCCATTACCAGACTGTTAATCCCCCAATCTCCATGACTATAAATATAGCGAATTGGTTCAATCGCATAAGTTAACGGATTAAGACTGGCAATTACCTGAAGCCAATCCGCCATAAAACTTAAGGGAGCAAGAGCCGTACTCGCAAACAATAGGGGTAAGTTAGTCACAAAAATCACGGCAATTAGTTCAATATGACCAGGGAGAGCAAATGCCAAACCCAGACTCAAAGCGGTAACTCCTAGAACGATGAGAAAGACGATTAAGGCGATCGCACTTAACCCAGCCAACCCTGGTAACCCCGCACCTAATACAGCACTGGCGAAGATAATCACTGCGGTCTGAATAAAGCTCAGGGCAATGATATAAACTGTCGAAGCTGCCACAATAGAGTAACGGGAAGACAATGGTGCTACTAGCAAACGGTTCAAAAACCCAAATTCACGGTCAAACATTACAGGTAATCCAGCGTTTAATGCTCCCGAAAAAGCAGTAAAGACAATGACACCTGGCGCTAGGAATTTGGCATAACTCAAGTCAGTACCAAATAATCCCGATGGTGCTTTGCTAAACAAGGCGCCAAATAAGACCAACCACATAAAGGGTTGAATGATGCCCGCAATTAGAGTCGAAGGACGACGTTGCAGTTGAATAAATAGACGTTGAGTCAGGGCTAATGTTTCCTGAATAAAATCACCCAGAGAATTACTTGACTCACTATTTTGTCTGCTGATACCAATATTAGGTGCTAAAGCCGACTTGATTTTACTACTAGAGATAGATTGACTCATAAATTTATTGGTGATGGTAAACAGGATGTTGGTTGATTTAAAATTAGTTAGTTTAACTTGTTATGCTTGCCTATTTTTTATACCTATTACCTTCATTTTAACTCCGCCTTCAGGAGTAAAAGTAAAACCCCGACGACCAGATTTCAATGGGCGATGATCGAGCAATTCTAATTTGATCTGGGACATAATAGTCGCTAAAACTAGCTTCATTTCAAATAAGGCAAAAGCATAACCCAAGCATCGACGATTTCCCCCGCCAAAAGGCAAATATTCATAGGGAGAGAACTGTCTTTCAATAAACCTTTCTGGTTTGAATTCTTTTGCTTGAGGATAAAGATCTTCTCGTTGATGGGTTAAATAAATAGAAGGAAATAAAGATGTTCCCGCTTCCAGCCGATATCCCATTAATTCAAAGGGTTGTTTTAATTGACGACCAACAAATACCACTACGGGATTTAATCTGAGGGTTTCTGAGACGATCGCACTGAGATAGGGAAGTTTAGCAATATCGGTAAATTCGCTGTTTTTAGCCAACGAATCTAATTCTTGTCGGCACTTTTGACCGACTTGAGGCAAACGATGTAGCCAGTAAAATGACCAAGCCAAAGAACTTGCAGTAGTTTCATGTCCTGCAAATAACATAGTCATCAATTCATCGGCGATCTCTCGATCGCTCATTGCTTGACTATCTTCGTATCGAGCTGATAGCAATAAGCTGAGGATATCTTCCCCCATAGTAGCGGGATTTTGACGACGGCGATCGCATTCCTCTTGTAAAATCTTTTTAATCTGATCTTGTTGTTGGCGAAACTTACTCCAGGGAGTTAATCCACCCAAGTCTTTTTGTAAGGCGGGAAAAAATAAGAAAAAAGAACGCAGTGGCGAGTTAAACGTCTCCAACCAATCGACTAAAATTGCTTTAAGGTGATCTAATCTTTGTCCTTGCTCCAAACCAAAAATAGTCCTTAAAATAATCCGCAGGGAAATCTCTTGAGTATAATCTCGAATACAAATAGTTTGACCAACCTGCCATTGAGATATCACTTCTTCCGTCACACTAACCATAGTTTGACCGTAGCTTTTCATCCTCTCCCCGTGAAAAGGTGGCATCAGTAACTTTCGATGTTGTTTGTGTTCGATGCCGTCTAGCAATACTAAAGATTTATCTCCCAGCAAAACTCTGATTGGCGCAGTGGACTGTTGACCAATTTCAAATAAATTAGGATCGGCGGTAAATACTTGTTCAATTGCTTGAGGATTACTGAAAATTACATAAGGAGGCATTAAAGAAGATTTTGAGCCATAAAATATCTCGCCATATTTTTGGTTATATCTTTCTAATGTGCCAAACTGATCGAGTAAAGCTTGAACCATAACGACGATCGCAGGAGCTTTTGAACCAGGAGGAAGTTTGGGTTTAGCTGATGAGGGAATTACAGTAGTCATCGTTTAATAAACAGGTTACTTCATTTGCTGTTTTTTCTCTTTTTTCAGATCCCTGGTGCTAGATGCAGCTATTTGAGCATCCATAATAGTTTGTCCAGTAGCTGCGAGATAAACATCATCAAGACTAGGGCGAGACTGCGATAAGCTAAATGTCGGTAGCTCGACTTCTGCTAGAGACTGCTCGATTTTACTGAGGGAACTTTGACCAGATTTGACAATCAAGTTGAGAGAATTACCCTGGACAGCATTGATAATTACTTCTTCCACGAAAGGCAAAGATTCTAAAATATGCTTGGCTTTAGCTGCTTCTTCATCACTGGTGAACTCTCTAATTTTTAAGGTAACGCGATCGCCACCCAATTTATCTTTCAATTCTGACGGTTTACCCTCATCAATCACCACTCCTTGATCGATAATTGCCAAGCGATCGGCTAAAGCATCGATTTCCTCTAGGTAATGACTAGTAATTAGAACAGTTGTTCCTGCTGCGCGCAGTTCTTGTAAAAACTCCCACACCACCAGCCGACTTTCAATATCCAAACCAACTGTAGGCTCATCTAAAACCAAAACTTCAGGCTGATGTAATAATCCCGCTGCTAAATCTAGACGTTTACGAATTCCCCCAGAATAAGTGCCTGTCTTCTTGTTGGCATATTCTGACAAGCCTAATACTTCAATTAATTGTTGAATGCGATCGCCAATTATTTTTTGGGGTAAATGGTAAAGTGCTGCCTGTAACTTCAATAGCTCTCTACCAGTTAATACCTTGTCAATTGCTACTTCTTGGGCCACATAACCCAACCGTTGTCGTACTGCTTTCGGGGAAGCGATCGCACTAATTCCCCCGACTTCAATCTTGCCAGCATTAGGTTTAGCTAGAGTACACAAACAGCGAATAGTGGTGGTTTTGCCCGCACCGTTGGGGCCTAATAAACCAAAGATTTCTCCTGGCTGGACAGTGAAAGAAATATCTTTTACCGCCTGGACATCACCATAGCTTTTTTGTAGGTTTTCAATTAAAACGGCAGCCGACATACTATTTAAAAATTGTTTTGTCTACATTTTATATATTTATTGTAATAGTTCTGCTGATGACAGATGTTAAGTAATTATCTAGATCCTGCTAATTTACCCTAGGGTTTTTACTTGGGGACTTGGGGACTTGGGGACTTGCCCTAAAGGACTAGCTTCGCGTCGGGGACTTGGGGACTTGCTGATATATTAACTTCAAACTGCTAGTTTTTTATTTCTCTATCTCCCTACTTCCCTACTTCCCTAAATAATTGCAATTACTTGCGTAACGTTAGATCTAGAGTAACGTTGACTTTTAAGAAGGGGTGGTTTTGCTTTAAACTGTGAGTTGGCTCATTATAATTCAGGATAAATTCATAGCAATGGAAATCGGGCAAAAGGTCAAGGTTTATCGCCTCAGAGATCGAGTAAATAGAAACGTTGCGGGAACGTTAGGCAAAGTTGGTACCATTAAAGAATATAGAATGACCGATGGCAGTGGCGTTGGTGTGGTGGTTCAATTTGACGATCGCTCCTCAACCTGGTTTTTTGAGGATGAAATCAAGCCCGTAAACTAGTCATAATAAATTAAATCTATAACAGACTAAAATTTCACTAAATTCTTAAATATGTCCTCGATCGTCACCTTTTTAGGTAAAGGCGGTACGGGTCGCACCATCAGCGCGATCGCAACTGCTAAAAAACTAGCTACAGAAGGCAGAAAAGTACTTTTAATGGGGCAAGATCCTACCCCTGCTTTTGGTTTAATCTTAGGCGTACCACCAACTACCGAACCCCAAGAGATTGGGGCGAATTTGGCGGTGATGCAGTTAAACTCTGCCGTCTTGTTAGAAAATAGCTGGGAACAAGTTAAGCAAATTGAAGCCCAATATTTGCGATCGCCAATTCTTAAACAGGTATATGGTCAAGAGCTAGGTATCCTGCCAGGCATGGATCGGGCCTTAGCGCTTAATGCTATTCGCGAATATTATCAAAGCAATCAATATGACGTAATTGTTTATGATGGGACAGGAGGCATCGACACTTTAAGGATGTTTGGTCTACCCGCTAACTTAAGCTGGTATTTCCGCCGTTTTCGCGGTATTTTTGCTGAATCCGATATTGTCAAAACTCTGTCTCCTTTCGTCCAGCCTGTGAGCAGTGCTATTTTTAACACTTCTTGGTCAGCCAATGATCTGACAGGCAATGCTAATAATCCAGCAACTCAAATGCTCGAAGACGGTACAGCAGCATTGAGCAAAGGTAATGTGATGGCTTATTTAGTCACGACTCCTGACCCTATAGAGATCGCTACAGCTAAGTATCTCTGGGGTAGCGCTCAACAGGTTGGTTTAGGTGTTGGGGGAGTGTTGGTCAATCGAGGAGAAGCGGTCACTGATGAATTTGAACCGTTACCAGTTACCTCAATGCCGAATTACGACGGGAACAACTGGCAACCTTTGATCGATCAATTGCCGAAGATGCCAAGCAGTGTTGATATTCCTCAAGCAACAGAATTTGTCATGGCAGAGCGTAAAGTAAAAGTATACTTGCCAGGATTTGACAAAAAAGATGTCAAGCTAACTCAATATGGGCCAGAAATTACCATTGAAGCGGGAGATCAGCGACGCAATATTACCCTTCCTCCTGCTTGGCGTGGTAACTCAGTCACAGGGGCTAAATTTGCCAATGGTTATTTAGAAGTAACGGTAGGTTAGTTGAGTAGGGGTAAGCAGCCACACAAGAGTCAAAAGCAAACAAACGTTTAATATCATCATGTCTGATTCCACCACCAATCCCGAACAACCGAATAACTCAGGTAATTCTAAGACTCGTCAACTGCTGGGGATGAAAGGCGCAGCAGCAGGAGAAACATCTATTTGGAAAATACGCCTTCAGCTAATGAAGCCGATTACCTGGATTCCGCTGATCTGGGGCGTTATTTGTGGCGCAGCTTCTTCGGGCAACTATACCTGGACAGTGGAAAACTTCTTACTTTCCGCAGCCTGTATGTTACTTTCAGGCCCTTTAATGACGGGCTATACGCAAACCGTTAACGAGCTATACGATCGCGATATTGATGCGATTAACGAGCCATATCGGCCGATTCCTTCTGGGGCGATTTCTCTACCCCAGGTAAAGGTACAGATCTTTGTGCTGTTATTTGCTGGCATAGCTTTAGCCTATGGTTTAGATCTTGCCGTGGGTCATGATTTCCCCACCATCCTCTGTATTGCCTTGGGTGGCTCATTGGTAGCATATATTTACTCCGCACCACCATTAAAACTGAAGCAAAACGGCTGGCTAGGTACTTATGCCTTGGGTTCGAGCTATATTGCTCTCCCTTGGTGGACTGGTCATGCCTTATTTGGCGATTTAAACTGGACAATCGTCATTTTGACCCTAATCTATAGTTTTGCTGGATTAGGAATTGCCATTGTCAACGACTTTAAAAGCGTCGAAGGCGATCGCGAATTAGGTCTGAAATCTTTGCCTGTTATGTTTGGGGTAACTACTGCTGCTTGGATTTGCGTAATTATGATCGATGTTTTTCAAATCGGCATCAGTGGCTATCTCGTGTCAGTTCATGAAAATCTTTACGCCACGATTGTCTTTTTGCTAGTGATTCCCCAAATTGTTTTTCAGGATATGTACTTTTTGCGTAATCCTTTAGAAAATGATGTTAAATATCAAGCCAGCGCTCAACCATTCCTAGTATTCGGGATGCTGTTTACGGGTATTGCTTTGGGACATGCAGGAATATAAATCAATTAACATCGATTGCTCAATGTTGAACGATCGCGCGCCTATTGATAACGTGAAGCTTAATCGACAATATCTCATTTAAAAATACTCTTTGTGAACAAAATAGACTAAGAGATCGATGAGAGAATAAATATTCTGTTATTTATCTGCATATTAGAAAGGAGAACTAAATATAATGCTAGAAGGCTATAGAAAACACGCAGCAGAAAGAGCAGCCTTGGGTATTCCTGCTTTACCTTTAACGGCACAACAAACTTCAGAATTATGTGAAATTTTAAAAAATCCAGCAGCAGGCGAAGAAGAGGAACTGTTGGGGTTGTTGCGCGATCGCGTCCCCCCTGGTGTAGATGATGCAGCCTATGTTAAGGCTGGTTTCTTAACTGGTGTAGCTAAGGGTGAAATTAACTGTCCGATAGTTTCGGCGGTAGAGGCAGTACATTTACTGGGAACGATGATTGGCGGCTATAACGTTCATTCTCTGGTGGATTTACTCAAGTCTGAAGATAAGGCGATCGCTACAGAAGCAACTACGGCTTTAAGCAAGACTCTATTAGTGTTTGATGCCTTTAACGACGTATTAGAACTGGCTAAAAGTAATTCTTTTGCCCAGCAGGTAATTGATTCTTGGGCAGATGCAGCTTGGTTTACTAGTCGTCCTCAGCCACCTGAAGCCATTACCGTAACGGTATTTAATGTACCAGGGGAAACAAACACCGACGATCTATCTCCTGCACCCCACGCCACTACTCGTCCCGATATTCCCCTCCACGCCTTAGCAATGCTAGAGTCGAAGATGCCTGATGGCTTGGAAACTATTGCCCAGTTAAAAACCAAAGGTCATCCTGTAGCTTATGTCGGTGATGTAGTTGGTACTGGTTCATCTCGTAAATCGGCAATTAACTCGGTGCTATGGCATATTGGTGACGAAATCCCCTTTGTGCCTAATAAAAAAGCTGGGGGTTATATTTTAGGCAATAAAATTGCACCGATCTTCTTCAATACAGCAGAAGATTCTGGGGCATTACCCATTGAGTGCGATGTCTCTCAGATGAAAACAGGAGATGTCATTACTATTCATCCCTATCAAGGCAAAATTACTAACGAAGCGGGTGAGGTGATTTCTACTTTTACCCTCAAACCAGACACGATCATTGATGAAGTTCGTGCGGGGGGAAGAATTCCCTTACTTATTGGTCGCGCCTTAACTGATAAAACTCGTGCAGCCTTAAACTTACCTGTCTCATCAGTCTTTACTCGTCCGTCTCTACCAGTCGATACTGGCAAAGGCTTTTCTCTGGCACAAAAAATGGTCGGCAAGGCTTGTGGTTTAACTGGAGTTCGCCCAGGTACATCCTGCGAGCCAATGATGACTACAGTTGGTTCTCAAGATACCACTGGGCCAATGACTAGAGATGAATTAAAAGAGTTAGCCTGTCTTGGTTTCAATGCCGATTTAACTCTGCAAACTTTCTGTCATACCGCAGCTTATCCCAAGCCTGTGGATATCAATACTCACAAGAATTTACCAGACTTTTTCTCTACTCGTGGTGGTGTAGCCTTACGCCCAGGAGATGGAATTATTCACTCTTGGCTCAATAGAATGTTGTTACCCGACACAGTGGGGACTGGTGGCGACTCCCATACTCGCTTTCCTCTCGGCATCTCTTTCCCTGCTGGTTCTGGTTTAGTCGCCTTTGCAGCAGCATTAGGAGTCATGCCTTTAGATATGCCTGAATCTGTGCTGGTTCGTTTCACAGGAGAATTACAGCCAGGAATTACTCTCAGAGATATTGTTAACGCTATTCCCTGGGTGGCTATTCAACAAGGAAAACTAACCGTCTCCAAAGAAAATAAGCAAAATGTCTTTAACGGACGAGTCATGGAAATGGAAGGCTTGCCCGATCTTAAAGTAGAACAGGCATTTGAACTTACCGATGCTACCGCCGAGCGTTCTTGTTCTGGCAGTACGATTAAACTTAGCGAAAATACCGTTGCTGAATATCTACGTTCTAATATAGCGCTGCTAAAAAACATGGTAGCGCGGGGTTACAGTGATGGTCGTACCTTAATGCGTCGGGTAGCCAAAATGGAACAATGGTTAGCCAATCCTGAATTAATGTCTGCGGACAAAGATGCAGAATATGCCGACACAATTGAAATCAACCTGAGTGAAATCAAAGAACCGATCGTTGCTGCACCCAACGATCCTGATAACGTCAAGCTCATGTCAGAATGTGCGGGAGACAAAGTAGATGAAGTGTTTATTGGTTCTTGCATGACTAACATTGGACACTATCGCGCTGCTGCTAAGATCCTCGAAGGTGCGGGAGTCGTCAAAGGAAGACTCTGGGTGTGTCCTCCTACTCGCATGGATGAAAAACAACTCCGTGAAGAAGGAATATATGGCATCTTTGCTGCTGCTGGCGCTCGGACTGAAATGCCTGGCTGTTCCCTCTGTATGGGTAATCAAGCCCGTGTGGAAGATAACGCCACTGTCTTTTCTACTTCTACCCGTAACTTCAATAACCGTATGGGTAAAGGCGCGCAGGTTTACTTAGGTTCAGCGGAATTAGCTGCTGTATGTGCCTTGTTGGGTAAGATTCCTACAGTGGATGAATATATGGCAGTTGTCAAAGAGAAAATTGCTCCCTTTGAAGGTGATTTATATCGCTATCTCAACTTCGATCAGATTGAGAATTTTGCCGATGAAGGTAGAGTGATTGCGTTAGAAGATATGCCTAAGATTGAGGATATTTTAGGGATGCCTGTTTGATACGAAGTCCGTTTAGACAATTGCCATAAAACTCGCGCAAAGACGCAAAGACGCAAAGACGTTTATCTCGCTTAGTTTGGGGCAAAGATTTTATAAGAAGTTAAAACAATCAAAATCCGTAGGGTGGGCATTGCCCACCCTACTCAAATGAACCCAGTACTTTAGCCTAGACGCCCTACTACCCAGTCTCTTATTACTTTTGAGAAATGGTATTATCTCGCTTAGTTTGGGGCAATTCGCCCCTACTAGATCATATGTTTTTTAGATGAAATACAAATAAGAATGATACAGATAAATAGTCTCCAAGTCCCCGACGCGAAGCTAGTCCTTTAGGGCAAGTCTTCCATTTGTAGCAAACATTTGTAGATTTTTTATTAGATCGCAGCAGCTAAATTTTGTTCGATTACTCGCACCAGTTTATCTGTCCAATAGATAGTTAACTGCTGTTCGGCAGCTTCAACCATGACGCGAATCAAGGGTTCTGTTCCTGAAGCTCGAACTAAAATTCTGCCCTGTTCACCCATTGCTGCTTCTGCTTGAGCGATCGCCTGCTGGACAGGTTCACATTCTTGCCATTTGCTACGACGTTCGCGATCTTCGACTATGACATTGCGCAGAATTTGGGGATAGGTTTGGAAACTGTTATCTACTAATTCTTTTAAAGAGGTTTCAGACTGTTTAACCAAAGAAGTTAAATGTAGGGCGGTTTGAATACCATCTCCTGAAACTCCGTGGTGGTGGCAAAGAATGTGTCCTGACTGTTCTCCCCCCAACATTGCCCCTGTCAGCCACATCGCTTCTTGAACATGGCGATCGCCTACAGCAGTACGCTGGATCTTACCTCCCTTGGCTTGCCAAGCTCGCTCAAAGCCTAAATTAGCCATTACTGTAGCCACAATTAAATCATCGGGTAGCTGCTGGCTCTGACGTAGTAAATCACCCCAAAAATAGAGGATGTAATCACCATCAATTACTCTACCCTGACTGTCTACCGCCATCACTCGATCCGCATCACCATCAAAGGCAAATCCTAGATCGGCATGATAGTCTCTTACCCCTTGCTTTAATAGTTCTAAATGGGTAGAACCGCAATTAACATTAATCAGATCGCCATTGGCTAAATGGTTAAGACTAATTACTTCTGCCCCCAACTGCTCAAAGATTGCTGGAGCCACCTTGACCGATGCGCCCCAGGCTAAATCTAAGACAATACGCATTCCCTGAAAATTGGTGTTTTGAGGCAGAGACTGTTGCAAAGACTGGACATATTGTTGAACTAATTCGGGGCGCTGATAAGATTTACCCCAAACTAAATTAGCCTCATGGAGTATCCGATCATTTCTCAGGTGAGTCTCAATTTTTTGGGTTAGAGAGTCAGATAATTTAGTCCCCTTTTTGCCAAAAAACTTAATTCCGTTATCTTGTGGGGGATTATGGCTAGCCGAAATCATAATTCCGCCAATTGCTTCGCTGTCACTGGCTAAATTAGCCACACAGGGGGTAGGACATAAACCTATGTTCCAAACTTCTAGTCCTGCGGTTGTTAATCCTGCTGCGATCGCCGAAGCTAACATATCACTAGAATTACGTGAATCTTGCCCCACAATAATTGGGCCCTGATGAGTCGCTGTCTGCTTTAAAACTTTACCAGCCCAATATCCTAGCTGTAGGGTGAAAGGTGCATTTAGAAGATCTCCCGCCTTCCCTCTAATTCCATCTGTGCCAAATAAAGGGGTTTGCGGTAATTGACTTGGATCAAATAAAGTCTGGGCTAAATTGTTCACACCTATACACTCCTAAAGCTGATCATTAATTAAATTTATTTAGTGTTTTTGCCAAATAATATTGTTTTATAATTGATGCAAAACATACTACAATTAATAATTTAATATATACTCAATATTCCTTGTATCTACCCAATAAGCTAAACGATATTTTGCTATTTTGGGTAAAACAACACTGTCATTGAGTATATCTGCTTAAAGCCAAGGGATGGTTAAGATTATTTAATCTCTAAATTCATCTATAAATTCATTGTTTCGAGGATCTTAATCATTTCTGGTAAAGTAAGCCCCGACTCAAGATAGCGAGGGTTGCTGGGATTATAGGGGCTGACAAGGCGATCGATTGAATTAATCGTTGAATCTGCGGCAATTATCGGAATATCAGGATCAAAAGCCGTCGGCATGACCAAAGAACTAGAGAAACCAGCAAAAATCATGACCGTATCGGATTCACCCGTAGCAGTCTCTAGGTGAACCATTAAGACCTCTTGTTTGCGCTTGAGGGTATATTGTTCTAAACGTAAGCCAATGGGTTCTAGCATAATTTTTCTAACTTTAAGTTCAACTTTGCGGACAGAAAAGGCACTAGCCTAGACCTATTTTCCCTATTTTGCTATTTTGATTCTCGCTCATCATTACTTACTGTTCCAACGCCGATCGCCCTTGTTTACCGAGACGGATCAGGACAAAATATGCCAGATAGATGATGTAGATAACTAAGCCAACTGAACCCATAAAGCCTAAAAATCCTTCATTTCCTGGTTTATTGTGGAAGAAGTTACGATAGGCTGCGGGCGCTTCTAACCATACCTGACAAAAAGCAGTTTTAGCAGTGCTGCTAGATATACCACAGGGAAGAAATAATGATTTAGCGATCGCTCCCAAAGTACAATAGGCTGTCATCGCCCAGCGCCAGGAGGTAAAGGTTAATTTAAGCAAAGTTTGGCGTGTGTCGCGAATTTCTTCATTGAGATCGACCCAAAACCACAGAGAAATGGCGATCAAGATGCGGGCTGCAAAACCACTAATAAATCCAACTTTCCAGCCAGGGATTAAGAGATAAACCGTGATCATTAATAAACTAGCAACTCGCCAATAAATGATCAGTAATCTTTGCATGGCTTCTTGTTTCTGAAATAAAGCCCAGATTAATAATCCTAAAGGCAGGATTACTGTTAACAATACTCCTAAACGATAGTCCATCCATACTAAAGATCTAAACCAAATATCCATTATTTATCTTGTTGAAATTGTATATACTATTTTGCTGTTAAAAATTAAACAGCTTGAAATTGTCTTTTAAGGGTGCATTAACAATTGCTCTAAGTCAACGCTGATGTATAGCCGTACAAAATTAGCTTAGGACAATTAGGGTGATCGGCTCGTAAGTAGTAAGTAGTAGGTAGTAGGTAGTCCTAAAGATGGAGTAAAAGGCAAAAAATAAAGATGAGAGTCCGACTTACTCTCACCTTTGTGGTTAATCTTAATTTATGAGAATTTATGAGAAAATTTCCGCCAATTAGCTTTGAGGGAATTGTTAGTCTTCGTATACGCGGCATTCTAGAGCATCAGGATTTTCATCACAGTAGACCTCTAGAGAGTTTTTGACAGGAGCTTTTTGCTTTTGGTGTGATGCTTCAGAAGATAATTCTTCGACTGTATCCCAAGCAACCGCGCATTCTCCCGAAGTATCTCCTTCAGTGCTACAAATTTCTCTAGCTTCTTGTCTAGCTTTTTGTACTTGTTCTTGTAAATCGCTCATATTAGTCCTCTTTTATTTAATATCTGGGTTATTTTATACCACAGCAAGGTTTTCGACTGTGATAAATGCTCGCATTTCCTTAACTTAGGAAATAAACCGTTAATTATTACAACTTATTATAAGACTTACAATTCGCTAGTTGTTTCATTGACGACATTGTGGTTTTCCTAAGCATTTATACTCTATAATTTAACATTGCTCTAATTGCCTTTACCTTGGATCTATCTATAGACTTAATTCTATCCATAAGCTTCAGTTAAACAGTTCAGACCATTGCATAATCGGGTTTGCAGTTGGGGCTAAGGAATATTAAACCAATACATAATAAACTTTTCTTAGCATAAAATACTCGATCGCAATCTGAGAAAAGTTCTGAATATTTTAACTATTTATGGCTAAGGTATTAAATTTTAGTCCCAAGGTGTGGATTTTGGCAGCAGGTAGATTGTTGTCGGAAATTGGCACTGGCTTTACTTTGTTTTATGCGCCGATTTTTTTCGTTAACGAAGTGGGACTTTCATCGACGTTAGTGGGGGTAGCTTTGGGTAGTGGCTCGATTTCTGGCATTGTGGGTAGATTTTTGGCAGGACAGGGAGTAGATTCAGCTCGTTGGGGACGCAGGAAAATTTTATTAATCTCCGCTGCGATTTCAGTTTTAGCAGACGTAGTTTTATCCTTGTCTTTTAATTTTTCCACCCTGGTATTGGGCAATTTATTGATGGGTTTTGGTGTGGGGATGTATTGGCCAGCCACTGAAGCAGCAATTATCGATTTAACTACACCTGAGCAACGTAACGAAGCTTTTGCGGTAACTCGACTAGCAGATAGTTTGGGCTTGAGTTTGGGGGTGGTGTTAGGGGGTGCTTTAATTGCCAACTCTGGTAACTATCGAACTTTGTTTCTGATTGACGGCGTTTCCTTTGCTGTTTTCTTCGGCGTAATTTATTTTGCGATCGCCGAAACTTATCAATTTAAACCACAATTGCTGGAAAATCAGCAGAATGGTTGGTCTTTTGCTCTACGCGATCGCGCTTTCATGGTGTTTGTGGCGGTAAATATTTTATTCACTATCTATTTATCCCAGGTACAAAGCACCATGCCTTTGTATTTGAAAAACTTTGTCCAGCTATCTGACTCTACAACTGGTTTCTCCGAAAAGGTCATCAGTGGTTTATTTACTTGGCACATTGCCTTGGCGGCGATTTGTCAGCTTCCTACTGCTTGGATACTCAACCGCTTTAGTCGGATTGCAGGATTGAGCTTGTCTTTTTTAATTTGGGGAATAGGTTTTATCTGCGTTTGGGTTACGGGCAATGTATCCGATCATACTTTGATTTGGGCAGGCTTAACTTTAGGGGTCATGTCTTTAGGCATGGTGACATATACTCCTGTTGCTTCTGGCTTAGTAGCAGAATTAGCACCTGAATCTTTGCGCGGGGTATACTTTTCGATTAATTCTCAATGTTGGGCGATCGGCTATTTGCTCGGGCCTCCATTAGGTGGTTGGGCATTAGATCATCCGCAATTTACAAGCTATTTTTGGCTAATCTGTGCAGCTTCAATCTTATTAGGTTTGGGAATTTTACAGTATCTCAAACGGTTAATTAAAATTAGGTAGTAGGTAGTCCTAAAGGATACCGCTTCGCATATAGGTAGTAGGTAATAAAAAAAGTCCTAATATTATCTATTATTGCTATATTTCAAAATTTACTTATTAATAAATATTAAAATAACTTTTTATCCGTAAATTAACGGAGTATTCAATTTAAACATATTAAACAAATAATTGTTTATAATTATTTACTATTTTTAGTAAAAGATTTATTTTATTGACATACAGCTTACTTTTATATCTATATACATTATTCACGCTATCGACAATAAACCAATAAATTGTTAAATTCAAATCATATCATTGCTGACTATAATCTTGTTGAATAACAACATAATAGACAGAAATACATTAGAAGTATCATGTTTTATTTTTATGTTAAAAAGATCTACTAATGATCTAACAAATATTGATTTGCAGAGTAATGCTAGTTTAACGGAGAAAATAACTAAGTTAGCTCCTAATATTATTTATATATACGATCTAGAAAAAAGGTGTAATGTCTACTCTAATCTTTTGCTCAGTAAAATTTTAGGCTATTCCAACTCAGAAATAAAGTCGATGAAACTGCTGCTGAGTAAGATATTTCATCCAGAAGATTTAAATGCGATCGCCCAGCATCATCAGGATTGTTTGCAGTTAAATCAAGGTGATTACTTAACTATTGAATATCGAGTCCAAGATAAACAAGGTCATTGGCATTGGTTAGAAAGCAAAGACACAGTTTTTGAACGAGATGTTTTAGGGAAACCAACTCAAATTTTAGGAGTTGCTCAAGATATTACGGAAATCAAAGAACTTCAGCTTAAAACTACTAAAAGAAATCTAAAATTAACCGAAGAAGTTATAGCTTTAAAAAACTGGCGTGATAAACATTTAAAGCTGGCAACAATGAATGAGTTTTTGCAGGCTTGCTTAACGACTAAAGAGGCTCAAACAGCATTAAGCAGTCTTTTACAGCCATTATTTCCTAATACTCATGGCGCAGTCTATTTGATGAAAAATAGCAAAAATCTGTTAGAAGCGATCGCCACTTGGGGAATAGTTAACAGCGATACTTTTGAACCCAATGAATGTTGGGCATTGCGCAAAGGAGACTTACATCTAGCCGATTCCAGTACTCCTGGTATCTATTGTAGTCATGTCGATCGCAGTGCCTGCCATCAGACAACTTTATGCATCCCCATGATTGCCAGAAGTAATACTCTAGGAATGCTATATTTACGTTTTGATACTCTTGAGCCGATCGGCGAATTAATTCAGGAATTAGCAAAAACGGTAGCGCAAAATATTGCCATGTCCTTTGCCAGTCTTGAGCTACAAGAACAGCTGAGATATCAAAGTCTGCGAGATCCTCTAACTAGATTATATAATCGTCGCTATTTACAGGAATCTTTAGAGAAAGAGCTAGATCGCGCTCACAGAAAGCAGCAGTTTATCGGCATAATCATGATCGATATTGACCATTTTAAAAATTTCAATGATGCTTATGGTCATAGTGTCGGCGATTTAGTCCTAAAAGAAGTCGGCAATTACCTCTTATCTCAAATCCGCCAGTATGATCTTGCCTGTCGTTACGGAGGAGAAGAATTAGTAATCGTCATGCCTGATGCTGCTATTGGCGATACTGTAATGCGAGCAGAAGAAATTAGGGCAGGAATTAAACAATTAAAACTAAAATACGATGAGCAAGAACTCGAATCGATTACTGTCTCGATTGGCGTAAGCTGTTTTCCTGACGATGGCATCACTAGCGAGCAGTTAATTCAAGCAGCAGACAAGGCTTTATATCAAGCAAAAGAACAAGGGCGCGATCGCGTTAAGCGATGTTGATTGTCGATCGAGATCATCCTCAAATCGGAGATGAATCCAGGTATGATAACTACAATGATCGCTTTTACTCAGAGGTTTTAAAGCTAACAGCCCAAAGCTAGCAGCCCAAAGCTATAAACATGGATAATTATTTTGCTACGGTGTCTCGCGGTTTGGAAGAAGTAGCTGCGGATGAACTAAGACGAATTGGTGCAGAGGATGTGCGCCCAGAATTTACAGGGGTACATTTTAGAGGCGATCGAAGATTACTTTATAAGGCAAATCTTTGGACGAGGACTACTTTTCGCATCTTAAAACCGATCGCTAGAGTAAAAAGTTTTAATGGTGATGAACTATATCGCAGCATCCAAAAGATTGACTGGTCAGAATATCTAGAGCCTGATATGACTTTAGCCGTAACCTGTACAGGCAAGAGTAAGCTACTCAATCATACTCACTTTACCGCGTTACAGATCAAGAATGCGATTACCGACTGGCAAAAGGTTAGAGGAGGAAAACGCTCTAGCATCGATACAGAGAACCCCGATCTACAAATTAATGCTCATATTGACGAAAAACACTGCATTATTAGCCTAGACAGTTCAGGCTCTAGCTTACACCGTCGCGGTTACCGCCCTGCCATTGGCGCTGCACCGATGAAAGAGACTCTGGCGGCAGCTTTACTAGACATGGCAGAATGGACACCAGATTTAGCCTTTCTCGATCCGATGTGTGGTAGTGGTACTTTACCCATTGAAGCGACTTTAAAAGCCTTAAATGTGGCTCCTGGACTCTATCGTGACTTTGGCTTTCAAACTTGGTTAGACTACGATCGCAACTTGTGGCAAAGTCTATTGAAAGAAGCTGAAGGACAACAAAAACACGATCTAAAAATCCCCATTATTGGTAGCGATCGCGATCTGCAAGTAATTAAACAAGCTTTTGTCAATGCTGAAAGTTCGGGCTTAGAAGACTATGTGCAGTTTGCCCGTCGAGAGCTGGCTGAGGTGGAAGCTCCAGCAGATCGCGGAGTCTTAATCTGTAATCCGCCTTATGGTGTCAGACTCGGTACAGAAGCCGAATTAGGGGAACTATATAAGCTGTTGGGAGACATCTTTAAACAAAGATTTAGAGGTTGGACAGCCTATGTTCTTACAGGTAGCATGAAGCTCTCTAAACAGGTTGGCTTGAGAACTTCCAAGCGCATTAAACTCTATAACGGCGCAATTCCCTGTACCTTATTGAAATATGAAATGTATTAATTTGGTAGGAAATAGGAAATAGTAAGTAGGTGGGTGTAATTAAATTGGAAATGAGGTTAGGGAGTAACAAGTAACGAGTAACAAATAGCTCTAAGGGTAGGGGTTTGATCAATTATTTTGCCTACCTACTTAATCAGTAATCAGTCCTAAAGGACGTTGTACCCTTGTGGTATAAGCTTCGCAAATAACCAGTAATCATTCATGTCAAGAAAAGTACGTAAGGCGATCATACCTGCTGCGGGGATGGGGACTCGGATGTATCCCGCTACCAAAGCCGTAAAAAAAGAGCTGTTGCCAATAATCGATCGCGATGGACGTGCCAAGCCAATTATTCTAGCAATTGTTGAAGAAGCTATTAGTGCAGGGATCGAAGAAGTGGGAATTGTGGTGCAGTCAGGCGATCGCGATTTGTTCTACGACCTCTTAAAATCTCCTCCTAAGCCTGAATTATGGTCTAAGTTGTCAGCTGAAAATAAGCAATACAGTGAATATTTAGCAGCTTTAGGCGATCGCATTACTATTTTGACTCAGACTGAACAACAAGGTTTTGGTCATGCTGTTTACTGTACTCGTGACTGGGTAAACGATCAGCCATTTTTACTTTTATTAGGGGATCATGTTTATACTTCCCAGATTGAATCTAGCTGTGCGACACAGATGTTAGATATTTATCAGCAAAATAATACTAGCGTGATTGGGATTACCGTCATGCAGGCGGATATTATTCACAAGGCGGGATGTGTTAGTGGCAGATGGAAAACGCCACAATCTATTTTAGAAATTGCTCAGATCTACGAAAAACCCACCCTAGAATATGCCAGAGAACATTTACGAGTACCTGGAATGAACGAGGATGAATTCTTGGGGATGTTCGGCATGTATATTCTCGAACCAACTATTTTTAAGCTACTAGCTTCAGAAATAGATAACAACGAACGTTTCCAAGGCGAGTTTCAGCTAACAACCTGCTTAGATAAATTAAGTCAGCAATATGGTGCGATCGCCTATCTTGTTCGGGGACAATACTACGATACAGGAATGCCCTTGTTCTATCGTCAAACTATGATCGATTATTACAATAATTTGATTACTGATTACTGATCAAATCAAGGTCTTAACTTCATGTCATGGAAATACTGGCTCACTCCATAATGTTCCATTAAAACTGGGAGGCTTTGATTTGATAGACGATTTTCTAAAAAATAAATAATTTTTTGACAGGTATCAGGGCAACCAATAGTTGCAATTAGTTTACTATTAATAAAAATTCCCCAACGTCCATTTGTTAGTTGTTTGGAATGATATGACATCGGTTTCTTGAATTTGCTCCCTGTGTTCGGTTTTGTTAATTGGATAATCTAGAGTTTACTAAAATAACATTTTAGAATCAATAAAAATTAAGATTTTTTCTCTCAAATAAACACAATTAAAGAGAAACTTAAATAAATATGTAATTTAAGCAATATCTTGTCTTTTTATGCAGTGTATTGCATTTTGCCAGAAAAAATGTATTTTAAGGTACAAAATTGCCTAATTGCATGATTTCTATTTTTGGCACGTATTTAGTTGACAACTAAACAGCAAAAGAACTAGAGCCTTATGATGTTGCGTGAAGTGAAAGCCGAAATCATTGAACTGATAACTAATTTTGCCTTTGTCCGAAACTTATCACTAACTATGATGATTGTCATCGCCAGCTTGTATGGACTAGCAGAATTAAAAAGTCAAAATGCTCAGTTAAAGCTTGCCAACTTTACAACAGCCAAAGTAATTATTCACCGCCAATAAAAGCATCGCCCTAAAGGATATGCGTAGCGGTATACCACAAGGGTACAATGTGCTTTAGCACTAGCTTCGCGTCGCAGATATAAAAGGGAGATAAAGTATATCTCCCTAATAATTAAAGTATTTTGACAAATGTATGTTTTATCTGTTTGTATTAAACCGCAGCAGAAGCTAATAGTCCTAATTCTACCCACAGCTTGTTTAATTCAACCATGTACTGCTTGTCTAACTGGGTGGCTACACCTTTCCAGCTAAACTTGTCTTCAACTCTTTGTCTAGCATTTTCACCTAGCTCTTGACGCCATTCATCATCGGTTAAGATTGAATCGATTGCTTGAGCAAAAGCCACTTCATCTTGAGGTGGTACTAGCAAGCCTGTCTTATTATTATCTATGGAGAATTTTAATCCCCCTACATCAGATGCTACTACAGGAGTGCGCGAAGCCATTGCTTCAATTGCTACTAAACCAAAAGGTTCATAATGACTAGGAACAACGCAGATATCAGAAGCAGCGTAGTAGCAAGCTAAATCTTCATGCTGAACTCGACCAGCAAATTCAGTAATATCTTGAATACCTAGTTCTTCGACAAGTTCGGCAATTCGGTCTCTCTCAATACCGTCTTTTTCTCCTGGAGTACTACCACCAACGAGCATCAATTTGACATTTTCGTGGCGTTTAACTTCATCTCTGGCGATCGCTCTTACTAGTGTTTCAATGCCTTTGCGCTCATCAAAACGCCCTGCGTACATTACTAGTTTAGCGTCCAAGTCAACACCAATCTTGGCTCGACCTGCTGCGCGATCGACGCTACCAAAGCAATCAATGTCAGTACCGCAAGGAATAACCATAATGTTACCTTTTTTCGATACTAGCGATCGCATATGTTCTTGTTCTTGGGGAGAAGTTGCGATAATCATGTCTGCATTTTCCAGACATTCTTTCTCTACCCGTAGACGAGTTTTAGCAATTAAAGGAATAGTATTAATTGAACGATATTTAACCGCTCCCAGTGAGTGATATGTATGCAGATGTTGTATGGATTGGCGTTGTTTGATTGCCATTCCCACCCATGCTGAGAGCCAGTAGTTAGTATGGACTATAGGATAAATAGTTTTTTGTTGATGCTGATAGTTAAAGAAAGCTTCAACAAATTCTGGTAAATAATTAAATATTTTTTGTCGAGCTACGAATTTCTCTGGGCCTGCCGTGAGGCGAATTGTCCGACAGTTTGAATTATGTTCTACAATTTTTGCTTGATTAGCATCACTACAGCGAGTAAACATATCTACCTGCCAACCTTGGCGAGATAATGCTTCTCCAACTTGTCTTACGTAAACGTTCTGTCCACCTGCTTCTTCCTTACCAATATCTACAGCGGGATCTCCATGAACGGAGATTAACGCAATTTTTCCTCGGCTTTTAGGTAACATGATTTTGGGAATTTTTTTATTTATCAAAGGCTTTAGCTTAATATACTTTAACAATATATCATAGCGCATCTTTCCTTCGTTATAGATATATTTGGTTATATATCTTTCCGTAGTTATAACTCTTTAGTCGGAGGTGCGCTGTATAACTTAATACTTTCTTAATATTTATCTATGATTCTTCAATATTCCACATAGCTATTAATTCGTTGCTGAATCTAGAATCTGTAAATAACCAAAAATACACTTTGCTTATGAATATAAATAATTTTTTCGTCGTAAATTAAGTATTTATCGTTAAAAGTTAAATACTTGATAGTAATTAACAAATTCTTGAATCGATCTATATTATTGAGAAATCTTATGTGTTGCCAGTGCTGCCAAAGCCTTTATTTGCTCTTGAAGTGCTATCTAAATCCTGTGTAACTATTACTTTGGTCTGAATAAATGAAGTGACAACCATTTGTGCTACCTTCATTCCTGGAATAATTTGAAATGGTTTTTTCCCATGATTAATTAAAATAATCCCTATTTCACCTCGGTATCCAGCATCAATTGTGCCAGGGGAATTTAAGACAGTAATTGAATGTTTTAATGCTAGTCCGCTACGAGGACGTATCTGAGCTTCATAGCCCATGGGAAGGGCGATCGCAATACCAGTTTTGATTAATTGAGCCTCACCTGGCAAGATCTCCTGTGGTTCAATCGCAAATAAGTCTAGCCCTGCATCCCCAGGATGAGCATAATGAGGGATGATTGCCGATTCGTGGAGTTGCTGAATTTTGAGTTCCATAGATTCTTGTCCTAAATGGTTAAACAGGTGTTTAAATAAAGATTTACGAGAGGAAATTAAACATGAACGCATCAGAGAGGGCTAAAAGTTTAGAACTTGCTACTAAAATTGCCTCTGTTGTGACCTTGTTTAAAGCACAATTTCCTGATGCCAAAGCAGATCTCAAGCCCTGGAAAAACGATCCAGACACTCGCGAGTTGGTCGATCCAGATTCAATTGATATTGGCTTTCATTTTCCTGGCTGGAGTAGACGTTATCAAAGCAATAGTATTTTAGTGCAGATCCGTTTCTACCAAGATCCCAGCGAACCAGTAGAGAAATTTATTGGCGTGGAAACCTGTGGCTTTAGTCATGTAGGTCAAGCTTGGAAATTTTCCACCATAGATAATTGGCAATGTGTTGGTCAATATCAACCCGCCCAGGATGCAGAAAAACAGCTCAAACTATTTTGTCGCCAAGTATTTGAGTTATTTAACTGACGTTACGCAAAAGCTATCATATTGAAATGGATATAAAGTTTTTGGAACTATATAGCGACTATATTATCAGCTCGTTTGGACAAGTAACAGCAACGGGATTGTCAAAAGCATTAGGCGGAAGTGTTAGTCATGTCAAAATAACCCGTTTTCTGTCAAAAAAGGACTTGGACTTCATTTGAGCTGTGGAAACTAGTAAAACCAGTCCTTTAGGACGACGCGTAGCTAGTCCTAAAGGATACACCTTCGGATATACCCTTGTCCTAAAGGATAAGCTTCGCAAATGGTATACCGCTTCGCATATAGTTAGAGAGCATGAAGTTGAAACATAAAATGAATCATTTTACTTTGAGAAATCGCATTTATATTACAGCTTTACAACAAGCTATGTCTGAACTGCATTTGCTCAAAAGTGCGTAACATCAGTGATTAAGTATGATTGTAGCTATATTAGAGAAGCGATCGCTTCAAACAAAAATGCTTCCAAGAAAGTAATAAAACAACTATTAATAACTAACAAAGAAAAAGAGTCAGAGGAAAAAATATATTCTCTAATTCTAGCGAATAACATTAATCCACCTCAAAAACTAGTAGATAAGGCGATTAACAACCAAGATCTATTGCGCAGTCTCATATCGAATAAAGATCTTGACTTAAAAATTTTAGACAATATATCTAATCTCACAAAAGATAAAATTGAACTTACCTCATGAAGGTTAGCAAGCAATAGTAACGCGATCGCTCAAAATTATAATACTCCCTTAAACATCATCCAAAAAATAATTAGCGCGTCATTACTCCGTTTACGAATGCGATCGCCTTTCTTTGCTACCATAGCTTTATTCGCTAAATTTATACCAACTCAAAGTATTTCGACTCCTGCAACAGACGGCAAAAATATCTTTTACAACAACGACTTTTGGCAATCCCTGACCTGTTTTATGGGTGGTTACTCCTGGCGGTTTAGATTTATCTCAGTTTCCGTTTGGTGAAACGGTACGGCTATTGTCTATTTAAGTTACCAAATTTTGCCATTGTAGCTAGTTGTTGAGCCGCACCTAAACTCAAGCCAAAACATAACGTACGATAAAGTTGTACAAGTAATCAAAAATAGATCGTGTTAAGTAAAGAAACCAGCTATTCCCAAGCTAGAGCTAATTTAGCCAGTATCTTAGATGAAGTAATAGACCAACAGCAGATAAAAGAAGGGAGATAAAATCTTGGATTTGGTTGCAGATATTTTAGACGGCGATCTTTTTAAAGGAATTGGCAAACCTGAACCTTTGAAATATATAGCTTTTGCTCTTTGGTCGCGTCGTCTAGATTTAGAACACCGTTTAGTTTACAAAGTAAAAGATAATCGAGTGTATTTTCTACAGGCTCGTTATCATTATTAACCAAGAAATTAGCCCCCGCTAGAGCAAAAAAATAGACTATGAGAGGTTTAACCAATAGAAGGTAATCCTGCTAGTGCCATTGCTACTTCTGCGGAACTGTATTCGGTGTTGATCAGTTTTCCCGCTTGATAGTCCATATATGCCTGCATATCAAAGTGTCCATGACCACAGAGATTAAACAAAATTACTTTGCTTGCACCCGCTTCTTTGCATTTGAGGGCTTCGTCGATCGCAGATTTGACAGCATGATTCGCTTCAGGGGCAGGTAGAATGCCTTCAGCACGAGCAAATGTTAGCCCAGCTGCAAAACAGCCTAATTGGTGTTCCGATCTTGGTTGCGTAAGTCCCAAAGCTACCACATGACTGATTAGCGGAGCCATACCGTGATAGCGTAAGCCTCCAGCATGAATGCCTTCTGGGACAAAAGTGCTACCTAGGGTGTGCATTTTCATTAATGGTGTCAAGTGCGCCGTATCGCCAAAATCATAGGCATATTGACCACGAGTGAGGGTTGGGCAAGCAGCAGGTTCGACGGCAATAATTTCAACTTCCCGCTCTCCTCTTAACTTGGCACCCAAAAACGGAAAAGCAATTCCCGCAAAGTTACTACCCCCGCCAGTGCAGCCGATTACCAGATCTGGATAATCACCCGCCATTTCCATCTGTGCTAAAGCCTCCTGTCCGATGACAGTTTGATGGAGAAGAACGTGATTGAGAACGCTGCCCAAAGCATAGTTACTCTGTCGATCCTGGGCAGCAATTTCAACGGCTTCACTAATAGCAATGCCTAAACTGCCTGTACTGTCGGGACTTGTTGCCAGAATCGCTCGTCCTGCTTCAGTTTCTTCACTAGGGCTAGAAACAACTCTCGCTCCATAGGCTTCCATAAAGGCACGACGATAGGGTTTTTGGTTATAGCTGACTTTTACCATATAGACCAGGACTTCCAAGTCGAATAGCGCACCTGCAAAAGCAAGTGCAGACCCCCACTGTCCTGCTCCAGTCTCTGTGATTAGTCGTTTGATACCCGCTTGTTTGTTGTAATAAGCCTGAGCAACAGCCGTGTTGGGTTTATGGCTGCCAGCAGGACTAACACCTTCATATTTATAGTAAATCTTGGCGGGAGTATCGAGGGCTTTCTCCAGTCGGCGCGCTCGATACAGAGGGGTAGGTCGCCATTGTTGATAAATGGATTGCACCTCGTCAGGAATCTCAATCCACCGTTCCTGACTCACTTCCTGTTCGATTAAGCTCATTGGAAAGAGGGGTGCTAAGTCAGCAGGCGAGATCGGTTGTCTAGTGCCAGGATGCAGAATCGGAGATAAAGGGGTGGGTAAATCTGCCTGGATATTGTACCAAGCACTAGGCATTTGGTTTTCTGAGAGGAGGTATTTAATTTCGTTCATTTGAATCTCTAGAGATCTGTTCTCAATAAGTTTGCACAATCTTTGATCGAATAGAAAGCGATCGCAACAACCTTTTATATCAAGTCCGCTTAATTACTTCTAATAAAATCTTTGCGACGCGAAGCTAGTCCTTTAGGGCCCCAACAGCGCGATTATTCAAGGCGAAATAAATTCGCCGAATCTCACGCTCAAACTAAGCGGGATAAAGGTCTTAGCGTCTTGGCGCGAGTTTTAATTGGAATTGTTTCAACGGACTTCATATTACACCTTAAAGATCAAAAGCTGGAATTAGCTCTTAGCGTTTTTGATTCTCTGTTAAACTAAATTTAGTAGTTTGGGGCTTTTTGAAGTATTGATAAACAGTACCAGATGCCTTTTGAATAAATTCTTTTGCTAGGGGAGAATTATCGGGACGCTTGACCAAAACAGAGGCAATATAGCGTTTACCATTAGGCATATCAATAATTCCCACATCACCTAAAACAGACTTGATATCTCCTGTTTTATGGGCAATGATTGCCCCTGATTCTAAACCTTCGGGGAGCAAAGTATTGGTAACGATGTTGCGCATAATATACAACATGCGATCGCGCGATCGCAAAGAAATTAAGTTTCCGCCATCAATTTTGACTAATAGATTACCCAGATCTGCTGAAGTTGTGGTGTTAGTTCCTGTTAAATCTGGCAGTGGGTTATGTAACCTGGTAGCCACCAATCCCATCTTGTTAAATCGTTGGTTTAATTGATCCATGCCACCCAAACGTTTGATCAGCATGTTGGTGGCGGTATTATCACTAATGGTCATCATCTGTTCCGCAGTTTCCAGAGCCGAAAACTTACTATTGGGTGGCTCATACTGCATACCACCAGAACCACCAGCAATGACATCTTTGCTCATAATTAACTCTTCTGCCAGGTTAATTTTTCCCCGATCTACATCTTGAAAGAAAGCAACGAGGATCGGTAATTTAATTGTGCTGGCAGCGGGAAGTGCTAATTTACTATTAATACTGACAAAACCTTTGGTGTCTAAATCTACGAAGAATAATTCTGGCTGAAGATCGGGATATTGAGTGGCTAATTGTTCCAGTTGAGATTTGAGGGTAGTAATTTCTTTGCCTAAAGAGGCGATCGCAAATAAACTATCTAGTTTGGCTTTGTGTTCGCGATTTACCTTTACTTTAATGGTGGAATTAGGCGCTTTTTGTAATTCAGTCGCCTGAAAAGAGCTTGCCATCGACATCAAAGAGCCAAAAATAGTGCTGAGTCCAATCGTAATAGTTAGGACATAGGTAGCCAATTTTAAAGTTTTGGGAGATTTTGTAGTTCGACTATTGGTCGCTTTTTTGGGACGACGATTAGAACTTGATTTTGCAGTTAAGTTTTGTTTCGAGCGAGAATTATTTTTAACTCGCTTTGGTTTAGACTCGCTGGGTTTTTTGGCTGTGGCAGAATTGCCTAACAAACTAGGTTTAGATTTGGGATTAACTTTAACACCCTTAGCTCTGGTAAGAGAAGACTTTTTGCCTTTGCGATTCACTCTCAACTCCTGGAAAACAACTACATATTATGGAAGCAAGCAACTAGTTCATTTCCATTGACCCTCAAGGAAAATGGCGCTTAATCATACTCTATTGATGAGAAATATAGTCAATCTTGACCGAAAGTGGCTTTAATCTCTGCCAGTAAAGCAGTTTAATCCTATCTCATCACCATCGAACAGAACCTAATTTAAAAGTTAAAACTAAAATTTCTGCCACTTCTCCATCACTCTGATTGACAACGAGCAATATTAAAGAGAGCATCAACTATTCAGCGTTGATTGTTCATCGATCAACAGTATGTAGTTTTGTCCCATAATTTACACTGGTAAATTTACGGATTTTTTCCCCTAGGCTGTGTGTATGTTGAGAAATTTTGAGCAATTTCAGCAATATGAATAGTCAATTCTCAGAGAGTTTTACTTGATTTTGATTTGCCCAACGAATTTGACGTAAAATTCCCCGCAGCATCGCCACTTCTTCAGGCTGTAGATTGGCTTTGTTATAAAGGCGACGAAACTTTTCCATCTTGACAGCGACAGTATGAGGATACAAATAGCCAATTTCAAGTAACATTGCCTCTAAATCTTGATAATATCCTTCCAAGACTTCAATCGTCGCATTATTGGGCATAGGTGCGATCGCTGGCGAAGAGGCAACTGGTTCGGGAATTTGACCTCTACTCATTTCTAGCCAACTTTGATAAAGCTGATAAACGCAAATTGTCACTGCCTGAGCTAAATTCAAGGAGGGATAATCAGGATTAGACTCAATACAGATAAATCTTTGAGCATGTTTGAGTTCATCATTACTTAACCCCCGATCTTCAGCGCCAAATAATAAGGCTGATTGAATATTAGGCACGAGTAATCCAGTCAGTACTGTTGCGGGGGATTCCAGCAGAATCGGTACACTGCGGGAACGTACGGTAGTGGCGATCGCCTGCTGACAGCCTGCTAAAGCAATCGGGATACTCTCTACAATCTGCGCCGTTTCTAAGACATCTACCGCATGTACCGCCATTTGTCTGGCTTCATCAGATTCGAGATCGCACCTGGGATTAACCAATACCAGGTTAGTCAACCCCATGTTTTTCATAATTCTGGCGATCGAACCCACGTTCAACTCTCCCGCAGGTTCAACCAGCACAATCCTAATATTTGCCAACAAGTTTTGCTTCATATGTCTAAATTATCAATTAATGAGGAATAATAAAACTGTGCTTCTTATCCTGGCAAAACATGGCAAACCAGCGCAAAAAATCAGATCTTCCGACTAAAATTTGTCCTGTATGCGATCGCCCTTTTACTTGGCGTAAAAAATGGGAAAAATGCTGGGATGATGTTAAATACTGTAGCGATCGCTGTCGTCGTCGCAAACAGTCTGCTAACAGTGAATCATAATTGACACTGTTAACGCCTAAAAATATTAGTCATATCACTATCTTCATCACATTATGTCTGCTAATCAAGTACAACCCAAACTGATCATTCACGGTGGCGCAGGAGGACATATTAAAAGCGAACAGGGAGAGGCTAAAGTTCGCCAGGCTCTTCACAATGTTGTAGCAGAAGTCTACGATCTACTTACTCATGGTAGCAGCGCAGTCGATGCTGTGGTGTTGGGTTGTCAACTACTGGAAAACCAGCCAACTTTTAATGCTGGTACGGGTTCAGTCTTGCAGTCTGATGGTCAGATTCGCATGAGTGCTGCCCTGATGGATGGTGCAAAACAGCGTTTTAGTGGCATTATTAACGTCTCTCGCGTTAGACATCCCATCGAACTAGCCCAATATTTACAGGGAGAAGACGATCGCGTTCTGTCAGACTATGGCTCGAAAGAGCTACTGCGAGAATTAAATGTCCCGATCTACGATCCTTTAGTGGAAATTCGCCTCCAAGAATGGATACAGGAAAGAGATGAGAATTTTGATAAAAATATGGCAGGAGTTGTTGCTGAAGAAGCTTTGATTCACGAACCCCGTAAAGGTACGATCGGCGTAGTAGCATTAGATAGCTTAGGTAAAGTCTGTGCAGGGACTTCTACTGGTGGTAAAGGTTTAGAAAGAATTGGTCGAGTCAGCGATTCAGCAATGCCCGCAGGTAACTACGCTGATGCTGCTGCTGGAGTAAGCTGTACAGGGATCGGCGAAGATATCATGGATGAATGTCTAGCTGCCAAAATTGTCATTCGCGTTACCGATGGGATGTCCTTACCAGAAGCTATGCAAAAATCTATGACTGAATCTCGTAGTCGTAAACGAGACTTAGGCGCGATCGCGATCGCTGCTGACGGAACTATTTGCTGGGGTAAAACTAGCGAGGTAATTTTAGCGGCTTATCATGATGGTCAAGCAATTGGCGATACGATTAACTGGAATAACCAAGATTTAATTGGCTACTCTTAATCACTGATTTTAGGCAAGTTAAGCCTTTTTGAAACTTTGTACCATTAGTTGAATTCCTAGTAAAAATAAGCCAATCGTTACCATGGCAAAGACTCCTGTAGCCAAAGCCACAACTCCCATTACCAATGTTCTGACGGCGGAAGTTATATTAATTACGATCGGATTGTGGGAAGTTACTGCCTTCGTCGCATAAGTTTGCACTATTGAACTAAATAGTGAATAGGAAGCAAAGGCGAGTACTCCAGAAATGCAAGAAGCAAAGAAACAGCGTAATGGTGTCGTTGTTTCTGTTGTTTTGTCTAAAGAGACATCTGTTTTTGGATCACTAACGGCAGAATCAGAATCATTAGGGGTTTCATTGTTCATTGTTCATTGTTCATTGTTCATTGTTGAATATTATCCCCTAGCTTTAGCCTATCGTTACAGGAGATTCAGCCCAGCGACCAACGGCTTGACCAATAACGCTCAATTCTTGCATCAAGTTAGCAAAACCCTCAAAAGTTTGGGATTGAGGGCCATCTGATAGAGCTTTAGCAGGGTTGGGGTGGACTTCAATCATGAGTGAATCTGCCCCTGCTGCGATCGCTGCTTTAGCCATTGGGGGAACGAATTTTGCCACTCCGACACCGTGACTGGGATCGATCGCGATCGGTAAATGAGTCAAGGAGCGTAATACTGGTATGACTGCTAGATCTAAAGTGTTGCGCACATATTGGCTATCAAAAGTGCGGATACCACGTTCGCATAAAATTACGTTGGAATTACCCGCAGCTAAAATATATTCTGCTGCCATTAACAGATCGTCAATAGTAGCTGACATGCCCCGTTTGAGAAACACTGGTTTGTCTTGCGCGCCAACTTTTTTAAGTAAGGGGAAATTCTGCATATTTCTCGCCCCTACCTGCACAATATCAGCAACCTCTGCTACTTTATCCACATCAGCAGTATCCATTACTTCGGTGATAATGCCCAAACCGCTAGCATCCCGCGCAGCAGCTAATAATTCTAAAGCACTTTCTCCATGACCTTGAAAAGAATAGGGACTCGTGCGAGGCTTATAAGCACCACCTCTAAGAAAGCTGGCTCCAGCAGCCTTAACTGCCTTGGCTGTCTCAATGATCATCCCTTCGTTTTCGACCGAACAAGGCCCTGCAATCACAACTACAGGATGATTGATGCCAAAGGTAACATCCCCGTTGGGAGTTGGCACCACTACTTTACTATGTTCACCGTTACGATATTCTAAACTAGTTTTTTTGTAAGGCTTTTCAACTCGCAAGACGTTTTCGATCCAAGGACTAATTTCTTGTAGCAGTAAAGGATCTAAAGATGCAGTATCGCCAACTAACCCCATAACAATTTTGTGCTTGCCGATGATCTTCTCTGGAGTTAATCCCCAATCCTGTAATTCCTCTTCTATTCTCTGAATTTCTTGCTCAGGAGAACCGACTTTCATTACTACAATCATGAATTAACAACCCCAATTTATCGACTAAATGACCCTATCAGTAATATTAGTAAATTTTTTTACCAAATGGATGATCGGCGATCGCCCATTAGCTTTTTCATCATAAACACGCTATTGGGATCGTCGATATATTCAGCAAAATGATTTCGATACTCAAACCCATAAAGTGCATATAAGGCGCGTGCGGGAGCAAACTCAGGCGAAGCACCTGTTTCCAAATTTAGACAGTTATAACCACGTCTTTGAGCTTCTTCGATGATGTGTTCGAGAATTTTTGAGGCGACTCCTCGACGACGGTGAGCTTTAGCAGTACGCATTGATTTTATTTCACCACTGAAAGATATGTTCTATTAAACGATTCAGATAGCTTCGTAAAGCCCTTTTTTGACTCGCTCCTATATCTTCAATTTCTTCTAGGAGATTGTCCCAATCCATATTGCTAACATCTCGGTTTTTAATCGCGATCGCTATTTCTTTGAGCCAAAGGTTAAAATCTTGTTTATATAACTGATTCATTAGTTAGTGAATTAACCTCCCGATCTCTAGTATTAGATTGCGATCGCTTTAATTACTTCGTTGAGAGCGTGTAATACCCTTTAAGTTAACTGTCCGCCTTTTTTGAGGCTTTCCAAGCGTCTCTTGTTCTTCCCAGGTTAACTTTAAATTCGTCACCCCCCAAGCTGCTACCAACGCGCTCTTCATCCCAAGAAGCGGAAAACAGACCATAGCTCAAGCCTAGAACTCCTAGACCCAAAAAGCCAAAGGAGACGGCAAAAGCAGCATAAGGAGGTAATTCGACAACTTCGTTTACCTTAAGCCAGTAAAAAACCAACAAAGACAACATTCCCAAGGCTGAAGGAATCCCACAGAATATCGCCATGCGCCGTCCCATACGCTTACTCACGACATCTGGGATCGCCGACAGGTTAGAGTTAGGACGAGAATTTCTAGAAGTACCGTATCGCTTCGGTTTTACCGTGCTTACAGGAGTAGTTTTTTCGGGCTTTTCTTTTTTGTTATTGTTACGGGGTTCAAATGGTAAGCGACCCCGTTTAGAATCTGATGGCATAATGTCTAGTGATTAACGGCGAATGCCAAGACGAGCAATCAATTTTTGATAGCGCTCAAAATCTTGTTTTTGAATGTAGGCAAGAAGACCCTTACGACGGCCAATCATTTTTAGTAAACCTCTTCTGGAGGAATGGTCTTTTTTATTGGCTCTCAGGTGAGAAGTTAACTGATTAATTCTTTCGGTTAAAACGGCAATTTGTAGGTCAGCAGAACCAGTGTCGGTTTCATGAACTTGGTATTCTGCCATTAATTCTTGCTTGCGCTGTTGAGTCAGAGTCATAGTTAGTCTAGATTTGATTGTCTTGATATGTTTAAACTGCAAACTATTATATTATCATCGATTTTTTCAATATCGACTTATTAACTGGATGAGATTTCTGCCTGAGAAGGAACTTGACGTAATTCAGATTCAATTTCGATCGAGTACTGCAATAGCTGTTTTTCCAGCCAAGCAGCAAACAATTCAGTCAGAATTTGACCGCGTAACTGTTTGTCTAATTGTGGCTCGATAATTTCTTCAACTAAAATCAGATGAATATTTTGACCGATCGCAATTGGTTTGAGTACTTGAGGAGGAGTAGCAGCAAACACGGCAGCTGAAATTGCCGAATTTATAGCCTTACGGGAGATTATTCCTCGATAACCATATCGGCGACGCAAATCTGGTTCTTGAATGTATTGACGAGCAACCTCGACAAAACTAATTTCTTGTTCTTCGATCGCATAAAATACTTCAATTGCCGTATCGAAATCAGTAAACAGCACTTCGTACAAAACTGCTTGGGTATAATCTAGCTGACGTTCGTAGAAAAAAGCTTCGACACGATCGTCAAACAGATGCCGAACCAGTTTGGCAGAAACTATCGATTCGTAAATTAGTTTTTCAAAATCATCTCCTGTCAAATGATTTTTGTTGAGCCAATGCCAAGTTGTCTGTGGATCGTAAAGATCGTATTTGACGCGAAATTGATCGGCAGCTTGCTGTAATTCGCGATCGCTTACTACTATTCCCTCTGCTTGAACGGCGCGATCGATAATTTGATGACGGACGATTTCCTTCACTACTGAAGGTATTTGACATGATAAGATCAGGCGCTCAAGAATTTCGGCTGAGGAAATTTGCAGAGATTTTGACATAAACCAAAATAATCAAAAATAATATTGTATTTCGAGCCGACTAAAGTTCTAAACCGCCTTTTCTTAATTTTTGAAAAGGTTCTAAAAAGAAATCGATTAAGCGGCGTTGTCTAATCACAATTTCTGCGCTTGCTGTCTGACCTGGATTTATGGTAATTGGTTTACCCGCAGTGTTGATAGAGGCTTGGTCTAAAATTATTTCTAATTCAAAAAATTCAGCTTGCTGCTGCGTTGATTGCTGTTGGTCAGCGACTTTCGAGTCTGGAGAAATCCAACTAACGCGACCTTCAACTATGCCGTAATCTTGGAAGGGATAAGCATCGAGCTTAATTTTAGCAGGCAATCCCGTTTTCAAAAAAGCCGTTTGCGAACTTGGCATCTTTGCTCGCAACACTAAACTTGACTTGGAAGCATCCTGCTTAACCCCTTTAGCGATCGCTGCGACTGTATCTCCCGCCTGGACGGTAGTTCCCGCATTTTGAATGGGAAACTGAAAAATAGTTCCAGTTACGGGAGCTTTAATTGAGTATTGCTTTAACTCAAACTGGGAAGATTTCATTTGACTTGCCGTTTGCGCAATTTCTCCGTTGAGAGTCGCAATTTTTGCTTCTGTGTCTTTGAGTTTCTCTTGATTTTGTAAAAGAGCTAGATGATTTGTTTGCAAAAGAGAATTATAGTTGCCCTGTTCTTCTGACAAACGAAGTTTTGCTTGCTGGTTTCCAGCCGTTTGTTCTTCCAGCAAAGTCTGATAACTATTCTGTGCTTCTTTTAAACTAGATTTTGCTGTATCTAACTCCGCATTGGCTTTTGCTAGCTCTTGTTGCGCTTCATTGGCTAGTTGAGTTATTTCTAACAGGCGGTCTTGAGAAATTGCCCCATCTCGATAGACTTGACGGTAACGGGGAACTTTCTCTTTTGCCGAGCGTAAGCGAATTTGAGCCAACTCATAGACGGCTTGACTAGTTTCGATCGCTTTTTGGGCTTGCTCTAGACTAGCGCGCTTTTCTTGCTGTTGCGGATTAGATAAGGCTTGTAAAGATGCGATACTTTGCTCTGCCTGTTGTAGTTTGACTCGTTGTTCGATTATTTGGGCTTGATTTTGTCGTTTTTGCGAAATAATTCCCTGTAGATGTCGGTCTTTTAAGGATTTTAGTTGAATAAGTTGATTTTTTAGCCCTGCTAACTTTTCTCGCTGTTGCTGTAGTTGAGAAGTAACTGCTGCCGATTCGATCGCCAGTAATTCTTGTCCTGCTTTAACTTGTTGACCTTCTTTGACTCGAACCTCGGTTACTTTCCCACCTACGGCAGCGTCTATGGTCAGCGTTTTCTCTTTTGGTTCGATTTTGCCCCTAGCAGTACCCGTTTCATCTATGCGAGCCAATATAGTCCAAGGTATACCAATCGCTATAAAAATTAGCAATAGATACACCAAGCCTCTACTCCAAACGCGGGGAAATGTATTGAGCAATTCTTGAGTAGAACTGGAACAATTTGGCGCAGAAGGTAACTGGGTTTGTGTCGGCGATGATGAACTCGACTCAATTCCCACCAGCGCTGGGTCATTCTCTTGTCGCTCGGCAAAAGCTTTGGCTAATAATCCTGGACTAACCTGGTAATAACCTTTATTGACCAACCGAATTGACTTTCTCAGTTCTTCGCTAGGAGTATTTTTGAGTAAATATCCTGTGGCTCCAGCTTGCAAAGCATTATGTAAATGTTTGGCGTCGTCATAGCTGCTAAAAACCAAAACTTTACAGTCGGGAAATTTTTGCGCGATCATCTTGGTGGCAGTAATTCCATCGATCTTGGGCATTTCTAGATCCATGATCGCGACATCTGGCTGGAGGAATTCTACCTGTTGCACAGCCTCTTGACCATTACTAGCTGTACCGATGACTTTGAGATTTGATTCGGGATCGCCCATCAGGATTTTCTCGAGAAAAATGTGAGCAAAATGCTGATCGTCCACGATCAAAATCCGAATCTGTTCGGTAAGATTGGGTTTGGGTTCCAGGTGGGATATAGAAGAATTGTGATTGGTCATAGGTTATAGAGTAAGAATCAAGGGATTGATTTCAATGAGCGATTGTCATTTGTTGTTGCTCTAGATAATAATATTGACCGCGCTTCCTCATTAATTCAGCGTGAGAGCCGCTTTCTACTACAACACCGCGATCTAACACTAAGATTAAATCTGCATTTCTCACTGTAGAGAGACGATGAGCAATGACTATCGTGGTTCGATTGCGAGCAATAGTACTTAGGTTATTTTGAATGATGCGTTCTGATTCCGTGTCTAAATTGCTAGTAGCCTCATCAAAGATCAATAAGCGAGAATCCCCCAATAGGGCGCGAGCGATCGCAATTCTTTGTCTTTGTCCACCAGAGAGCATTCCGCCTCCTTCGCCAATTTGAGTCTCATAACCCATGGGTAATTCTTGAATAAAGTCATGAGCGCCTGCTTGTTGGGCAGCTTTAACGATCTCTTCTAAAGCGGCATCGGCACGACTCAAACTGATATTTTCGCGGATTGTACCGCCAAAGAGAAAAGTATCTTGATCGACAACGCCAATTTGCGATCGTAAAGAATGTAAAGCTAAACCATTCACGTCGTAGCCGTCGATTAGCACTTTACCCTCTAAGGGTGTATAAAAACCTAAAATCATTTTAGAGATTGTTGTTTTACCAGAACCGCTGCGACCAACTAATGCGACCATTTGCCCTGGAAATACTTCAAAAGAAATATTCTCCAGAATGTTAATGTCGCTTTGTGCTTGATAACGAAAGGTGACATTTTCAAACCGCACATGTCCCATCATTGGTGGTAGGGATTGGCGCAAATTATTTTGTAAATCTTCTTCTAAAGGAGAATCGATCACATCTTCAATTCGCTCGACAGCGATTAAAACTTCTTGTAGCTGGTTCCACAGCATTGTCAATCGATTAAAGGGGGAAATAACGTTACCCAGCAGCATGTTAAACGCTATTAGTTGTCCGATCGTCAACTCGTCGTGAATTACTTGCCAAGCGCCAAACCAGAGCAACCCAACAGTAATTAAAGTTTGAATTAGAGAGCTAACAATTTGTAAATTATTACTAATTAGTTGACCAGAAAAGTTTTTCCGAATCGACTCGCTAAATAATTCTTCCCAATTGGAACGGACTAGCTGCTCTACCGCCATTGATTTGATCGTCCGAATTCCCGTCAGGGATTGAATTAAATATTTGGTTTCTTGATTATAGGCATTAAAAATCTCGCGTGAAATTCTCTTTAAAAAAGGCGTAGCTACTAGTGCCATTAAAATAAAAAATGGGATAATTGCTACGACCATCAGACTCAATTTCCAGCTGTACCATAACATCAGCCCGAGATAAAGAAAAACTGTCAGTAAATCGAGAATAACTGTCAGAGCTTCGCCAGTTAAAAATCTTTGTATTTTACGATTTTCTTGAATTCGGGAGATAATATCTCCGACATAGCGAGACTCAAAAAATGATAAGGGCAGACGAAACGCGCGATCGACAAACCCCACAATCAGAGCGAGATCGACACGATTGGCGGTATGAGCTACTAAATACTGGCGTAACCCTGTCATGGCAATCCGAAACAAACCGAAGATCAGTAATCCAGAACCAATCGCCGTCAGGGTAATATCGCTGCGTTGCACCACGACTCGATCTAACAGCAGCTGAGTCAACAGTGGCACGATCAGCCCAAATATTTGAATGGCGATCGAAGCGATCGCAATTTCCCCAATAATGGTGCGATAGGGTTTAATTAACTCAAAATATCGCTCTAACGAAGTAGCAGTTTCTGGAGTTTTAGTGAGTAGTATCGTTGGTTGTAGCAGTAATGTATATCCAGTCCAGCCAGATTTAAATTCCGCGTGACTTAAACTACGCTGCCCAATTTCTGGGTCACATATGATTACTTGTTTGCGAGTTATTTTGTAAACTACGATATAGTGTCTGCCTTCCCAATGGGCGATCGCTGGTAGATCTTGCTGTGCCAAAATGTCGAGGCTCGCCGTTACCATTCGAGTTGTAAAGCCGATACTTTGAGCTGCAACAGCCAAACCATTTAAAGAAGCACCGTTACGATCTACCCCAGCTAAATCGCGTAAGCGGTTAACATTAAAACGTTTCCCCCAATAACGCCCGACCATGATTAGACAAGCTGCGCCACAGTCTGAGGCACTCTGTTGTAAAAAGAAAGGATAGCGTCGGCTGATTTGTTGCCATAAATGACTAACCTGTAAGCTAGGACTAGGAAAGTAAGCTTTACTAACAGTTTTTTGAGCTTTGGTTTTCGTCTTGGTTTTAGCTTGAGGCGATCGCATTTGCCCTATTACCGATTTGGTAATTGTTTTGACACTGCTTTCTGGCTCGATTGCTTCACCATCGAGATTGGCTGATCTCTGTTGTAGCGACTGCTCAAGAGCTAAGTCTGCATCTAGATCGCTGGCTGGCGTTGGTTTTTTGAGGGCAGATGCCTGACTTAAAGTATATAAATCGACGGGATTGGTGACCAACCATGCTCCAGTTTGTGGCAAGCTCTCAAGAGCATAAGTTTTTCCTGGGGTTAATTTTTGACCAGAAGAGTGCAATATTTCTCCCTGACGCAGCAACCACAACTGCTGTTTTTGCCAAACTGAGTCGGGGACAGTTCCAGGGGACAGTTGATGATTTTCCAGTAAAGGAAGGATTTCTAGTAAATTCTGAGTTTCTCGGCGATCGCCATGACCATTTTTGTAGTTAAGTAACAATAAATCTTGCAGCTTTGCCTGTGAATATAGATGCTCCCGTACTGCTGAATATTGTTCGATCACTGGTAATAGTACTTCAGCATTTACATAACAGAGTAAGGTGTTGCTGGAAGCTCTAATCGAATAAGGTTGAAAATCAGCATCGGCAAATAAGGTCAGTTCGCCAAATGATGTTCCTGGCGGTAACGAGATTACCAAGTTATTGTCGCGATCGATCACTCTTACTTTTCCTTGGAGAACTATACCTATTGTAGATTCTGCATCTTGCGATCTCCAAAATAATTGACCTTTTTCAGGCTCGAATAAGTCAACCCGATTGATAATTTTGGACAGCTCTGGCAAACAACCGCGTCCCAAGGTTTTAATCAGCCGATCTTCTAAGATTTTTCGTGAAACAACCATGCAATAGTTCTAAGCTCATGCTTTTTCGATTGAGAACATCATAAAATCTTTCGGGTCATTAAATATAATTTATTAGAATAAATAAAGATTAATTTTAATTTTTAGACTAAATTATTTGTTCTTATTGCTTTATTTTGCTATTTGATAAAATAATCTTAAAGAAATATTGAAGATTTTGGCTGTTAAAATATATTACATTAAATATAAATTACTATTAATTTTTGAAAATTATTTAAAGATTCAATTAATGATAAATTATTTAAATAGTCATCAAGCTTTTTATTTAAAGGCTTGAGAGCAATATTTTTTAAAATCTGGCGTTGTTAAGCGAATTGTATTTAAACAAAAATTAAATAATTAAATAGTGCTTTATGGTAACTTTCAACACCAATATTTAGGTAATTTTTAAAAATTTACGTATTTAAAAAAAAACTGTTGCGCGAAGTAGTTGTTATATGATATTGTCTGTTTTGTGATGTTGACAAGCATTGTAATCCACTCCATAAGTCAACATTCTGATTGTTTGATTTTGGTGTGAACAAATAAATATCAACCTTGTTCAACTTGTTCAAAAAGATATAGATCGAAACCAATAAATTACTTCTGCCTGTCAATATCATAAATTATCCCAATTTAAATTTACTGGAGAAGAATTGTGAAAATCAATATTTCTGAAATAGCAACTGAAAATGTACTTTCTGAAGTTAAATTTGCTGCGGCCAATGAAGTTATTGGTGGCGGTGGTGCTGGCATTAAATTTGACTTTATCTTTAAGGATGGTGGTGTAGGTGCTGCTAACGCTGATATCAGTTTTGACCTTATAGGTGAAACTGTCGATATAGATGAGCCTGCAAATCATTCAGCTTTATTGGCTGGGTCTTTGACAATGGGTGAGTAAGCCACAAGTTACTTTAGCAACTTAATTTGAACCTTACTTAGTTTTAGATAGTTGCATTTACTATCAGAATCTTGCTTAAGATTTTGATAGTAGATTTCTTCGCTCTTTTATTTAGATGCGACAAGTCTGCCAATTAGACGAATAGGTTGCAGACATTGCTTGGTGTAATGTGCGTGGCAAAATTCTGTATTCGTGTAAAGCTTAATCCATTAATAATAGTAGATAGATGGGATTATTAATTAAAAATATTGAACCAGAAGCAGTACTTAAGAATATAAACAGCTTTGAAGCTCAAACAGTAGTTGGCGGAAAATCTCAATATGCTTCTCTCCAAGGTGTTGCTTCTACACCTAATGGTTCTGCTTCATTTTCAATTACTGGTTTAAATGAGGGAGATAATCCCTATCTAAATGTTGAATTCAACGCCCAAGTCGTTGAAACAGAGGAAAGCATTGTTTCTAGTAGCAGCGCTTTTATTAGTGCAGGAAATTATTGACAGTTTACTTTTGTTAACTGCTAAAGTACCGATTCAAAATATCTGACATAAATTGGATTCGTAATATAGCAAATTTAAAATAATTGTGACTTAACGGGCATAGTTAGGCACAGAACTTTTTGCCTGACATGACCCATTTACTTGATTCAATAGCAATAGTAATTTGACGCACTGCTAAAAGCTGTCGGGAAAGAATTAGATCAACACGGATGCTGACTCGGCATCCAAAATTGTCCAGATCTTTTGCGTTAAGGTATCTAAGCCTGCACGAGTCACTGCGGAGACATGAAAAAGCGGCACCGAAGTTAATTCTTGTAGTTCAGAGGTAATGAATTCTAAAGTCTCATTATCTACCGCGTCAATCTTGTTAAAGGCAATAATTTGTGGTCGTTCGGGTAACCCGTGTCCGTAGGCTTCTAATTCCTGTTGAATCGTTTGATAGTCGGCAATGGGATTATCGGCTGTAGCGTCAATCAGATGCAACAAAACACGAGTTCGTTCGATATGCCGTAAAAAGTCATGACCCAAGCCAATTCCTTCAGATGCGCCCGAAATTAAGCCAGGAATGTCTGCAAATACAGTTCCATCTCCTGTGGGTTTACGCACCACGCCTAAATTGGGGACTAAGGTGGTAAACGGATAGTCTGCTACCTTGGGTTTAGCAGAAGACAAAGAAGATATTAAGGTTGATTTCCCAGCATTGGGTAAACCAATAATGCCCACTTCAGCAATGAGCTTTAATTCTAGACGTAAACGTTTGATTTCTCCTTCCAATCCTGGTAAGGCATATTCTGGAGCGCGATTGCTATTGCTTAAAAAATGCTTATTACCTAAACCGCCTTTACCGCCAGCAGCCACACAGAGGGTTTCCCCGTCCACGGTTAAATCGCCAATATATTCTCCCGTATCCGCATCTGTAATTAGAGTACCACAGGGAATTTCAATCAGGCGATCGCTTCCTTTAGCTCCCGTACAATTATTCGGGCCACCTTTTTTGCCGTCTTCTGCTTTAAAAATCCGAGCATAGCGAAAATCTAACAGAGTCTGGAGACGATTTGAGGCTACCAAAATTACCGATCCACCCCAGCCACCGTTTCCCCCAGCAGGGCCTCCCGCAGGAACATATTTTTCCCGACGGAATGCTACCATGCCATCACCACCCTTACCAGCGATTACTTCTACTTCTGCTAAATCGATAAACTGCATTGATTAGGCTCAAATAATTGATTACGGGAATTTAACTAGCTATTAGCTTTTAGCTTCTGGGTTAAAGTCTTCTCTTCTATCTTGAAAAGATGAAGAGTTTGAATTAATATAGTAGTCCAAATCTACTATTTAATTAGCTAAGAGCTAAGAGCTAAGAGCTAATGGCTATTGAACATATTTAGTCACATCTTCGCCACATTCATCAGCTAGATACGACAGGGAGCGAAAACGTAACATTGTAAACTGCTCGTACAGAGGATTAAGTTTGCAAAGAGGTGGAATATGAGCAACTTTACGTCCAAATAAATTTATATCTCGTTCAAAGGGACATTGAGGCGGAATTATTTTACAAATAAATTTAGCTAATCGGGGATCTTTCACTTCCATTCCTTCGAGCCAATCTTTAACAGGATGAAGTACATCGACATTTAATTTACATTGCTTGGATGGGGTTAAAGCAGCAGACGAATCACTCTCTACAGCAACTTCTGGTCGATAGAGATTATTTTCCAGAGATTTTAACGCCTCTACTTCAATCTCTAAGGCATCACTAAATTGATGTAGCAGTTCGTATTCAGATGTCGAATAAATTCCGTCAGCCACCGCGACTAAAACTGCTGTACGGAGAAAGTTTTCGGCTGTATCGGGTTCTTTACCTAATGTTGTCGCTAATTCTTCAGGAGTTATGCTTTCCAGACGATTTACCGCATTGATATCAACTAAATCTTGAGTTAATTGACCAATCAACTCTTGTTCTTCGGGAGTATAATGTCCATCCGCTAAAGCTATGGTGTACAAGCCTCTAAACCAAGCTACCATTTGGCGATCGCTGTAGGCTGATTCTATAATAGTAGTCATGAAAAGCTGTTGTTACTATGGGTTACCCAAAAATTTGTGTAAGAGAAAAATGAAATATCGATCTCGATCACCAGACAAAACCTGATGCCAAATCGACCATACCAATCATAGCGAAAACCAGAGGCAAAACTGTTTAAGATTGAAAAAATGCCCAGGAAAATCGTATCGCATCCCAGCCAAGATCATCTTATCTGCTATTTAACTTGTAGCGATCGCCCAGATTTTGTTATTTAATTTGTTATTTAAATTGTTACTTACAAAAGTTAAGTGAGGTACACAAAGCACCTTCACTATCAGACTGCCCAAACTAGAACACAATTAAATCCAGAATTAAATTAAAATGTTTTTTTTAAATAAAATATTTTCACCAAGTATTATTCTTCAGGATCGATAGTTTTATTAGGAGAGGCATCGTACAAGGCATTCAAACGCGATCGCGCATCATCTACAGAGACAGAACGCATTAACAGTAGTGGTTCTTCAATTATTTTGCCCTGCTCATCTAGCAATTCGGGATGAATTTGCTTGGATGAAGGCGTTCCTTGATGAGAACCATTGTACTGGGGAGGATAAAATTTCTGAGATTCTACGCTTAAAGTGACCAAACTACGAATCAGATTGCTAACTGCTAGTAGAGCAATTACCGTGAAAGCTAAAATGTAAATTAAATGCAACATATAAATTATTTTCCCTCATAAACTCATAACAATAATCTGCAAAAGGAATGATTTGAGTCTTTTTTACTGTTGTTTTAGATTTCGGAACTCTAATTTGGTAACTGCTTGTTTTCCCGCCATCTTTGGGCAACATCCCAACACTCAGCCACTAGTTGATGCCAGGGAAGCAACATCTTAGAGTCTATACCCGCTAATCCTTCAGTTGCTTGGAACAGCATTTTTACTGTCTGAACTTCTTGCTGACTGTGAACAATTCTGGCTAGTAATTCCGCTTGCTCTTGAGCTGTGAAGAAAGACATCTGTTCCGACTCTAACAAAGTGCGCGATCGCCCAAACCAATATTGAAAATCTTCTAGCAGCGGCTCTAAAACCGTTTTTAGTAGCTCCTTTTCAGTAGGTTGTTCGGTAGACATTAATTACTTTTATTTTAAAACTTGTTTATTATTCCAACATTAATCTTAGCGTTTTTTACAAAATTTAATATAACTATTATTTTTTTGATTCAGCAACGATTTTAATTTTGCAGAGCAATCCCGATCTAAAATGGGAAGGAAACGGTATTACTTGCGCCTTTAATAACTAGCCGATGCCTGAAGCAGAACCACAACAATCGATCAAATTACTCCGCACCAGTGAGTCCGAGTCATTACAGAAAATCCGCCACACCGCGTCTCACATCATGGCAATGGCGGTACAAAAGTTGTTCCCCAAGGCACAAGTGACGATTGGCCCCTGGACGGAAACTGGTTTTTATTATGATTTTGATAGTCCCGATCCTTTTACTGAGAAGGATTTGAAGCAAATTCGCAAGGAGATGATCAAGATTATTAACCGTCAACTGCCTGTAATCCGTGAAGAGGTCAGTCGAGAAGAGGCTAGAAGTCGAATTGAAGCCCAAAATGAACCCTATAAGTTGGAAATTCTCGATAGCATTCAAGAACCAATTACGATCTATCATTTGGGCGAACAGTGGTGGGATTTGTGTGCAGGGCCTCATCTAGAAAATACGGCGGAGATTGACCCGAAAGCGATCGCACTGGAAAGTGTTGCGGGGGCATACTGGCGCGGAGACGAGACTAAAGCTCAACTACAGCGGATCTACGGTACTGCTTGGGAAACTCCCGAACAGCTAGCAGAGTATCACCGCCGTAAAGAAGAGGCCTTAAAGCGCGACCATCGTAAGTTAGGGAAAGAACTAGGACTATTTATCTTTGCCGATGCGGTGGGTTCTGGTTTGCCCCTCTGGACACCTAAAGGGACTATTTTGCGATCGCAGTTGGAAGATTATCTCAAGCAAGAACAAATCAAGCGGGGTTATTCTCCTGTTGTCACTCCTCATCTAGGTAAAGTCGATCTGTTTAAGATTTCGGGACACTGGCAAAACTACAAAGAAGACATGTTCCCGATGATGGCAGAGAATGAGGCAGCAGCAGTAGCAGAACAGGGTTTTGTCCTCAAGCCGATGAACTGTCCTTTTCATATTCAAATCTATCAAAGTGAACTGCGATCTTATCGAGAGTTGCCCATACGCTATGCTGAGTTTGGTACAGTATATCGTTACGAACAGTCTGGAGAACTGGGTGGCTTGACTAGAGTGAGGGGCTTCACTGTGGATGATTCTCATTTATTTGTTACCCCTAAACAACTAGATGATGAGTTTTTGAAGGTGGTGGAGCTTATTTTAACTGTCTTCAAGAGTTTGCAACTGAAGAATTTCAAAGCTCGTCTTAGCTTCCGCGATCCAGAGTCGGATAAATATATTGGCTCTGATGATGCTTGGGATAAAGCCCAGAATGCGATCCGTCGAGCAGTGAAAAAAATGGACATGAACCATTTTGAAGGAATTGGCGAAGCAGCGTTTTATGGCCCAAAACTAGACTTTATTTTTGAAGACGCTTTAGGTCGAGAATGGCAGCTAGGGACAGTTCAAGTCGATTACAATTTACCTGAACGTTTTGAGCTAGAATATGTTGCCGAAGATGGTTCTCGTCAGCGTCCAATTATGATTCATCGTGCGCCCTTTGGCTCTTTGGAGCGGCTAATCGGCATCTTAATTGAAGAATATGCGGGAGACTTCCCTCTGTGGTTAGCGCCTGTTCAGGTGCGTTTATTGCCCGTTAGACCCGATCATTATGAATATGTTCAAGAAGTGGCAGCCAAAATGCGGGCAGCAGGCATTCGTGCCGAAGCTGATACCAATGGCGATCGCTTGGGTAAAATGGTGCGTAATGCTGAAAAACAAAAAATTCCTGTAATGTCCGTAGTTGGCGATCAAGAAGTAGCGGATCATACTTTGAGTATTCGGACACGTGCTTCAGGAGAATTAGGGGCGATCGCGATCGAGGAAGTGATTAATAAGCTAACTACAGCGATCTCAGAACACAGTCACTTTTAATTTGGCAACTTCAACTTATTGAGATGTTTAAAAGCGAGGTTAACCGCAACTTCGCTCTTAGCTAAAAATGATTAAAAAGCTAAGATTTTCTTAGAGAGTAGCGATCTATCGATCACCTACACTTAATATTTAATTGACACTTAGCTTGGCTAAAATATTTTACGGCATTTCGTTAGTTTTAAAGCACTACCACGATCTGATTTATCGATGACACATCATACCAATGGATTGCTGATAGGCATAATATCGTTACTTCGTTTTTGCGTTAAAAAGTCAAGCACTGTCGTAATTTTTAGTTTACTAGGGCTTAGTTTTAATATCCCCAGAGTTGATGCCGAAGAAAATATTTTGGTAATTCATGCTTACGATTCTGAGCTTGCTTCTACCAAGGAAAGTCAGTTGGCAATTGAACAGGGATTTGCCGAGATCGCCCCCCAGGATCATATATATCATGAGTTTCTTGACAACCAATATAATTTTAATGCCCAAGACGAACAGAAATTTGTCGAATATCTCGATCATAAATATCGGCGTGGCGGAATCGATCTGTTGATGGTTGTGGAAGAACCCAGTTTAGAATTTATGCTACGTCAGCATCAAGAGTTTTTTCCGCAAATTCCCGTAGTATTTTTGGGAATTGAAGAATTGAGCCAAGAAGTGTTAGATACTCACTGGTTAACAGGAGTTGTCGAAGATCGCTCGATTGTGGAAACAGTTTTAGAAGCCACCAGACAGACTTGGACAAATACCGCCCTGATTATTAACGACACCAGCGATCGAGGTAGAGCTAACCTAGAGGAAATTACAGAGATCAAAAAACGTTATAGCCAATCTCTTAAAGTTGAAGTAATTAATGATTTAATTCCAGAAGAGGCTAAATCTAAGTTCGACAATTATCCTCCCAGCGTCCCGATCATTATGCTAGGGCAGCTACATAAAAGTCGGTCAGAAAAAACGCCGATCGATCCCAGTTTAGATACTCAAATATTAAGTAAACTAATTCCCAATCCAATCTATACCGATAATTCGGTGCGCTTGGGCAAAGGTGTAGTGGGGGGCAAAATTTTTGATGGGGAATATCATGTCCGACAAGGGGTGGAGCTAGCTCATAAAATCTTGCAAGGAGCAAAGCCCGATGAAATCGGGCCTTTTTTTACCGTAAAAAATCGCTGGATCTTTGATTATCGGCAGTTACTCAAACGCAATATTAAACTCGAACTCTTACCACAAAATAGTGAACTGCTTTATGTTGAAACACCTGTTTACGTTAAGTATCGATCGCTGATTTTGTTAGCGGGTTTGACTTTGCTCGCTAGCTTTATAACCATCGTTTTGCTGATTAGAAGAGGTCGCAAGCGGGAATTAGCCAACCAAGTTCTGCAAGAGAATGAACAGAGATATAAAGATCTCGCAGAAGCAGGAGCTAACGTTTTTTGGGAGCTAGATAAGCATTTAAAATATTCTTATATCTCTGGTAGTACGGAAGATTTATGTGGTCTTGACCCCTCAGCCATGAAGGGTCATTATCCTCCCCAACTGCATCAAAGTAATGCTCGATTAGACGTTGATTGGGAAATGTTTGAGCGCATCACCAAAACCAGACAGCCATTTAAGGACTTTACCTTTAGCCTCCAGGATCGCAATCAAGGTATCCGCATCTTTAAAATTAATGGCAGTCCTTTATTTGACGCTAAACATAACTTTTTAGGCTATCGCGGAGTAAAACAAGAAATTACTGCCGAACAAAATCTCTATCAGAAAATTGCCTACCAAGCTGCTTATGATGATCTGACAGGGTTACTAAATCGCCGTGAATTTAATCAAAAATTAGAGTATTCAGTCCAAAAAGCGCATAAATATCATACTGAGTCGGTACTATGTTATTTAGATCTTGATCGCTTCAAAATTGTTAATGATACCGCAGGTCATTTAGTCGGCGATCGCCTGTTGTCGGAATTAGCCCAGCTTTTAAAAGGTATGATTCGTAAAGAAGACACCTTGGGTAGATTAGGGGGAGATGAGTTTGGTCTACTGCTAGAAGGATGCTCCATTAGTGAGGCAGAGTTGGTCTGCGAACAGCTAATTAGAGCTATTAATAACTATCGTCTGCAATGGAAAACCGTTGAGTTTGATGTGGGAGTAAGTGTGGGGATGGTGGGAATTGGTAACAATGCTGCTGATGCTCCAGAACTATTGAGTCGAGCTGATTTAGCCTGCTATCAAGCAAAAAATCTGGGTCGAGGGCGAGTTTACATCGTGGAAAATGACGATCAACAACTCGATCTCCAACAAACTCAAATGAGTCATGTGGCAAATGTCTCCCAAGCAATTAAGGAAAACCGTTTTTACTTGGTCAAACAGTTAATTAAGCCGATGACAGATCACCATGAACAGCGCGATCACTATGAATTATTGCTCCGTCTCAAAGATCGAGAGGGAAATTTGATTACCCCCGAAGAATTTATTCCCGTAGCCGAACGCTATGGCGTGATTACCATTGTCGATCGCTGGGTATTAGAAGCTGCTCTTGAGTCTTACCCGCAGTATTTTGCTGCTAAAAATGATTTGGTTTCGATCAACTTATCTGGAGCAAGTATTAATGACGAGCGATTCACCACCTTTGCCCTGGATCTGATTAAACAGTCAGAAGTTCCTGGAGACTGTCTGTGTTTTGAAATTACCGAAACCGCAGCGATTGCCCAGATGAACCACGCCCAAAAATTTATGCTGACTATGAAAGAATTAGGCGTGAAATTTGCTCTGGATGATTTTGGCAGTGGACTATCTTCCTTTTCCTATCTAAAGAATTTACCCATCGACTATCTCAAAATTGACGGTAGTTTAGTCAAGGCTATTCCCAATGAGGAATACGATCGCGCGATCGTTACTTCCATTAATGAAGTCGCACATTTAATGGGCATTAAAACCATTGCCGAGTTTGTCGAAACCGATCAAATTCTCGAACATATCGCTCAAATTAGCATCGACTATGCTCAGGGATATATTACAGGTAAACCAGAGGCGATCGCTTCATAGTTATAGCCGTACAAAGTTAGCGGCGCGTTTTGAGTGTGAATCTTCATACTCAAAAGCCGCCGCAGATGAGGACATTAATAGTAATCGGCTCGTAAATAGGAAATAGGAAATAGGAAATAGGAAGTAGGAAGTAGGAAGTAGGAAGTAGGAAGTAGGAAGTAGGAAATAGGAAATGTCCTAACGTTTTTACGTGTGGCTATACTAGCCAATAGATAAACCCAGTTTCAAACCCAAGACAGCGTGGGCGACAAGAATTAATAAGGCAGTACTACCCACATAAGCATGTACTGTTCTAGCAGTTGCTTTATTGCCGATAAAACCTGTCGCAGCAATGATGGCATTAATCGTCAGCAACGAGATGACAACTGTACCTGTCACGAAGTGAGGACTTTCTAAAATAGGTTGTCCCTGCATCACTAGTGACATTACCCCACCTGTATAGCCTAGAAGCAAAAAGATATACATTAAAGGCGCAATTTTACGATGATCGGCTTTATTTTTAATTGCTACTTCCGTATTCGTAGTTGCCAAAGTTCTACCACGCCATCCCGCCCAAGCTGCTGCACTGCCCATAGCAAAGACGACAATACCCATCATCACAGGATGTCCCCAATGAACAATCGGTTCTGGAGTGCCTAAACTATTAAACCAATTGGCGATCGGCTCGATTGAAGACCTAATACTCATTCTGATATTGCTTAACTAAACTTAATAATACTTATAACTATACCGAAAATAGCCCTAGTAATTATCATCTCAAGCCATCTAAAATTAGACTGGCGAGGATTGAAGAAGATGCCTCTCTTCTTTCCAGGCATAAATATTGAGTTGAAAATCAAATCCCGCATAGGAATCTAAGCCAAGAAAAGGAGTTAGTTTTTCAAAAGGATTTTCCATATATAGTCGAAATCCTTCTTGAGACAGAAAATTGACAATCTCGTTTAAGTTTTGCTTTTGTCCAACTTTAGAATGATATTCAATAAAAAAGTGATTGACCGAATCTAGTAAACCTTTGCATCGAGGAAGCACAAACTCTTCTGCTCCTTCAATATCCATTTTAATAAAGTCAAATGCTTGGTTTAAGAGCAATTCAGCAATATCAACTGCCTCAACTTCCACTGTATTGTGATTGTGATTACCATAATCAATCTGACCGCTATCTGCTCCCTCAGAAGCAAAATTGAGCAAAGAATTTTCGTACCAAACTGCTTTGTTGATCAGTTTAACGTTGGGGTAATCTTGACTGTTAATATTGCTTTGTAAGTAGCTAAATACTTTAGGATCTGCTTCTAATGCTACTATTTCTGCATTTGGATATAGCTCGTGAAAAAAGATAATACTCAAGCCAATATTCGCACCTAAATCTAATATTTTAAGTGAAGTATTATCAGCTTTAAATTTGTATATTTGGTTGAGAAAAATTTCTTTATATGCTGATAAAAAAGAAGCTGCGTCGGGAATTATAAGCTCTTTCTGTTTTAATTTAACCTTACATTCTTGATATCTTTGATAGCGATTAAGCTGCGAATATAACTTATTATAGTTTAAATAATTGGGTTCAGTTAATAATTTATGTACATGTCTAATCGGCTCAAAAATTAATGGCTTTACTATTCCATTCATGTTGAATATTGATAGCTAAATATTTATAGTTATAAAGGAAGTAGCGCATTTTGGCAAATAGACTAAATAGTAAATTGTCGGTCGATCTTCCTGGTTAAATAAAGCGATCGCTTTTAAATACTTCTAAATAAATATAGATGAAATTAGCGAATAATTCCCTAGGAGCGATTATCTAACACTGGTTTAGGGGAATGTTTGAACTGAAGGGGAATTTTGATGACTGAACGTGGTTCTAATATTTTGGCTGCTCCTAAAAGATCGAGACTTTCTAATAGAGCATCTTTAATCACTGCTGGTTGAGGCTCAGATAACATCAGACGATAATATTCAATTGACTGCTCGTAATGCTCGGCGGATAAACGATTATTAATTAAAAGACGGGTTAATTGTCTAATGGCTACTAAACGCTTGAGGCGATCGCGATCGCTTAAATCAATCAGTAACTGGTCTAATTTAGCTTCCAGAGAACTTGCTTTTTTACCCCGTAAAGACCAGAGTAAACAGATTAGCGTAGTTAGGCTCACAAAACCTTGAAGAATATTGCCTGTGGCTAACCATTGATTGTCTGCATCAGCCCAAATAGAAGCAGCCAGGTAAGTACAAAAAGCAGCCGACGCTCCAGTACCCACTGCTAAACTTAGCTGGCGATTAGAACCAACAAAAAAATTACGCCATTGCCGACAATAGCTTTGCCAGTGAGAATTTTGGGCGAGATAGCAGGCTGACATAGCACCAATGCCCATGCTGGTAGAGAGGAATAGCTTCCAGTTCATCCACCATAAAAGAGCAAAAACCATTAGGCAGAGTGCTTGCCCACTTAAGCGTTGAAACTGCTTGTCTTTGATCAATAATCTACAGATATTTAGCGTTTGTTGCCAGCTAGTTGCTTGAGACACGAAGAGATTTACCAATCATATTCCGCTTTAATATACTATTTATTTTTCATCATTGGCGACCTTTTGTGACAAACAGCCATATTCTTAACTTTGCTCAGTTGTTAGTTTTTGAGCCATAACTGATACTGTTGCTAAGTAAATACCCCAAGCAGTTTGTTCTTCGGCAAATTGACAGTAGGTTTGAATATCTGTTTGAGTTGCTTTTCCTGTCGCAATATATGTGTCAGCTAAGTGCAGCGCCGAAAGTTTCATCATCGTAGCAATATTTGAATTTCCCTCAACTATGGGAACAGCGTTTTCTACCTGTAGATGCTGGAAGCCTAGTTGTTGTAAAAGAGATGGTAGCTTAATTCCCAGGGCATAATCTTTTCCTTGATTGATAAGCATCTGGCAAATAGCTTGATTTACCTTCTCTACTGATTGCTGTTGGTGTGGAGTTCCCGAAATACATCTAGCAGCAGAAAAATCAGGTTCTTTGATGATCAGCCAGCCTTGAGGCTTAAGTAACTTGGCGATCTTAGTTAACACAGCTGGATCTTTTAGGTGAATTAAGACATTACGAATATGGATCAAGTCAAATGAGTTCACAAAATTAACTTGGTTAATATCAGCCTCAATTACCTCAACATTTGGTAGCTGAGTAGCTTGGATAAAACGAGTATCGAGATCCACTGCCGTCACTTTGCCTGCTGTGCCTACTATTTCTGAAAGCCAGCGCATCATCGATCCTGCACCTGCTCCAATTTCGAGACATTGCCAACCGCTAGTTATACCTGTCGCCAAGATTTGACGACGACTTGCGGGATCGAATATTTTTTCGATCATCTGTAATCTGGTTAACTCCGACTCGAATTGAGTATTGGCAAAAATATATTCTGATTTCATGGTTAAATTTTAGGGTTAAACTTGTACCATTTCTCAAAAGTAATAAGAGACTTGGTAGGTTGGGTAGAACGATAGTGAAACCCAACAAAATCTTTTAGTTGTTGGGTTTCGTGCCTCAACCCAACCTACTAGCTCGAATTGAGTATTGGCAAAGATATATTCTGATTCCATGTTAAATTTTAGAGTTAAACTTAATCCCTAGATAATGCCGATTGCTTAAACTCGACGTTTAAATTTACTTGTTCTTCCGTGGCTAATACCGAACCATCGGGGTTTTCTAAGACAAATCCAGCATCGCGGATCATGGCTAAATCGTTACTGGCAGATTGTCCTACGGTCGTCAGATAATCGCCGACAAAGATGGAATTAGCAGGATATAAGCCCATTACCTGAAGCGATCGCAAATGTACTTCTCTGCCTCCAGCAATTCTAATTTCTTGCTGGGGTAAGATAAAGCGGAATAGATTTAAAATCTTTAGACAACGACGGGGATTCAGTTGATTAACTTCAGATAAAGGTGTCCCTTCAATGGGAATCAAAAAGTTAATCGGTACGCTGGTAACGTTCAATTCCCGCAAGGAATAAGCCAAGTCAATAATATCTTCATCGCTTTCATTCATGCCCAATATTCCCCCCGAACAGGTTGTAATGCCTGCTTTTTGGACATTTTTAAGGGTTGCCACGCGATCGCTAAAGGTGTGAGTACTACAGATATTCTCGTGATGATTGGCTGAAGTGTTCAAGTTATGGTTAACCCTATCTACGCCGACTGCTGCCAAACGCTGGGTTTGATCTTCACTCAATAATCCCAAACAAGCACAGATTTTTAGATCGTGTTTGCTCTTAACCGCCTCAAAAGCTGCTAAAACCTGGTTAAACACCGATTCCGAAGGCGATCGCCCTGAAATTGCCATACAGAATGTACCTGCTTGCAAACTAGCTGCTCGATCTGCTGCTTGAAGGATCTTTTCTTGAGCAATCAAAGGATATTTCTCAATTTCTGCCGTAGAGATTTTCGACTGAGAACAATAGTTACAATCTTCGGGACACAAGCCACTTTGAGCATTGAGTAAAAAATGGAGCCTGACGCGATTAGACCAATAATGATGACGCACTTTGTAAGCTGCGGACAACTGTTCTAGCAGCACCAAATCGGGTGCATTTAAAATACTTTTAGCCGTAGGGCGATCGATTAATCCTCCTGATAAGGAAAGTTCAGCTATGGCACTATAGTCAAGATTCGTCATGGCGATTACGCTTTGCGTTCCGTAGGGTACGCTCTTTATCGATAAGAGAACCCTTTTGTTTTATCACGATCGCTTGAGGTTAAATCAAGAAAAAGTTTTAAAAAGTCAAAAGTCATTAATTATTCACTTAGAAAACGCAGTACCTTTAGATTAAACCTTTCCAACTGTTCAGCATAGGGATTATGGGCGCATTCTTCAAATACTATTAGCTGAGAATTAGGTAATTCAGCCTGAAAGCGATCGCCCAAACTCACTGGAGTTAACTTATCCTGTCTTCCCCACAAGATAAGCGTGGGATGATTGAGTGCCGATAATTTACCATCAAGAGTATCTTCACCCTGCTTGAACAACTCAACTACTTGTTCATTGACATAACCAGAGTTACTAGCGACTGTAAATACATAATTGACAGTTTCCTCGGCTTGGGCAATTTCTTGGTCATATAAAGCCAACGCGAGAAGTTGACGCACTTGTGCCTGAGTTGATGGGTTGAGCAGTTTTAATGAACCTGGAGTAAAACCAAGCATTTGCGGATCGACATCTGGAAGAGCATAGCCAAAACCACCGCTAACATTTACCAACTTGTCTATTTTGTCGGGATAAGTTAAGGCAAAATTTATGGCAATTATCGCTCCCAAAGAGTGACCGATTAAAGAAAAGCGATCGCGATCGAGTGTTTGCAAAAAGCCATGAAGATAATCTACGAAAGTGCCAATGCGATAATTGATGGATGGTTTATCTGACTGACCACAACCAGGTAAATCGAGGGCGATAACGTGAAATTGCTGTGATAATACCTTAATATTCGGCAACCAATCTGATGCCTCGCTGATAAGACCATGTAAAATTACGATCGTTGGTCTATTTACATCCCCTGCTGCCAAATAGCGTAGTTTCTGCCCATAAACTGTAACAAACTGTTTGGTAATAGTTGGCGTTTGCACAGATGCATTAACGTGATTAGTAAGGGCGATCTCTCCTGCAACTCCTAAAACCATAAATAATTCTCGTCGCTTCATGTTAATTTTCTACGATTTTTTTGATATGGGCAATAATCGTTAATACTGTCATAATTGTTCAGATTCCGTGGCAAAAAATTTTCTCGTTCTTTCCCTAGATTACCTTGCTGGTTATTTCTTCATATTGCGTTATTGAATAGCGATCGCAATTTCCTTGAGTATTTATTAGAAACTGACTGTTTATGAATGATATTAATGTCCTAAGATAAGGTAACGAAAAGAAATGAGTTTGTTATACCAATTCTCTATGAAAATGCATTAAATCAGATTTGACTCCTTTGCCCTAAACTAAGCGGGATAAATATCTTTGTCCTAAAGGATTCCCTAACCCTAAAGGGTACCGCTTCGCATAAGGGCGACACGGAGTTAGTACCCTTGCGGTATACACCTTCGGACGATGCGAAGCGAGTGCTTTAGTATAAGCTTCGCGTCCGTCTTTGCCCCAAACTAAGCGGGATAAACGTCTTTGCGTCTTAGCGTCTTTGCGCGAAATCAAAGAAATATGAGATTAATTTGTTGGTGTATATCGATCCAACCATTGTTGAATATCCGCCAAAACCAGATCTGGGATTTCCCAGGGAAACAAATGGGCTACTTGAGGATAGTTTTTATATGCGCAATTGCTCAGATGTTCGGCGGTTTTTTGACTAGCGAAGGGAATGATATGACGATCGCATTCTCCTGATAACATTAAGCAGGGAATCTTAATCTGATCTAAATGTTCTAAGCGGTTATATCCTTGTCTAATGGCAGTGAATAAAGCATTCTGCGCTGCTTTTGAGGTTTGTAAATAGGCAGGGACAGCTTCTTTGGCTAGATAGTGATAAACTTCGGGTTTGTGGTTTTGAATTAGATAACGAAACAGCGATCGCTTGCAAAAAGTATCAATGTTCCATTGCCAGGCTGGTTTGAGATAGTTAGCTATACCCCCGATACCTGTAAACAACAGATCTTGCCAAGTTTCTCGTGGATGGCTACTGAGGGGATGAGCAGCCGTAGCAATTAAGATTAGACCGCTAAACCTGGTGGGCTGTGCTAGGGCTAATTCCATGGCGATAATGCCCCCTAAAGACCAACCTAATACCAGACATTGCTCGATTTGATGCTGGTCTAGCAAGGCGATCAGATCTGTCAGATGATCCTGCATGGCAAAGTTTTGCTGGTAACGACTTTTACCGTAGCCTCGTAAATCGGGGGTAATCGTTTGATATTGCTGGGATAAATAATTGGTAAATACAGACATGCTTGCTATACAGCCAGGATGACCATGTAGACAAAGTACGGGATATCCTTGTCCTTTAATTTCTGTATTTAATTTCATAATTGACTCTGTATTGCAGTTAATTTGGCGATCGCTGTAATTAACTCGGGAATATCGATCGGTTTGGCGATGTGCTGTTTAAACCCCGCATCAAAGCTTCGTTGTTGCTCAATTTCTCCCGCATAGGCGGTAAGAGCGATCGCTGGTATGTCTCGTCCTTGAGGCAGTTGGCGAATCTGCTTAATTAGGCTGTAGCCATCAGTGTGGGGCATCCCAATATCGCTAATAATCAAGTCGGGAGTCGTCTGGTTTAACGCTTCTAAAGCTGCTGCTGCTGATGCCACCGAGATTACTGCTGCACCCTCTTGCTCTACGATCATAGTTAGTATGTCCAACGAGTCTACTTCATCATCTACGACTAAAATAGTCAAACCGTCAAAGTGATTGGATCTTAATGATTGCTCGGCTTCAAAATCTATTTGCTTTGGTGTCGGTACATTCATAAGTGGTAATCTAACGCTAAAAGTCGCTCCTTGATTCAAGCCTGGACTTGATACCGCCACTGTTCCTTCGTGTAGCTCACATAAATGAAGCACGATGGCAAGACCTAGGCCCAACCCGCCAAATTCTCTCGTGTTGGCACTGTCTGCCTGACGAAAGCGATCGAATACATAGGGTATAAACTCAGGTTCGATTCCTCGTCCTGTATCTATGACTTCAATTAATGCTTGTGTAGCAATTCTTTTAAGCTTAATGACTATCTGACCTTGTTCTGGGGTAAATTTTACGGCATTAGTAATCAAATTCCACATAATTTGTTGCAAACGCGCAGCATCTCCTAAAACCTGACCGATATCAGACTCAAATTCGGTTTCAATTTGGATTGATTTGGCTTCGGCGGTTAGCTGGACGGTGGAAAGTGCTGCTCTAATCACTGATTCGAGATTTAACGGCACTTTATTGAGGTTTAGCTTACCTCGTAAGATCTTGGAGACATCAAGTAAATCATCAATTAACTGTGCCTGCAATTTAGCATTTCGTTCAATTATGGCTATTCCTTGAACGATCCTGTCTGCATCTAGTTTCCCTGCTAAAAGTAGCTGTGACCAGCCTAAGATTGGATTTAGGGGGGTGCGTAGTTCATGAGAAACGATCGCCAGAAACTCATCTTTGAGCTGATTGGCTTGGATTAAATCTTCGGTTTGCTGGAGTAGTTTTTGCTCTAGCTGTTTTATTTTAGTAATGCTGGTGTTTGTGCCGTACCACTTAACAATTTCTCCCTGTTCATTGCGCAACGGTCTAGCTTTACAGAGAAACCAGTCATATGTTCCTTCAGCACAACGTAAACGAATTTCTAAAGCAAATTGAGAATTGGTTTTAACTGCCTGAATCCAACTTTCTGTAACAGTTGGTAATTCGTCAGGATGCACGATACTCGCCCAACCTTGCTTCCGCATTTGCTCTAGATTGAGTCCTGTATAATCCTGCCAGCGTTGATTAATATAATCTAGGTGTCCGTCTCTTGCTGCCGTCCAGATTTGTTGAGGAATTACTTTAGTAATTAACTCCAGCTCATGTTCTCTTTGCTTAAGAGCTTGTTTAGCAGCTTCGCGATCGCTTATATCCATACCAAAGGGAACTAGATATTCTACCTCTTGGCGATCGTTAAACTTGGGAACTATGCCGAAATCCGCCACGATCAATTTTTCTGATTTAACCCTGGCAAGAATGTCAAAACGCACCATTTCTCCTGCTGAGGCGCGCATAATAGCATTATCGATCTGTTGCTGAATTTGAGGATCGTAAGACCACCAATAAGCTTCGCTAAAGTGTTTATTTAAGATTTCTTCTGGCTGCAAATCAGCCAAATCTAAAGCTGTTTGATTGACTTCCGTGACAATTCCATCAGGAGTTAAAAATCCAGCAAAAATGGGTAAGCTGTCGAGTAACATTCTCAGCTGCTGCTTACTGTGACGTAAAGCCGCTTCATTCTCTTTAAGATGGGTAATATCTAAATTAATCCCGCTCAAACGAATTGGCTCGCCACTGACATCACGGGTAACATTACCCACCCCCAATAACCAGCGAATCCCCTTTTGAGGATGGAAAACCCGAAATTCAGTCTGATATTCAGCAGATTCTCCTGATAGAACTTTGGCTAAATCTTGGCTAGTTCGCTCTAAGTCGTGGGGGTGTAATGATTGTTGCCAATCCTCATATTGTAAAGGCTTTATCTGAGGATCGATACCATACAGGTCATAATTTTCTGGCGACCAAACAATCTCTTGTTGAATCAGATCCCAACTCCAAGTCCCAGCTTGAGCGCTGGAGAGGGCAAGTTTGAGCAACTTTTGGCTTTCAATTAGCTGTTGTTCTGCTTGTCTTAAATTAGTAATATCTCCTACCGTACCGATCATCTGGACGGCTTGACCCAATCGATTGTAAATACCTTTACCTTTAGCAAATATCCAGTGAATACTATCATCTGGCCAGACAACACGATATTTAATATTGTATTCAGTCTGATTAGCTAGAGCTCGATCAATAGCTGCTTGAGTGCGATCGCGATCTTCTGGATGAAGGGCACTAATAAATTTTGCATGGCTGGGTTCAACATCAAGTGGCATCCCAAACAGAGCTTTACATTGGTCTGTCCACTCCAGAGTTTCCTCTTGCAGATTCCAAAACCACATTCCCGTGCCAGAGGCGAACAATGCCAGTTTTAAGCGTTCTTCGCTTTCTTTTAAAGCCATTTCTGCCTGCTTGCGAACGCTAACATCTCTAGCAACACCCAATATCTGCTCTATGTGACCATCAGCAGTACGGCGGTATACCTGATCCTGGGAGCAAAACCAGCGCCATCTACCATTGCGATGACGCATCCGATATTCAAGTTTCACTACTGCTCCAGGCTGCGATCGCTCTAATTTGGCTAAATGAGCGGGGAATTGCGCAAAATCTTGAGGGTGCATGACTTCAAACTGAAACTCATCACCCATTGCTTGAATTTCTTCTGGGGTATAGCCTAATAAATCGTAAGCTTGGGAATTAACATAAAGATTGCGCTGGGAAATTGCATCAAATAGATACAGCAAGCCAGGAACAGCTTCCGCCGAAACTTTAAACTCAGGAGTATCTACCTGGGGTTGCTCCCCTGTAATATCCCGAAAGCTGGTTACTACCCCAGATGGTTTGTCAGTGTTTCCTGAAAATAAAGGCTGGGAATCCAATGAAAGCCAGATTAAATGATCTTCTGACTGATAAAAGCCGATTTTTACACTACTCGAAGGCTGTCCCGTGGCTAAGACACTAGCTACACCCCCAGAATAATAAAAAGCGATCGCTGGATGGGTGTTAGGGGGAAAAGGTAAATTTTCTGCCTGAGTAGTCTGCCAGGATATTTTCGGCGGAACCACCCCAATCATTGCTGCGGTGCTATAGCCCAGAATCTTTTCGGCTTCCTTATTGCAACTTTGAATACTACCATCTGCCAGCTGAATGATTACACCTATCATGGCTGTATTAGAAGTGCTTTTTAAACCTGTCTTCATCTTGATGCTTAAACTGAAAAGAAGAGTAATCTCTAAGCTCTAAGCCTGGTATAGTTCCTCCACTTCTTGATTTAAGTGGAATAAGACATAGTAGGAGGTTAAATTTCCTATGTATGTAAGCTTATAGCTAACCGCTTGGCGGTATTAATTATATGATGGCGCAAGTCTGTATGCTGCTGTACGCTAATTATTTGATTTTAATCGCCAAATTAACCATTATCTTGTGTTGAACATTGAACACATTGAACACTAAATAATCGTGTTTTTTCTCAAGCTGCACTGCTTTGTTTTTTGTCTATCTTAGGTTGTATGCGTACCATATTAGTATTACTTTAGATAGATAATTACTAAATAATTTCTTAACTAATTGAGGAGTTTAACAATAGCGCGATCGCGACCTTCTTTTTTTGCTTGATAAAGAGCTCGATCGGCAGTAACCAAAAGTTGTTTTTTAGTGTATTTTGAGCAGGGAATCACAGCGCTAACGCCTATGCTTAAGGAGACGTAATCTCCCACTAAAGAATCTGGATGAGTTAGAGAGAGGGTTTTAATTTGTTGACGCATTTTTTCTGCTACTACTAGAGCATTATTTGCTGATGTTCGAGGTAAAATTACGGCAAATTCCTCTCCCCCATAGCGAGCCACGAGATCTGTAGGGCGTTGGACGGCTCTTGATAATGCTTGAGCTACCTGTTGTAAACAAGTATCTCCCTGCTGATGACCAAAGCGATCGTTATAAAGTTTAAAATAATCAACATCACAAAGAATTACAGCTAAAGCAAACTGTTCTCTTCTGGCTAGCTGCCATTCCCTAGTCAAAAAATCATCGAAATAATAACGATTGGCTATGTTCGTCAACCCATCTACAGTAGCTAATTTACTTAGTTTTTGATTGACCTCTAATAATTTGCGTTCGATCGCTTTACGCGCGGCAATTTCTTGTTCTAGTTGTTGATTTTTGGTTTTTAGTTCTGTTTGTAGACGGTGATATTTTAGTTGAGTTTCTACCCTGGCAACAACTTCTTCCATTTGAAAGGGTTTGGTAATATAATCATTGCCACCAAGATTAAAGGCTTGAGTTTTATTATTAACTTCTTTAAAAGCACTAATAAATATAATCGGGATATCTCGAGTAAGGCGATCGCTCTTAAGTATCTGACAAACCTCAAAACCACTCATTTCAGGCATACTAACATCTAATAAAATTAGATCTGGAGGGTTTGCCTTGGCTAAATTGATAGCTGATTTTCCTCGATTACATTCGGCGACTTCGTATCCTTGAAGCGCAAGTATTATCGACAAAAGTTTTGTATTATCTGGTTGATCATCAACTACTAAAATTTTACCCTGATGCTCTGGCGTGTGCTTAAATTGAGACATACTTCTGAGTGCTGGCAGTAAAAATATTAAAATATTTACTCTGCTCAATTCATCTTTCTTTAGTCAGAATTTTTTAATATCGCCTTAAATATTAGTCCCAATCAATGTTAAAAATTGAAGATATATTCATTTTATTTTTGCCTTCTGATGCTACGACGGCGGATAGTGCGATGGTGTATTCGTTCTAAAATTGCCAAGCCATAAAAGTAGGTAATTACCGCCATAATCATTCCCACCACAAAACTTCCCGTCAGCAAAGTAATTGCAAAGGTAGAACCTAGTTCTTTAAAGGCAGCAAAAGACTCAAGAGTAAGGGGTGGCAGAACTGTATCTTGTGTTCCTAACAACAGCTTACCAATTTTATAGTTGAAAATATAAAGCGGTACAGAGGTTAGAGGATTACTAATCCAGGTTGCTGCTAATGCTGCGACTTTGCTACCACGAAAAACAGCAGCGAACAAGAGCGCCAGTAGACTTTGCATACCAAAGAAGGGGAAGCAGCCAGTAAAAACTCCTACAGCTAATCCCTTGGCTACGACTTCTGGTTTATCCTGCAATCTTAATAGCCTGAGATAGGCTAAACGAATTAGCCTACTTAAACTATGCCGACGCAACTTTAAATGTTTCTGGTTATGTTTACGGCTTCTACGCACTGGAGGTGTTAGAACATTTAGCGATCTTGTTTGCCAATAGGTTCTGTCTGAGGTTGAATTATGGGGGAAATGTTTCTGACTCATGTTGATTGAAAAAAGTGATCATCTACCAGGGATCGACGTTACAGACGAACCTTTTTGAGAACTGGAGACATATCACAATCATAATAACTAAGCTAACAGAAATAATTATTTCGGCTCAAGGTTCATCACATTTTCTGATTTTAGACAAAAATACTGTTGTCAGTCAGATTAAAACCTCGCTCCCAAATTTAAGAGCTAAGAATTTACGGTTATTTTTAACAAGCGACATAATTCTGGATTCTGCTATTGCCTAAATAGTTTCACTGTTTGGCTTGCTGTTCTTTAATGTTAATTCGATGAGTAATCATGGTCATACCATCTCCCCGAACTAAAATAGCCGATAGCCAATTACTTTGAGGAACTGTAGGAGCAGTTGCCACTTTATAGATTCCCCCCGCAGCTAATGGTTCTAACTCTAAGGAAGCGGAGTTAAGATATAAATTAGCAGCAGTTTTCTCTTCTTGAACAGCTCCCAACAATACTCGATCTCCCAAGGGTTCATCAACAATCAAATCAAAATTATATTTTTCACCTGTGGTTACGCTATCTGGTGCAACGACTTGAACCTGGGGAGGATTAGCTCCAGATGTTAACTGCGATTCCTCTGTTAGTATTTCCTGGCGAACTAATTTTTGTCCCTGAAAATATTGGCGAGATCTAATTGTTGAGTTTAATTGCGCTTGTCTCCCCGCTTTAGTTTGAATCCCTGTGATGGTAGTGAGAGTTTCGGCAACTAGCTCATTTCCTGATTCTGACCAAGATTCAATTTCCGTGGTGTATTTTAGCTGGGGATAATTTTGCCACATTTGGGTTAAAGCCTTCTCTAAAGTAGCCGTCGTTAAGCCATCTGAATTCTTAAAGTCTTTACTGTAGTAATTAATCACTCCCTCTATATCTTTCTTGTTCGCAGCTTCTTCAATTCCTGCAACAACTTGAGTTAATTCCTCGGGGGCAGTTGCCGCATTTTCTCCCTGAGCAATATTGGTCATCCCGCCAATGATTCCTAGATTTAGTAACAAGATTGTGGCAAATTTTTTCATATCTCTATTGTTGTTGAACTTAATGGTTGACATTTAATCGGCTAATCAGCGAATTTAATCCCCGAAGAGATTGCTTAGGATCGCTAAAACCCAGGCTGGGTCTCGTTTAATCCTTGAGCAATTATTCTTTAGATAAACTTTAGTTTAATTTCCAGCAAAAATGGGCAGAATATAAGAGTACAGAAAGTAAAAAACTCGATAATATTCTTGTTACTCATGTAGTTTTTGACAACTACAAAAATACCAATTTGACTAACAGTCAAATTAAATCAAAGTTTTGGTTTGCTTGGCGTCATCTTAGCGAGTCGTAATTACTTTTTAATTTCTTCTATCTCTCCCATACATGAATGAAAGCCATTGTAGCAAACGTCCTCTTTGGTGGTATTTTCGGCTGTCTTAGCTGCGCTAATTCCACTCTGGCAACTCCAGTTAAACCAAGATCGCCCCAACAAAGGCAGATAGTGTCCGCCAACACAGAATTTAATCAGCAGTTGAAACAAACTGTCTTTTCTAGTTCTAGTGTTCCTTTACAAACTAATTATTTCTTCCCCCAAATATCTCCTAAAACTGATTGTGTACTCAATTTTTGCGATCGCGCAGCGGAGGCGCGACGCGAAGCTAGTGCTAAAGCATACCGCTACGCATATCCTTTAGGGGAGCCTCATCGCCAAGAGTGGACTTTGCCTAATTCCTCGGAGCAAACAAGTGACCAATTACCATCTTTGCCACAGCAACTTTATATTCATCAGTCGTATCAAAATGATTTAGTCTTAGGCTTCCAAAAAACTTTTTGGCCAAGTAAGAATCAACATCGATACTGGGGTATAACTACCATTGAACATTGGGGAAAACATGAGCAGCAGACAAACCCATCGTCGCTAAACTACACCAACTCTGCTCCTGCATTAGCTTTAGGTAGTGCCAGTCTCACTGTTTCAGGCGGGGGAAATCACAACTTAGCCAAGCCAGTAACTCTCGATCGAGGTTTTAATGCTGTCCCAGAATTTGAAGATTTTCGTGCTGGAATTACTTATCATCATGGCATCACCCAACAGCTAACCATGGGGGTTGGTTTTGTTTATGAAAATGCTTTAGTTGGTTTTACCCAGCTAACCTACGACGGCGATATCTTACCAATTAAAGCTACTATTTCTCTGTTGGCGCAAGAATCTGGCATAGATTTTCATACTCATATTCGTTTTCAACCTAGTTCCAATTTTGTAGCTAATTACTACAGCGATGCTGAAAAACAAAAGTTTGATGTGAATTGGGGTGTTTATCCTGGTTTAACTTTAGTTGCCAGAGGAAATACTAAAGCAAAATATTACAGCGCAGGAATAAAAGTAGCAATACACAACGATTACTTTTCTCTTTCTGCCACCGCAGCTTTAGATCATGAGCAAAATTTACAGTGGCAATTAAATTCTCAGATTGGAGGTTTACAATTTACCTACAATGGTAATCAAAATAAAAGTAATTTAGAACTGAGCAGTCAACTGCTTGATTCAGACAATTTTGGGATTCAATGCTCTGCTTTTGTTAAATATCAGAATGTTTCAGGCAAGAAAGAGCAGCAAGAATTTATAGTCTGGGGCGCAAAAATACATTCTCAGACTCAAGTTAGTCCAAACCAACATCAATGGAACTTTGAGCTAGGCTATGGCACAAGTTCTGAGGGTAACGGTTTGATTGCTAATGGTACTATTGCACTTCAGCCTGACTTATTTTTAAAACTTGGTTATCAGGAAATATCTGCCATATCTGACGAAACTAAGGTTAAGCTTCAGCTAAGTTCAAACTGACTTTTGCTCTTAAAAAGATTAAATGCGATCGCATGATTGATTGTGCGATCGGATAAATAAGATTACTATTTATTAAGGTTTACAAATAAAAATTTAGAGGAAATAAAATTTATGCCTTATACAGAAGAAGAAGGTGGATTACTAAATAATTTTGCTAGAGAACCTCAAATGTATACAGCAGAAGAGCCAGATTCGGCGCAAAAACGCAACTATGCAATTTTTGGTGTCCTCGCATTTTTGCTTTTAGGTGGTGTTGTAGCTGTTGCAGTATATGCTTCAACTGTAAGTTAAGATTTTAAACATTTAATCTTAAGAAAAATGACGGTAGATGTCCCCTGGGCAAACAATTTAGCCTGGGGCATTTCTGTGTCGTGAGATAATCAAAAATAAAAGATACAAATATCACAAAAAGCTGATTTATAGAGGTAACTAAACAAAAATGTTTAAGTCGTTTTGCGCTGGATTATTAATTGTTTTAAGTTTAGTCATTACAAGCTGTTCTACAGGGGTAACTGGATTACAAAGCTATGTTAATACGAGTAAGGGGTATGAGTTTCTCTATCCTAACGGTTGGATTCCTGTTAATCTAGGCACTTCTGCCAGAAAAACTGTCGATGTGGTTTTTCGCGATTTGGTCGAAAGAACTGAAAATCTGAGCGTCATTATTAACGAAGTTCCTGATGGTAAAACTCTAGAGGATTTGGGTAGTCCTTCTGAGGTTGGCTATCGTCTACTTAAGGTAATTAATAGTACTCCTAAAGGTGAAAGAGAAGCCGAGTTTATTCGTGCTGAAGCCAGAGAAAATAAAGATAAGAAGTATTATCTATTAGAGTATGAAGAAGAAATACCCGAACAAGGGACAAGACACAATATTGCTAGTGTGGCGGTAAGTAGAGGCAAGATTTTTACTTTTAATCTCTCAACGCCTGAAAAACGCTGGGATACAGTTAAGGATAGTTTTGAGGTGGCGGTTAAATCCTTTACTGTGCGTTAATCTTCACGATCCTATTTGAGAGCAATTGAATCATTAACTGTCTATGAGCGCCAAGAAGACATCTACATCCCCGCCTTTCGTTTTGGCTTCAGCTTCCCCTGCTCGTCTAAAATTACTGCGGATGGTGGGGATTGAGCCGATTGTTTGTAAGAGCGATTTTGATGAAGATCAAATTCAGCTTGAAGATGCAGCAGAACTAGTACAGACTTTAGCCAGATGTAAGGCGGAAACTGTAGCGCCACAGTTCAAAGGTGCTTTGGTTTTGGGTTGCGATTCGGTACTGACGATCAACGATCGCATTTATGGTAAGCCAGAATCACCCCAGATAGCGATCGCCCGTTGGCGAGGAATGCGCGGTAAAATGGGTAAAATCTATACAGGTCATGCTTTAATTGACCTGGAGCAACAAAGACAAATTGTTCGCTGTGGTGTGACTGAGGTTTATTTTGCCGATCTTAGCGATCGCACGATTGAAGCCTATATTGCTACTGGTGAACCCCTCAATTGCGCGGGTAGCTTTGCTTTAGAAGGTAAAGGCGGTATGTTTGTCGAGAAAATAGTTGGTTGTCACAGCAATGTTATTGGTTTAAGTCTGCCTATGCTATATCAAATGATGGAAAGCTTGGGCTACAATGCGACAAATTTCTGGAATTAATGGCGTATTTAATTAAATTTTAGTTAAATTCACACACTGCCTAGTTGCTTAGAGACTTGGTAGGTTGGGTAGAACGATAGTGAAACCCAACAAAATTTTTTAATCGTTGGGTTGAGGCACGAAACCCAACCTACATTTTGCTTTAAACGAAGCTGATTAGTTAAAATGCATTACTCATGACATCAAATAGACAAACTACAGCCCCATCTTTAGCTCAAGAAATCTTTCAGCTTCTAACCATTGCCATGAGTGAAATAGTGGAGGTTGAGGTAAGTACTTATGTCGATAGCTGGGACTTAGATCATTTAGAGCAATCGGCATCAACCAGTAGGTTTCATACTCAAATCGATCTCCTCAACCAAACAGTAGAACATGAAATTGATCTTAAATTGATTGACAATCCTACCTATGGCGAATTACAACGATGGCATATTGAGCAAGTACGCCAAAGACAAGAATCTTTAATCAAGAATCTTGCCAACCTAGAACAGATGCGACAGATTTTAATTAATTGATGATTAATCCAGATCGTATTTAAATTTTAGATAGGTAAGCTGGCTCGATTGGATATGACCTCTAGAAGATTAATAACGATGACATCCAGCGAAGATTTTAAACAAGCAATTAAAGCAGGTAATATTAGCGAAGCGTTTCTGGTGGCGATGAGCAATGCACCAGAGTTAAATATTACGACAAAAATAGTCACCGCCGATGGACAGAAGATCGATGCAGAAAATGTTCAGATGGATAACTATCTCCATACTCATATCAATTTAATTGAAGGAAAAGTTGAAAATGAAATTGGCGAAAAACTAACGGGCGATCGCTATTCGGAAATTAAGCAATTCCACCTTCAGCAGGTAACTCAAGGACACCAAACAATTCAACACAATTTGATCAGTTTGCAAAAGATGTTCCAACTGATGTCGTCTTTTCAACAGCAGCAAGCAACACATGCGAATTGGGTAGATATTGCAGCAGATGTCGCCCGCGAATCTTTGCCAACGCAAGCTAATACTGGTAATCTTTATGGCATGCCCAATGCCTTAGAAGCTAGTAAAGTAGGCAACCACAGAGCAAATCAGACAAATCAGCCTGTAGCCAAGATTGAGGAAAATAATCTTGAACCTCAATTACCTGCTTTAAATGCTGAAGATGAGCAGATGGTTAATGATCTACTGTCTTTGGCCGATCTTGAAGATGGTGCCGAGTTAGAAGAAACGGCAACTCCTGAAAATCAACCAGACTGGAGTGAGTGGTTAGATGAAGAGCCTGATGTCAAAACTGGAGTGTTCGATCTAAAATCTCTCAACATCAAAGAAGCCAAAGAAACTTGGCACAATTGGGAAGAACAAAACGAAGCAGTTGACACAGATCCTGAGTCGTAAATTAGACTAAATCCGATTCTCAAAAATAACTTTGTGGTAAGCAGTTTATAGTCGTACAAAGTTAGATTAGGACATCAATAGTAATTGGCTCGTAAGTAGACGAGCGACCCCGCGTCGGCGTAAGACGCAAGGGAATGCGCGAGGTAGGAAATAGGAAATAGGAAATAGTATTTCAAAAATGCCCTAACGTTGTTACGAATAGCTATAATTGCGCTGAAACTCTATTACCCGTTACTCGTTACTCGTTACTCGTTACCCATAAATGTTGTATACCAACAGAATTCAGGATCACATCCTTTTTAAATGCCGTTTTTGAATCAAATGCTGACAAATATTACTACAGTGGAAATCAGCACTGTGATTGTGGATGAAATTGTCGATGAGATCTTTATCCCTTGGGAAGTTTACCAAGCTATTTATGGTCTCTCTCGCTCCTTTTTAGAACAATCAGCAATCGATCTGTCTTTGTGGAATCGCTATTTGCAGTTACGCCGACAATTAGAATTAGCCTATTGTCTCTTGCTAATAGATGCTAGTTCAACGCAATATAACCGCCTGCTAGTAGCTGAAATCAAACGCGATTTACCGATTTTAAGTCAGCAAAACGTTGATTGGGAGAATATTCCCACGAGATTACCCGAACCAATTTCTAGTAGTCGTAACTCGATGTCACAGGTTAATCAACTATTAAAGGAACGTCAGTTTATTAATATCTTGCAGCAGTTAAACAAACGGAAAATTGCTTTAGATCGGCGCGATCACATTTTGCAAAGTTCATCCCGTCAGCATGATATTACGGATACGACGTACGCTCAAACATCGTTACAACTCAACGGTAAAATTGTGAACCGTTATTCTCAAGCAATTTTAGGACGCAGCGATCGCCATTTACTCTTACAGTTACACGAACGCTCAACCGCCACAGGAGAACAACAGTGGCGCGGGTTAGTCAAATTTATGCTTTCTTTGGTCGCACGCCATTCAACAGTGAGCAATGAGCAATGAGCAACGAAGTTCTAAATTCATGTATTCAAATTAAATTAACCAGAATCAGCCGTCAAGTAACTATTCCCGATCGAGTTTGTTTTTGTCTGGATGCCAAACTACTGGAGCAAATCGCCCAGAATCAAGCTACCGAGACTAAATTAGTTCTATCTGCGACTAATTTAGCTAATCTACGTCACTATGCGCTGTTAAATTTACCCTGCTCACCGCGTTCAACTCTGGCGCAATCTTGCTTAACTTTTTCCACAGAATATTTATTTGACAACGAGCAAGTTTCTCATGTTTTGTTTCGCAGTGTCATCGACCTAGAAGGTAAAATCTCTCAGCAAATCAAGCAAGAATTGATCCATAATCCCCCACTACTCAATCAAATATCTCAAGCTCATTATTGGCTCGTTGGCGAAATCCTGGCGCAACTTCCCTTTAAATCAAAAGCTTGGTATTACTGGTTATTATCTGGTTTGATGGCGATCGCTATAATTACAATTAACATTTTGATTTGGTATTTAATACCACTCAACTATCTAGCCAAGCTATTAATTTGCTTAGGTCTTTTTTTATTCGGGAAATCAGTTTTAAGCATACTCATAACTCAACAGCTTAAATCTTGGATTATCTATCATTTGCTAGATGGACTACTATCAAAAAGTGTTAGACAAAGACGAATAGGTCTAAAAGCTCTGAGTTTTTTACTTTGATTTAGTAATTTTTTAATCGTATTTACCGAAAGATAGATATCTGGTTATCCACCCTGAAGTTACTATTAAAATCTGTCAAAATAAAACAAGTTAGTCGAGGACACAAATAATAAATATGAACTTCTCTCTTTCTTCCCTATATAATTGGTATCGCGATGCAATCCGCCACCCTAAATACCGTTGGTGGGTAATTTTAGGAACTATTATTTATCTTGTTAGCCCAATTGATATTGCACCAGACTTTCTTCCAGTTTTAGGTCAGATAGATGACGTAATGTTAGCAGGTTTATTATTTACTGAACTATCACAAATGATGATTGCTAAACTGCAAACTCGTCAAGATAATAAAAACGTTACTACAGATGCTAGTACTGAAAGTTCTGCCAGCAAAACTGTTGATGTTGATGCAGAAACCATAGCTACTAGCTAGATAAAACTAGATAAAATTTATTTGAATTATAAAGATCCAGTTAAAATATGCAACCTGTATAAAATAATTAGGTTGTGTATTTTTTTGTTTTTTAACTAAATAATCATACTAAATCCGATTCTCAAAAATAATTTTGTGGTAAGCAGTTTATAGTCGTACAAAGTTAGATTAAAATATCAATAGTAATCTGCTCGTAAGTAGACGAGCGACCCCGCGTTATGCGAAGCGGTATCCTTTAGGACGGCGTAAGACGCAAGGGAATGCGCGAGGTAGGAAATAAGAAATAGGAAGTAGTATTTCAAAATTTTTCTAATGTTGTTACGTGTAGCTATAATTCCGCTGAAATTCTATTACCTATTACCCATAAATGTTGTATACCAACAGGATTGAGTATCAGTTGTGCCTAGCTGACAATCAATAACTATTTAAACAGCCAAACTAGAGATCAACACAAAAGATATACAGCTATTTAACATCAACATTAGCGCAGCCATAAAAGTAGCTTTTGCTTCAGTAATATTTAGCACTTGCAGATAGCCAGCTTGCAAAGTAAGAGCGCTATAGGAACAACCAAAAAACATTAAGGGAATGACGATTGATAAAGTTGAAATAGACACAAATCCGATGAAAATTGCAGCTAAAGCTAAAGGAGCGATCGCCACACCCGCTAAGAAAATATCGGTGGCGAAGTTACCTCGATGATGCCACAAACCGCGTAAAATACTTCCTGTTATGATCAAACAAAAAAAAGGAATTAAAGCAATCAAAAATAGCTGCCAAACAGGTGAAGAAAATAATATGCCGACCATATAATAGCTACAAACAAAAAACAAAGAAGATAACAAGCCATAGACAGTTCCCACCTGGATTAACTGCTTGTCTTCTAAGCGTGAAAAAGCAGGCAACAGTCCACCGCTAGGATTGAGCAAAGATAAACCCAGGGTGGTCAAAAAATTGTAAGCTAAGTTTTCTTGACGAGAAACCATGTTGTTTTTACTAAGTCCATTAACTGTTTTTTGTGTGCGACGATAAGCATCATAATTTTGTTGTTGGCGAAATAATTCAGCTGCTTGAGTTAAGTCACTAACCGCCGAGGTCATATTTTGGGATTCTTTATAGGCAATTCCGCGATAATAATGAGCTTGAGGATAATTTTGCTCTTGGGCGATCGCCAAATTGTAAGACTCAATCGCTGGTTCTACGTATCCTAAACTGTAACGCGCTCGACCCTGATAATAATAAGCTTTTGCCACAGTGGGATCGATGTTTAGCACTTCATGGCAATCATTTAATACTCCTTGGTTATCCCCCAGCTTGTAGCGCATTTCGCATCTTTTAAGATAGGCATCGACAAATCGAGGGTTAAGCTTAATTGCTTGACTATAATCATCAATAGCCTGGCGATACTCTTTAGTCTGAGTCCGTAGCAAACCCCGATTATAATAATCCAGATGTGTTTTGGGCGATGCTTTAGCAGACTTTGTTTGAGAATTTGGTTTTGGTTGATTATTTTTGCGTGGTGTTTGAGGCTGCTGAAGAGGAATATTACGGTCGAAACGACGACGTTTTGTGGCGTCAGACAGCACATCGTAAGCTTGAGATATTTGCTTGAACTTTTCGGCCGAAACTGGGTCGTCAGGATTTAAATCAGGATGATATTGACGCGCCAAACCACGAAAAGCTAGCTTAATTTCCTTGAGGCTTGCATTTTGGGATACACCCAAAATTAAGTAATAATTCTCCTTATGATTCTCCGCCCTAGCCATTAATTTCCATTAAATTTCTGTTATCGCCTATGATTTTAGTTTAAAACTTTAAGATCTTAGACATAATTAGCAACTATTATATGTGAGTATACGTAAGTGCTTCTTTTTTGATTGGCGATCTTAAGGATTAATTTTTAAGCCAGAGCCAAGATCGGCATCACTGGCTGCTATAGTATTCATGTCAAACAAGTAATAGAGTCTGGCAAAGTCAACCTACAACATCTATCATAATCTTTTTGTCAGTTTGTAGTTTGTATAAAATACTTAAGTGTTACAATTAAATTATTAACCTACTATAGATGTTACCCCTAAATTAATACAGCTACTATAGTTAGACAAACTTTTAAGTAATTATTCAAAATTATTCAGTTTTTATATTTGTTGAACGATACCCATATTAAATAAAATTTATATGCAAACTTTTTTGATCGTCTGGGTTGGACAAGTCGTATCCTTGTTAGGCACGAAACTGACTGAGTTTGCCTTGGGGTTTTGGATTCTCGACCAAACATATCAAGACACAGGGACAATAACTCAATTCGCTCTGACGATCCTATTTATGTATCTACCCAAGGTGATTATTTCTCCTCTTGCAGGGGTTTTAGTCGATCGTTGGAATCGGCGCTTTGCCATGATTATGAGCGATCTGGGAACAGGACTAGTTACGATCGCTATTCTGGCTTTAGTCTGGACGAATCATCTAGCGGTTTGGCAGATATATCTAGCTTTAATTGTCTCATCAAGTCTTAATGCTTTTCAACAGCCTGCTTACACAGCATCAATTGCCCAATTAGTGCCAAAAAATAACCTAATTCGAGCTAACGGGATGGTACAGGCTTCCTTTGCGATCGCCAAAATTGCTTCTCCAGCGATCGCGGGTTTACTACTACACCGCTTTGGTCTAAAAACTATCTTGTGTATTGATATAAGTACTTTTGCGATCGCGATTTTAACCTTAATTAGCGTCAAGTTTCCCGATTTCAAACGATCTAAAAAAAGCAACAAAGTGGTTAATCAGGTGATTAGCGATGCTGTGGCTGGCTGGAATTATATTGTTCTGCGACCAGGTTTATTACGTCTAGTTTGCTTCATTGCAATTAGCTATTTCACCATGGGGATGATCGAAGTTGTTCTTTGGCCACTACTATATCAACCAGGATCGACGACACAACTAGGTTTTGTCCTGTCTGTTGGTGGCTGTGGCATGTTGCTGGGTAGCGTATTGATGAGCGTCTGGTCAGGGCCTCGTAACCGCGTTAAAGCAATTATTTGTTTTGTTGGTTTGCAGGGATTAATCGTTTTAATTGGTGGTCTCAAGATTTCCCCTGTTATTTTGGCACTTGGGATCTTTGGCTATTTATTTTCCCAGCCAATTATTGTTAGCTGTAACCAAGCAATTTGGCAGAGTAAAGTTCCCAGTCGTCTTCAGGGTAGAGTATTTGCCCTACAGCAAACCTTAGAGCGATCGCTGGCGATCTGTGCTTATTTGTTAGCAGGCCCATTGGTTGATAATGTGCTAAATCCGTTGATGGCAGAAGGCGGGATTATCGCGCAGATGATCGGCAAGGTAATCAATACAGGGATGGGTCAAGGTGTTACCTTACTACTAGTTATCTTAGGTGTGATTAATTTAGTGGTAGTAGCGATCGCCTATCGTGAGCCTCGTTTGCGTTATCTAGAGCAAGAATTACCCGACCGTAATCAGTTGAGGAATGAAGTTAAAACTAAAGTTGCTTTACATTAATTACTACTCAAAACTAGTTGCAGTTAGAAATCAAACTCCTGAAACTTTCATTAACTCTTCCACAGTAGAACAATAGTTTTGCAGACCAAAGCTGGCTGGGGTGACAGGATCGGCATAGGTAAAGTGGCGATAGTCGAGGGAGAAACGACTCCAATCATCCATCTGAATTTTAAATAGCTTAATCAAGATATTGGTTAGCCAGATATAAAGCGGGATGCGTAAATAAATCTTTTTATTAAAATAGCTGGTGATTTGGGCGATCGCCCGATCGACAGAAATAGCAGGATTACCTAAAACAAGACAGCCTATACTTTCAGCAGATGAATTAGGAGCATAATCAAGATTTTCGACCAGATAGCTAATAATCTTAGCGATATCTTGGGCGTGGATGAAGTGAAAACTACCTTCGAGGCTAAACCAACGAATTAAACTAATCCATTTAGTTACGTCGGTGATCCCTGCGCTTAGATGTGAATAGGGCTTATTTTGCTCTCCACCAAAAACTAAAGTCGGGAATACGGCAATGATTTTGTCAGCGACAGCCTGGTGAGAAAGCTGCTCAAAGCACTCATATTTAGTGCGAATATAGTCGTGTCCAAACTGAGAGGCGGGTACAAGTAGCTGGTTGTTGCGGTCTAAAATACTGGCGGTAGAAAAATAAATAACTCGTTCACAAATTTGAGGATTGAGCAGATTAATTAATGATAAAGTCTTAACTACATTAATATCATAAGTTTCCTCTTTCCCTCCCCAAGCTGTCGCTGCCAAGATCGCGATGTTAATTTTGAGTAGCAAATCGCTATATTTTTTAATCTGGGACATGTCCCCCACTAAAAGATGAATTCCTGGACGAGCCTGATAGTTAAATTTGAGCTTGTCAGGATTTCTTACTAGCAGATATAGTTCATGATTAGTATGTTGAATTAAAGCTTCGGTCATATAGTGACCAATACAACCACTCGCGCCAGTAATAAAAATCCGTTTCATAAATTAAAAGCTTTATTAATCAGTAAAAACATATTTTCCCACCAGGTTAAATTTATTATCAGGGTACTTTACATTTTGCTCTTTGCAAAGAAACAAGGCATCTTAAACCATTTCTCTTTAAAATTGCACTTAATATTTTGATTGTTAAGTCTCGCGCCCTAAAGGACTAGCTTCGCGTCGCAAAGACGCAGAGGCGTTTATCCCGCTTAGTTTGGGGCAAAGATTTTATTAGAAGTACATAAGCGGACTTGATTTAATTTAAAATTGACTGAAATTCTCTAAATTCTCTAAATGCTAAAAAGTGTTGAGCAATACTAAATTGGAATTAAAGTGAGTTACACTTATGTAAGTGGAATATCTTACGATTTCTAAACTTTAAATTGAGGTATATGGGCTAATGACTACTTTAAAGTTGACTAAGCAAGACATTGTGGGAATTACTGAAGAGCAAGTTGCTGTTATTGCTAGTCGTTTGGAACAGGATGAATATAATAGCCCTTTTGAAGCCTTAGAAGATTGGCATTTGCTGCGGGCGATCGCCTTTCAACGAGAAGAGCTAGCACAGCCTTATATCCACTTATTAGATATTGAAGCCTACGACGAAGCTTAGAGTGAATAAGCATTGAGCATTATGTAATCAAGATAGTGTTGCCAAAATTCGCAGAGGAAATAAAGACAAGTTTTAAATTTGATTTATTTTTCTCTAAGCTTGTCCTGTACTTAATTATTTTGAGTTAAAAACACTTTTCGGGATCGCTTAAATAATTACTATGTTGGCAATGCTTGATTATGAAAAAGCTAAATTTTATCGCTGTGATCGAAGAATTAAATCATCAAGGAATGTGCGATGCTTCAGCAGCGATCGCTGTTGAAAAGAGCGATTATGTTATTGTTGCTAATGATGAAGATAATATTTTGAGAGTTTATCAGGCTAAAAAATCTGGCAAACCAACTCAGGAAATTGACCTTAATCACTATTTTAAAAATAATTCTAAGCAAAAAGAAGTAGATATCGAAGGGGCAGCACTACTAGATGGAGTGGTTTATTGGATTACTTCACATGGAAGAAATAAAAAAGGCAAGTTAAAGCTTCAACGTCACCACTTTTTTGGGACGAAAATCACTGTTGAAGGAAAAAATATTTCTGTTGAGCAATCGGGTACTTCTTATGAAAACCTTTTGCAAGATCTACGGGATTCATTAGAAGATCAAGAACTCAAACAATACTTTGAATCAATCGATCTAGATAAACATCTAACTCCTGAATCAAAAGATGGCATAAATATAGAAGGATTATGTACTACTCCTAATCAAGATTTATTAATTGGTTTTCGCAATCCCGTTCCTGACGGAAAAGCCTTACTAATTCCTTTAAAAAACCCAGCCGAATTAGTCCGCCAAGAAAATTCGTCGGCTCAGTTCGGAGAGCCAATTAGGCTTGATCTAGGAGGATTAGGGATTAGAAGTATTGAATACTGGGAAAAATATCAGACTTATATTATTTGTGCAGGAGCTTTTGATGATAGTAGCAACTTCTGCCTTTATCAATGGTCGGGAAACTCAGCAGAAAATCCAGAAATGATTGAAGGAATTGTTTTTCCTCAAGATTTTCGCCCAGAGTCTGTTTTATTTTATCCCAATCAAGACGATCGCTTGCATATTCTCAGTGATGATGGTGGTCTTAAACTAGATGGCACAACTGAGTGTAAAAAGTTACCCAGTGAGCAAAGATCTTTCAGGAGTATTTGGGTGAAAGTTACAGCAGTTTTCGATTGAGTAGACGCATTAATTTATCGAAGTAATGGGTAATGGGTTTTATCCAATTGAAATTCGCTGTAATTAATAAATTAGATCGTTGCGTCATTACAAAAAGCTAGGTAAGGACAGTAGGCGCATTTTTCAGTGGTTGGGGTGGCTATATAGTCACCCTGGCTTATTTTTTGTGCTAGAGAATAGGCTTCCTCGGCAATTTCTGCTAAATGGCTTGGTGTAAAACTATGGATCTTGTCGTGGCGTAAATAGACGATGTGAGCATGAGGATGATTTAAAGCGGCTGCATATACCCAAAGTTGGAAACGGTGATCTTGGGGTTGGATAGTGCGATCGCTTTTATAGTCTAATACCCAATCATTACCCACCAAATCAATTACGCCGTTGAAGGTTAGGCGATCGAGTTTAAAGCTAATCTGTTGTTCTTTGGCTACGGCTGTCTGACGAAGGTGTTGATATACAGGTAATTTAAAGAATCTGATGGCTAAAGCGATCGCCTCGTCACATACTGATTGTGACCAATCGGCTTCGGCAAAGGGTAATAAGTCTTGAGCTTTGGTCAGGTTATGTTCTAAAGCTTTATGCACTAATGTCCCTGTTTGCATACTGTAAGCAAAGCCTTCTCCTAAACCTGGATGTCCATCGATAAAGTGTAGTTTAAACCGTTGAGGACAGCGAGCATAGTCGGTTAAAGCAGTAACAGGTAGTTCTGATAAGCCTGAACCCAGAGGATTTAATAATAGCGGTGGCAGATGTTCTGGTAAAACAGGAGTTTGAAGTATGGGAGGCAGTGCTTTATTGTCAGTGTAGGGAATGGTAAAAGTTGGAACATTGGCAGCAGATATACCCCGCTGTAGAAGGTTTAGTTCTCCTTTGTAAGGTTCAGCAGCACTCAAGATTAGATAATCTCTAGCTCTAGTCAAGGCAACGTATAATACTCGAATAGCTTCCCCGCGATCTTTTTGTGATTGAAGATATTCTAGCCAGTTGTACAGTACTGGTTTTTGAGTTTTTCCTAGTAGGGTTTTACTGGTTACTGCCACTCCTAATTGAGCATCAAAACGGATTGCTGGATCGGACTTACGGCGTTCTTTACTCAGATCCGCCACAATTACCACACCCCACTCTAAACCTTTAGCCGCATAGATCGTCATTAACGAGACAGCGTTATTCACTGCTATGATCGGGCGGGGTACTGCTACCTCTTGTTCAGACAAACGCTTGAGGCGACGCACTACTCCAAATAGATCGTAAGTGCCTTGTTCTAGATCCTTAACTAACTGTCCAAATCCGCGCCAATCTGCCAATCTTCTGTCCGCGCCCGCTAAATTAGCAATTACTGCCGTATATCCTGTTAAACGATCTACAAGCTGCAAAATACGCGAGGGCATTTCCGATTGACGAGATTTTAATAGCTGTTGCAAGACTCTAACTGGGCGAGATAATTCGCTCAACTGACATTTTTCTAGTTCACTCCACCAGCAGGTATCTCGATCTGCTTGGCGCTCAAAAGATTCCCGTACTTGAAATAAAAGGCGATCGCTGATGGCAAAAAAAGGACTCCGCAATACTGCTACTAAAGCAATATCATCCCGTGGATTAGCCAGAAATCGTAGTAAAGCCGTGGCATCTTTCGCTTCTCTGGTAGCTAATAAATTACCCCCTCCCGCAGGGGCGACAGGAATACCAATTGCTGCTAATGCTTCGCCGTATACTTCTAAAGGTTGCCAGGTACGAGTCAAAATAGCAATATCTTTGGGTTCAAGGGGGCGTATCTGTCTAGTTTGCCGATCGAATACAGGAGTCTGGCGATCGAGCATCTGCTTAATTTTTTCTGCTAGGCTAAATGCTTCTACTCGCTGTCGGTTCGCCTTATTGGGCTTCGGTGGTTTCTCTTCACCTTCTTTAGTTAGTGGATCGCCAATAACTAACACTTGTAAATATTGATCCGTTGCGCTGCTTCCTGCTGCTGGTTTTGACTGACGAAAAGCATTGAGATCCTGATGGTTTTCTGCTAGCAAGGGGGCAAAGATTTGATTAAACTGCTCGATCAAAGTTTCATGGGTGCGAAAGCTGGTACTAAGAATAACTTCCTTGCCGTTGTTCCCCAAAATGCGATCGCGAAACTGTTGAAATACGCGAATATCCGCCCGCCGAAAGCCATAGATTGACTGTTTGATATCCCCCACAATAGTTAATTCTGCCTGAGCGGTGAGGGTGTTGAGCAATTCCGCCTGGGTGGGGTTAGTATCCTGAAATTCATCAATTAAAAATACTTGCCAACGTTGATGATAATAGTCTTGTACCTGAGTATTACTTAATGCCTGTAGGGCGTATAGTTCTAAATCGCTAAAGGTAAGTACCTTTCTCTGTAGCTTAAGACGACTAAGATAAGCTGTAACCTCTTGATAGGCTTCGGTTAAGGCGGGCAGAATTAATTTTAACTGCTCATCAGCCTCACCGATCGCTAAATCTAGTAACCCTTGACTGGTAACTTTTTTAACCAACTCTCTTAAAGTTTTTAAGGCATCTTTGACAGTTTTCATATCCTGCCAATTCTTGTCACTGCCGACTCTTAGGTTAACCTGTTCAATAGTTGCGATCGCGGAGCGTACCCGAAGGGTTATCGCTGTATCAATATTTTCCGCAGCTTCTAAATCGGCGATCGCTTGTAAGACTGACAGACGAATTGCTTCTAACTTATCCCCTGCTTGCCCTTGATGCTGTTGTAATACCTCTTTACTAGACTGCCATGCCCCATCATTAACTATGGTTTTTACCGCCTGGATACGGGCATTGACAATTAATTCCTCCCAGTCTTGAATCCCCTGCTGTAAAGCTTTGTGCGCCGTATAAGGATCGTCGAGCAACTTGCTTAAAACATCCTGCAAGAGAGAATAAGGAATGAGCTGAAAAACCTCTGGAGATAGTTGCGTCAGTGCCTGCTGTAGTCCATCATCTAACCAGACTTGCCCTTCTAGATCATCCAATACCTGAAAATCCGCAGGAATGTTAATGAGCTGAAAGTGTTCTTGAGCGACTCTGGCAGCAAGGGCATGGATTGTACTAATTTGAGCAGCTTCCAACTCGGCAAGCAGATCCAAACGCTGGGGTAACTCTTGACTAACTAAAGAGCGGATACGCGATCGCAATTCTGTAGCAGCCTTCTCGGTAAAAGTTACCGCGACTATCTCTAACGGTGATAAATCTCTCTCCCGCAGATAATAAAGATATCGCTCCGCCAACATATGTGTCTTACCCGTACCCGCTCCTGCTGTAATCACTACGCTACAGTTTGCATAGGCTGCTGCTTGTTGTTCGGGGGTAAGATTGGGCATGATTACTGATTACTGATTACTGATTACTGATTACTGATTACTGATTACTGATTACTGGTGACTGGTTACTGATTACAGGCGATCGCTTGAACAGAAAATCAATTAAGTAGGTAGGCAAAATAATTGATCAAACCCCTACCCTTAGAGCTATTTGTCCTAAAGGATACCGCTCCGCATATTACTCTTTACTCGTTACTTGTTACTCCCTAACCTCATTTCCAATTTAATTACACCCACCTACTTAGGTGAATCAAAATGAGCTGAGAAACTTAGTAAAGTTTTAAACGCTTCTGCAATATCTCCTCGAAAATCATTAGATTTATTCATTATTTTTTACTAAATAGTCTGATTTTTAGCGAAAAATGCATGATTTAGCTATGGTAAGAATACGTCTGTGCCTTCAGCTAATTTTTTGTTTTATGAGTAATAGTCTATATCAAGATATTCGCGAGTTTTATGATGCTTCTAGTGAACTATGGGAGTCTATCTGGGGCGAACATATGCACCACGGTTACTATGGTAAAAATGGTAATTACAAGCTCGATCGCCGTCAGGCACAAATCGAACTAATTGAAGAGTTATTACTTTGGAGTGGTTATAACAGTGGTCATAACAAAGGTAATCCCCCGCAAAATATAATTGACGTTGGCTGCGGTATTGGTGGCAGCACTCTACACCTAGCACAAAAATTTGGCTGCAAAGCCACAGGCATCACTCTCTCTCCTGTTCAAGCATCAAGAGCTAAGGAAAGAGCAGCAGCAGCAGGTTTAGAAGGTCGAGTAAATTTTGAAGTGGCTAATGCCCTAGATATGCCTTTTGGGGACAATACTTTTGACCTGGTATGGTCGTTAGAAAGTGGCGAACATATGCCAAATAAAGCTAAGTTCCTCTCGGAATGCTATCGTGTGCTAAAACCAGGCGGAAAAATGATCTTTGCTACCTGGTGTCATCGAGAGACTGATTCCTTAGCAGGAGATTTAACTCCTAATGAGGTGGCTCATCTTAAAGAAATTTATCGAGTGTATTGCTTGCCTTACGTCATTTCACTCTCGGAGTATCGGAAAATTGTTACAGAGTGCGGTTTCCAAAACATGAAATCTGATGATTGGTCGATCGCAGTTGAGCCATTTTGGGATGTGGTGATTGATTCGGCGATCGCTCCCAAGGCAATTACTGGCTTATTTAAAGCAGGTTGGCAGACGATCCAAGGAGCATTATCTTTGGGCTTAATGAGCAGTGGTTATAGCAAAGGATTGGTTCGTTTTGGGCTAATTTGTGCGAGTAAATAAAAAGGCTAAATAAACATGCCAGCGGTAATTTTATGAAAATCGATCATGTTCATTTCTACACTAGGAATGCAGCACGAACAAGAGACTGGTTTATCCGCAATGTTGGCTTTCAAGCGATCGGCAACTGCATTAGTCAACATACCCACACAGAGTTAATTGCGCTTAATTCTGCTTATTTTGTCATTTCTTCTCCCCTCAACTCCACTAGTCCAGTAGCTCAATATCTCAAGCATCATCCAGAAGGAGTTGCGGATCTGGCATTCAGGGTAAAGAATTTGGCTGCCACGATTGAGCGTAGTCAACCTTTAGGAGTAAAAATCGTGCAAAATATTCAGCCATGGCAATCATTCCAGGGTAAGTTTAAATTTGCTCAGATTACTGGCTGGCAAAATTTACAGCACACTTTGATTGAAGCTACAGAAGAACCTGACTGCTGTGTTCCCATTGCTCTCAAACCCTATAAGAGCGATCGCCATAGTCAGTCTCATATTACTCAGATCGATCATATAGTTCTAAATGTAGCTCAGGGTAAATTAGACCCCGCTGTTAAACTGTATCAAGAATTATTTAACTTTAAAGTTCAGCAAAGCTTTAAGATCGAGACCAACAGTTCGGGGTTAACTAGCCAGGCTCTCATTGATGATGTGGGGGAAGTGCAGTTTAATATCAATCAACCGACTACAGCTAATTCCCAAATTCAAGAATTTATTGATGTTAATGGTGGATCGGGCATTCAACATTTAGCCTTGCGATCGCAAAATTTAATTGCTGATGTTGCTCAAATGCAAGAAAGAGTAAAGTTTTTAACTGTTCCCCAGGCTTATTACGATTGTCTTAAACCATTGTTGTCTTTGAATGCAGAGGAAAAAGCTGCCGTGGCTCAACAGCAAATTTTAGTTGATAGCGATTGGACTTCCCCCCACTCCTTATTAATGCAGATCTTTACTCAACCTATTTTTGAACAACCAACCTTTTTCTTAGAATTTATTGAACGTAGACATTCCGCTCAGGGTTTTGGTCAAGGTAATTTTCAAGCATTATTTGAGGCAGTAGAAAGACAAAGCAAACAACTTTCTCCTATCCATAATCGGGATCAGACGACGGTACAGTAAAAATATAGAAATTCCTGCTAGAAGTTAAATGCGATCGCCCGATCTTCTGTAACTTTTCTTCCTGCTGAACTAATTATTATTTTTCTGGTAAAACTAAACCATGATGAGCATAAATTTTAAATCCATCTGCATATTCTATTGCAGCTTCTCCCTTTGCATGGAGATTGTTGCAATTGTCTAATAGAATTTTGATAGGGCGATCGCAAACAAAGCAAACTGCTCTAAAAGGAATGATGACCTTGCAATCAATTATTATCGATTTGTATATTCTTAATAGTTCTGAATCGTATTTGTGTATAATTACATCGTTAAAATAATCAGTAAACCATGCACCAGATATAGGTATTTCCCAAAAACTTTCTATAGTATTAGAAGACAATTTATTGATAAGTTTATTTTTAATTTTGTCTATTGATTTAACTCGTGGATCATATTTAATCCAATTGTTGTTGACTTTAATTTGGCAAAAGCTGCTAGCATAACCATACGATATAGCATTAATAACATCATATAAACCATAGGATAGATTTGCATCCGAAATTATATCCAAATAGTATTTTAATTCTATATATTAAAGAATTATTGGTCGAAACTGATTAAAAACTTGATAGCTAAAATTATTAACCAACGGTTTACCTAGCCTATTACCAATTTTTTTTAAAAGAGGCTCTTTTTCTGATAACCATAAGTTAGGTATTCTTTGCTCTAACAAACTCATAAAATTTTTACAAATTGATTGTATACTTTCAAAAAATAATATTTCAGGTGGGCAATACCCAAGAAATTGATATGCTGCCTGAATGGTTTTTATTGCCTGCTGGTGATCTAGTTGTTTTGTGGACAAAGCAATATTACGCCATTTTTCTATATATATAGGAATTAATGCTTTTTGTTGTGGAGTTAATTGAAGAATTTTAGACATTAATTTAAGATAAATAAATTAGTTTGTTGTTATTAAATTCTAACAAAATTCACAACAACTATAATTGTAATAATGTTTAAATTTAGCGAGATATTTTTTAAAATAGACTATTATATAGATCACTTTTCATGAAGAAAAAGTTTATCAAGGCAGCGATCGCATTTACTCACCCTTATTAACACAAATCGATTTGACAGTCGAGCAAGTATTACAAGCAAGGTAAAAATAATTTGAACAATTAGGTGGCAATTTGAGGTTTGATAATGAGGTTTGATAAATATAATTCCACTCGCCATGAAAAGCTCAACCTTCTAATTCTTCAATAAACTCAGCCTCAATTGTTAGCTGGTCTTCGTTAAATCCTCTTTGAATAAATCTATCCAATAGATTTGAATCGAGCTTATTTAAGACATAGCTTTGAGATTTTAATACATAACTGGTATCTGTTAGCCAGTAAATTTTTAGTTGATTTTGCTGCCAAAACCAGACTTCCTTCACGTTCAAAGTCTGATATTTTTTCAAATCGGCAACGCCACCGCTGGAAAAAACTACTTCAATAGCTAAGTCAGGAATTTCTTTTTCATTTTCAAAGCAGTAGGAAGCATCGGGCTGTTTGCCTGCCACTGGAGGGTTTTTTATATCTGATGAGCCGAAAGCAAAATACTTTAGCTGATATTTTCGGCAGTAAGCATTGATTAAACAAATTATTATTTGAACAATACGTTCGTGATTTCGGCTTGGAGCCATAATTGATATTATTCCCTCAAAATAGTCGAGACGATAGTTGGAGCTATTACTATCAGTTAGTTGCAGATAATCTTCCCAAGTCATGTCTGCCAGGATGATAGTTTTATCTTTTCCTCTAGTGCGACTATCCTCTAAGGGTAAATTTAATTCGAGTTTGAACACAATTTATTTGTAACGCGCTATTGTCACATTCTCCAAAGCTTTATGGCTATTTTACCGCAACCAAAATCAAAAAACAGGAAAATAGCTCTTGGAAACATCTTTAAGGTATTCCAAATATTGTCCAGGGCTATTTCGTTCTAACTGTAGTGAACCAAGAAATAAATTTCTTGGCTTAAAATTAAAGTCCGTTTAAACGGACTTAATGTATTTAGACAGAGAATAAATTTTCTGGATATATGAGAATGAAATAGCCCTGAAATATTGTCAGTTTAATCAGCTATCTATTTTGTCTGTCAAAAAAATCTTTCTTTAGGCTCGTGTTTATCTTTCTTTTAACTAGAAAAATAAATAATAAATACAATCATAGAAACTATGGAAAAGACCTTGTTCGATAAAATCTTCCGTGACAGCAATGGTAATATTGTTATTGCTCAACCACCAAACTTACCTATCATTGTCTGGGGTGTAGCTAGTTTGCTCAAACTAATTTTTACAACTGGCTTGATCAATGTAGGGTTAAACCTAGTAGCTTTTGGCTCATTGTTTACTTGGGCGTGGCTTGAATTGTTTCAAGGCGTTAATTATTTTCGCAGGACGTTAGGTTTCGTTGTGTTAGTTGGATTTATTGGGCTAAGAATTTTTAACAATAATCCAATTTAAACTCGGTAGTCATGCTAAATAAAATATTTAGTCTTTCGTCTAGCTAGTAGGTTGGATTGAGGCACGAAACCCAAGGATTAAAAGATTTTGTTGGGTTTCACGCTTGGTTCTACCCAACCTACCAAGTTTCTTATTACTAATTTTCTTGAGTACTCTTGTAGCTACATTACTTGTTCAAGTTCCCTTTTAATAGTTATGGTAAATGATTATTTATTCAGGCGATCGCATATCCTCTTTTTCATCAGCTTCAACTTGCTGTTAATTCCGTATTTACTGGATAAAAATATTGTGTCAATTACAAATTAACAGATAACTAATGCTTGAATCTATCATTAATACAATTAACTCTCTTGGTTATGTAGGAATTGCTCTATTAATGGCATTGGAAAACATCATTCCTCCAATTCCTTCCGAGTTGATTATGCCTTTGGCAGGATTTACAGTTACCCAAGGAAACTTGAATTTTTTTGGGGTAGTAATTGCTGGAACTTTTGGTTCAGTAATAGGTGCAACTCCTTGGTATTTTCTGGGTAAATTTTGGGGATTAAAAAGAACTAAAACAATTGCCGATCGCTATGGCAAATGGCTTACTATTTCTGGAAAAGATGTGCAGCAAGCAAAGGATTGGTTTGATCGAAAGGGTGATATAGCTACTGCCCTTGGCCGTCTTATTCCTGGCATTCGCACCTATATTTCTGTGCCAGCAGGTATTAGTAAAATGCCAATATTACCATTTTTCTTTTATTCAACCTTGGGTAGTATTGTTTGGATAACTTTTTTGACAGCATCGGGTTATCTTTTAGGTGCTAACTATAAACTAGTAGCAATATATTTAAAACCTATTTCTATTTTAGTTTTACTAGTAATTATAGCGCTTTCTATTTATTGGGTAATTAAAAGAAACAGAACTTCTATGCGCAATAAGAAAAGGTAATCTTTTTTGCGATAAATTAGTAATTAACTGAATCTGATGCAGGGCTATTTCATTCTCATATATCCAGAGAATAAATTCTCTGTCTAAGTACATTAAGTCCGTTTAAACGGACTTTGTTTTTAAGCCAAGAAATTTATTTCTTGGTTTACTACAGTTAGAACGAGATAGCCCTAAATCAGATTGACACCGAATCACGTCCCAACTGGGCAAAACTCTCACAACTTCCTCAAGCTTTTAATCTATCTTGATAGTATGGAGCAGAAACCAGTAAATAAAATGAATGCAGTTTTTTCTGATCGACGTGATGCAGGTCAAAAATTAGCTCAACAGCTTTTAGCCTATACAAATAGTTCTCAAGCGATAGTTTTGGGATTACCTCGCGGTGGCGTACCTGTGGCTTACGAAATAGCCAAGAGTTTAAACATTCCCTTAGACGTATGCTTGGTCAGAAAACTAGGCTTACCTGGATATCCAGAAACAGCAATGGGAGCCGTAGCAGAAGATGCTTTACTAAACAACTATAGCGGTAGCATTACGATTATTGATCGAGATACAGCTCAAACTAATGGACTTAGCCCAGAACGGATACAGGCGATCGCTGCCAAAGAAAAAGCTGAATTAAGATGGCGTGAATCTTGTTATCGTCATTCTCGCCCGATGCTGACAATTGACCATCGCACTGTTATCGTGGTTGATGATGGTCTGGCTACTGGTCTAACGATGCACGCTGCTGTGGAAGTATTACGTCAACACCAGCCAGCCGAAATTATTATTGCGACTCCTGTGGCTTCTCGGCAGGCGATCGCCAAATTAAAACACCAAGTAAATCAGATGATCTGTCTAGTAACACCCAAATCTCTAGGTGCAGTGGGGTTTTGGTATGAAAATTTTACCCAAACAACAGACCAAGAAGTCTGCAATCTACTGGTACAACAGACTTGTCAAAATTTGACGGAGTCCTGTTAGTAGAGTTGGCTATTATTGATTGATTAGCTGATGATTTTACTTACTTTTCTTGATAATTCTCAATTCTTTCTCGAAACTGGCGTAGCTGCTCTTCGTCTGGTTCTATTTCCATAGGAGTAGGCAAAGGTTTCGGTGCAGATTGGTTATCTAGAAGTTCGGGCTTCGGTTTGACTTCTACCTGTCTTTGTTGCTGCTGTTGACGCATCCTTGCCTGTCTTTCTTGTTCCAATCGTTCTTGTTGTGCCTGTTTTACCTGTCTTTGCTGCTGTTCTTGGCGTTCTTTTCTTTCTTGTTCTTTTTTTTCTTGCTCTTGGCGGGCAAGGCGATCGTATTCGGAACCCTCTACAGTAAAATTAATTTTGACTTGGACTGATGCTGCATTACCACCAGGGGGAGAACTAAACTCCATTTGTCTAGCTGCCAATAATGCCTGTCGATTGACTTGACTGTTACTATCGGCAGAGGCTAACTCTGCGCCGATTACATTACCAGTGGAATCGATAGTTAATTTTACTCCCGCGCTACCTTCTACTCCTTCTAAGGCATCAGGGTACTCTGGTTCACAGTTATTAACACAAGCAATTCCTGGCTCACTACCAGACTCAGTACCTGATAACGCGCTGTTATTGCTATTGGTCGCGACTTCACCAGACACTTCTGAGCTATTACTGCCATTATAGTCATTGTTGTTATTGGCAGAATCTGAAGCCGAACTAGTTGGTACTGAAACACTCGATGGTGAAGCGGAGGTGGGAGCGGTTAAAAGCTTTTTGGGAGTTGGTTGTGGTGGTTCTGGTTTAGCTACAGGCGGGGGTGGCGTTACCGCTTTAACTGGTTCTGGCTTAGGTACTGGCGGGGGTGGCGTTACCGCTTTGACTGGTTCTGGCTTAGGTACTGGCGGAGGTGTAGTTACCGCTTTGACTGGTTCTGGTTGGGGAGTTGGTTTGGGTTCCGATTTGACTATTGGTTTTGATTCGATCTGAGGTTGAGGTTTTATTTTAACTTCTGGCGGCTTTGGTTTGGGCTTTGGTTTTGGTCGATCCACAATGACCAATTCCAGCGGTTTTTTAACTTGGGGTGACTCAACCGATAAATAAGGAAGTGCATAGGCAGCTATCCCATGTAGTAATGTAGAACTAGCAAAACCAAATATCAGTAATTTTTTCAGCTGTTGCTGTTCTTGCTGACGTTGCTCAATACAAAACTTAGAAGTAGACATTAGTAATAATTTTTAGTTTGAAGCTGAAAGTTTTAGCAAGTTCCTAACTTAAGGCAACAACCACAATACGAGGAAGCCTGTGGCGGAGGTGATTAACTATTGACAATAGCGTTATCTGTAATAAACTTATTGATATTAATTACTATTAGCGAATAGTATCATAAAAAAAGTATTTTTTAAAGCAACGGCTAATCTTTCTATTTAAGTAGTTTATTTGATAGTGACAAGATCAGCTGCATCACCTAATAAATTGTCCGTTCTAGCTTCTCAAGTTGTCAAATACTAACTGTTAAATACTAACAAAGTATTGCTCCTAACTATCTAATCAAAAGTCTGAGAACGTATCTTAGAGGTACTAGCTAAGTCAAGCGCAAAATCTTAATCCTTACTTGAGTTGTAAAAAAACTTCAAACTTAAAATTTTATGGTGTAGATTTACCAATAGGATATGATATGTTTTAACACATCAAGATGATAATTAATTGCAATTACTTGTGAATAGAGCTTATGCCGATTAACAATATTTTGACAGCAGGGGGCATTGTTAGTTATCCTTTGCTGGTTTTTTCTCTCTTAGCAGTGGCTCTGATCATTGAGCGAATTATCTTTTGGGTACGAATTAAGCGCAAGCAACGGCGTGTTGTTAAGGAAGCACTTTCTCTCTATCGCTCTGACTCTTTTGGTGCAGTAGCTAAATTAAAAAAGAATGCCCAATTACCCATCGCCCGAATTTTTTTAGAGGCTTTAGAGCTAGAAGAACCTACTGCCGATGAGTTTCGCTTGGCTCTAGATAGTGCTACCCAGGCAGAAATACCAACTTTGAGACGATTTGCTACTTTGTTTCAAACTATTGTTGCGGCTTCTCCACTTTTGGGACTGTTAGGTACGATTTTGGGCTTGATGGAATCTTTTTCATCGATGGATATAGGGAATGCCACTGGTTCTAACTCAGCAGGAGTAATGGAGGGACTAAGTGTAGCTTTAGTCTCAACGGTAATGGGATTGGTAGTAGCAATCTTCACGCTGTTGTTTGCCAATACTTTTCGGGGTCTATACTTACAGGAATTAGCATTAATTCAAGAATATGGTGGTCAATTAGAACTGCTGTATCGTCGTTTTCATCTAGGAGCAAGAAAATATGCGCCCCATTAATGAGCCTGAAGAGAATTTTGAGATTAATATTGTGCCGATGATTGATGTCATCTTTGCGATTTTGGCATTTTTCATGGTTTCTTCTTTGTCTCTAACACGATCGCAAGGTTTACCAGTTAATTTACCTTCAGCGCAGACATCCGAACCCAAACAAACGGCACAGATCAACGTTACCATTGAAACCGATGGAGATATCTTCGTAGACCGTCAGCCAATTGAACTCGCTCAATTAAAAGGCACATTGACGGAGAAAATTGCACCCAATTCAGATTCATTGGTAATTATTAACGCTGATGAAAAAGTCGAACACGGACAGGTAGTTAAAGTAATGGATCGTTTGCGCCAAGTACCAGGGGCAACCATGGCGATCGCAGCTACTAAAGAGTAAAGCAAAAGTTGATTGACGGGGAGACGGGGAGATAGGGAGATAGGGAGACAGGGAGATAGGAAAATAGGGAGGAGACTTTAATGATTTATTGTTTATGGTCATAATACACAATTTAAATGCGTTAAATGTGTACAAGCTTAGTTACTGACAAAATAGATTTAATCGGTCTAATAATTTTCTTTCCTGCTCGATCTACTCTGCCATAAATAGCCCGACCATTATAGTAAAGCGAGGCTGAACTTCCGCCATCGAGATTCATTGCCTTAACTGCACCCAAACTAGACATCACCGAACCCAGTTCAGGAATCGAGATACCCGAATTTAAAGGTCGATCTGAGTGTTGCGCTACCATAGCCAAGATAACGTCTCCAGCTTGAGTAATGCCTACTGCACTTCGAGCATTCAAACTATTATTGCCGATCGCATCGCGAATTTTTTCACCTTTTTGATAGGTAATAAAACCCTCAGCCTCGGAAGTATCTTGAGGTAATAAACCAGGCCCTCCCCCTAAAGACTCAATTAAGGTACAATCGTTAGGTATGGGTGCGGAATGTAGCTGAATATCGTATTGCATTGATCCAGCACAGTTATAGCGACGAAACTCAGCACGATTAAAAATTTTTCTCAAGTACTGTTTAAGATCGGGATTATCTACCAGTCTTTCATTAAAACGTGGATCGGCCACAATTTGCGATCGCTCGACGATAAAAGAAGTTGTCTTCTGGTTAACAGGGTCAAAATAACCACCATTAATCGCTGCCACAACCTGATCTTGAGCAAAGTCCGAGATGGGCTGTAGATCTCCTGAAATAACGGGACTAACTAGATAATTACTGTGGTGGGGAATTGTGACTGTATGAATAGTATATTGCGATCGCTTGATAGTTTGATAATTAAGTTGATTATCTGCGATCGATTGAGCTGGTCGAGATTGAATCGCAAGCAATAAGCCAAAGCCCAAGCAAACTAAAGCTAAAATAATTCTTTTAGGCTGTTTCATGAAGGGACTATCGTAATAAATAAATATAACTATTAATTGATATTTTGGCGTTGCTAAATTAAGTGTTGGTGAATGCGTAATGCTTATAAAATATTTTGTTCCCCTACCGAAAAGTAAAAATTGCTTATAGCTTATAGCTTATAGCTGTTTCCTGCGACATTATTTGGTCAGCAACACCGATATTTTTACCAGGATAGTAAATCAAGCCAACTCCCGCCCTATTTTTGTGGGTAATAATGGCTTTATCGGCAATTAATTCTCTAAGATGAATCTGAATCATCGATATGGGACGATTAAGAATACGTTTAATCTCTTTGATGGTTATACCCGTTTTTCTGGCTTGTATTAGCTGTAATAATTGTTCTTGAGTACTCATACCAGGACTAGCGCTAATAATCTTTATTTCAATCACGAAATCATCTTCCTGCAAGCATTAACTAAAGCGAAGGTCAAAAGTTGTTAAATTTTTCTCAAATGACAAAAACTGGACAACAGCAAGAACCTAGGGCTATCCACGCAGTTATATCCCTTGGATTAAGTAATGGCGACCGAAAATATACGTAAACTAGAAATCTTGAAGGTAACTTTACATGTAATTACTAGTCTCGCTAATTAGCTAATTAATAGTGCTATGACCAATCAACCTCAAATCTCAGCTTTTGACCGTGAAATGATGCAGAAATGTTTGCAGCTAGCTCAACGTGCAGCAGGACAAACATCACCCAACCCTTTAGTCGGTTCAGTTGTAGTTAAAGATGGCGTAGTGATTGGATCTGGTTTTCATCCAGGAGTTGGACAACCCCATGCAGAAGTATTTGCCTTACAAGATGCAGGACAAGCTCAAGGCGCAACAGTATATGTCAACCTAGAACCCTGTAATCACTATGGGAGAACTCCCCCCTGTTCTGATGCATTAATTAAAGCGCAGGTAGCAAAAGTAGTTACAGGCATGGTAGATCCCGATCCTCGCGTTGCTGGCGGGGGAATTAAAAAGCTACGGGAAGCAGGAATCGAAGTTATCGTGGGGGTAGAAGAAAGCGCCTGTCGTCAACTAAATGAAGCCTTTATCCATCGGATACTGCATCAACAACCCTTTGGCATACTTAAATATGCCATGACTTTAGATGGCAAAATAGCTACTGCGACTGGACATAGTGCTTGGGTGAGTAGTAAAGCTTCCCGTCATCTCGTACATCAGGTAAGAAGCACCTGTGATGCTGTAATCATTGGGGGAAATACAGTCCGCCAAGACAACCCCAGTCTGACTACTCATGGTGTTACCGAACACAACCCGTTGCGAGTTGTTATGAGTCGTAGTCTCGATCTACCCTCTAATTGCAACCTCTGGCATGACAATTTAGCTGACACTCTTATCTTCACTGAAAATAACGATCCTGCACAGCAGCAAAAACTACTCAGTGACAATACTCATATTATTACCGTTGCTGCACTCACGCCAAAAATAGTAATGGAACATCTATATCAAAGAGGAATCTCCAAAGTTCTTTGGGAATGTGGCGGTACATTAGCAGCTAAAGCGATCGCCGATGGTACAATTCAAAAAGTAATGGCATTCATCGCGCCTAAAATCATTGGTGGCACAGACGCACCATCCCCTGTCGGTAACTTAGGTTTCAACCAGATGACAGAAGCATTGCAATTACAAGATGTTGACGTTAAGGTAATAGGTTCAGACATTCTACTCGCAGGATATTTATAACTTACATAACTTATTGTTCACGCAGATATTATTTCTTCCGCCGTTATTTCAAATCCTGGAAATGTATTAGAACCAATCGCTGATTTTCCAGTAAATATAGTTTTATTGTAGCTACCATCTTCTAGAACCAGAACGGTTATTTTCTGTTCCATGGGGTCAACAATCCAATATTCAGGAATACCTGAGTTTTGATACTCAACTACCTTCTCGGTATAGTCTCTAGATAGTTGCTCTCTACCAGGACTAACTATTTCTACCGCCAGCATAAGGGGTACTTGAACCACAGCCGAGGCATTATCAGGTATACTACGCCATACTTCGCCGTCAATTACGCTCACATCAGGTATACGAGCTTTATTTAACCCAGTTCTTACTCCGATACCTGTAATCACCTCAATATCCAATTTTTGGCGAGATACGAAATCTTCAAACAGTCTTACTAAAAAACGACTGATTTTAAAATGTTTTTTAGCTGGTGGATTCATTACTACTAATTCTCCATCCACCAACTCATAACACTTATCTGTACCATCGTCATAATCTAGATATTCTGCAAAAGTTATTTTTTTAGTGGGAGTAGTAACCATTTCATTTCCTTCATTATTAGCTGAAACTGCACCCAAATACTTGATGGTTCGCTGTTTGACCTTACCATTTTGATCTCGATACCCTTCAACTAAGTATTGGTACTCTTTTCCCTTCACTTTTTTGGTGCGGATATATGCCATAGCTTTGTTGTGCCTAACTATTTTAGCAGATTCAAAAAAAGCAATTTACCTTAAATTTACTTTAACTTTACTTAAAAATCAGTGTCTTTACCAATTTACGTAGCTCGATCGCGCCAACTATATTGGGACAGTAATTGTATAAATGGCAACAAGTATAAGCAATATTTAATCCCTGATTATTTTGCCGATCGACATAGCCCGAATACTACAAAATATATTTTAAATTTTATCGCCAAGAAAATCCTTAATATGAAAAATAAAGAGTTATACAAACTTTTAAAAAAAAACAAATCTAATGCTGGTTTTACTCTAACTGAACTCTTGGTTGGTTTATTCATGAGTATTTTTGTTATTGGTGCGTTGGGTTTTGGTCTCATGACAGTATTAGCAACTAGTCAAAGTGAAACTTCAAAAGTAAAAGCCAGAACCGAAAACTCCCGCGCTTTGGATTTTATTTCTGACGAAGTTAAACGAGCTAGAAATATTGAGACAAATGTAACTATTGCTAATGTGAGTGGTACTGGTGGCACTTTCAGTCTTACAGATTCTGATGGAAATCCGAAAACACCAGTTTTTGCATTAGATATCCCAGAAATAAATTCTAGAGGAAAAATAGTCTATTATCTCAAATCAACAGGTCTAGAAAATTGGAAAGGACCTCAAGTGTTATATAGATGGGGGCCACCATTGAACGCGAATGGTGAATATACTGCTGGCACATGGACAGAGCAAGCATTAATTGATGGTATTAATGATACAACCGTAACTTCTCCTTGTTCTACTGGAACAGTTACCCCAGCTACTCCTAAAGGTTTTTATGCTTGTATTACTGGCACAAATACAGCGCAGTTATTTCTCACAGGACAAACCAAAACTGCCAGTGGCGTAAATAATGATAGCCAAACCAATGACAGTCAAGTTGTAGCTAGAGCTAGAGAAACTCTTGCAAATAAAATGGATGATAATACATCTATTAGCTGGAATGTTGAAGGTTTAGGAGGAAACTATAAATGCAAGGATGTTAATGTTGCAGGTGTTACTACACCAGAATGGTGGCATATGCGAACTGATTTTAGTAATTCTGCAACTCCTGATACAGATCCTAATAAAGTTAGTTGGACTCAAAATCCAAATATCACTACACAAGCCCAACCCCAACCAATTGAAATAAAAGATAATCAACCGCTAACAATTACTTCTAATCCTTTAAATGCAACAGGTTGTGACAGTAGCTCAGCTTCAGTATCACACACCATCAACTTTGGTAATCCTAAAACATTTAATGGTTATTGTGATGCTAGTCGTGGTTCAGGAAGTTGTCCCACAGATGCTAGTAACCCAACTAGGGTTAATGGTGCTATTGGTATTACTAATGAAACTGTTCAATTTTTTAAACAAGGTTCTAGTGTTCCCCAATATGGCACTAATGCATTAGGGCAAGAAACTCTAGGCAAGTTTTTATATAATAAGGGTTGGGCAATTATTGATAGTGCTAATAATACTACTACAGGCACCCTGGCCGAAATATTAAACAACCGAGACACAAAATTTAAAATTCCAAGTTCTGTGGATGATATCAACGCCTATAAAAATTATATAGACTCATTAGCAAGTTTGACAGCAGAACAAAAGACAGCAGAAAAGGCAAGATTAAAACTTTTAGGAGAGGATCAACGAATTATTGGGTTTGAAATTGGTGTTCATGCTGATACTACGAAACCTGGATTTGATTTACAAGATAATATCTTTATTGTTACCTCAGATGTATTTAAACAGAAATTTGCTCCTAGTTGTTTTTCTGGTACTACATGCTCTCCTGCTACAGGCAAACCACCAGTAACATAAAAATATTAATTTTTGCTTGTTGGATAATCGGTAATCAACTATTTATAGTTCATTATTCGGTAGATGACTATTTAGAATGGTGTGCTGAATTAGGAGAAGAACCAGACAAACCTTAGTATTTTTTGTAGTTATCTCAAAAGTCAAACCAAAAGAATATTTGCGTAGGGGCGATATGCCTAACAGTTTTTCAACCTTGGGCAATAGGTTGAATTTTTTCCAGTTGTTCTGCTTCTGCTGCTTGAGTATGATAAATTTCCCAGGCATTTTGCAAATTAAGCCAAAAATTGGGACTGTTACCAAAGAACTTCGGTAATCGCAGCGCATATGATATTATGTACAGAATATATGTACAAAAAAGATGTTTCCTATATCTACTTCTTATACTGATGCCAGACAAAATTTGGCTACCTTGTTAAATCGAATCGAACAGGAAAACGCGATCGCTCTTATTACTAGAAGAGGGCATAAGGATATTGCTATTTTACCTGCTGATGAACTGACTGCTATTTTAGAAAGCTTACATTTATTGCGATCGCCTAAAAATGCCGAGCGATTGTTTGCAGCCCTAGAAGAATCTAGAGTTCGAGATAAACTGCCTGATGAATTAATTGAGAGCGAAAGTTTGTCAGAATTAATCGATGAATGCCAACCGTAAGATTATTTTTAACCCAAGGTTTCGGGAAGATTTAGGCTGGTGGTTTAGAAAAGACAAGGCTAAAGCCAAGAAAATTTTAGATTTGATAGAAGCAGTGACTGAAGACCCGTTTCAAGGTATTGGTAAGCCTGAACCCTTGAAGCATATAGCAAGTGATGTTTGGTCGAGAAGAATTACTCAGGAACATAGGTTAGTTTATCGAGTAACTGAAAGATTTATCGAATTTTTGCAAGCTAGGTATCATTATTAGAATACTCAAATTTTTTACCATCCTCTGCAATTATGGACTTCTTTTGGGCGATCGCTTTTATAATAAAGACTAAGTTTTCAGCTATCTATTGAGTTGTTTTACAGTCGGGGGGGGAAATTGAACCAGTTTTACTGCCTTTGTAATTACCAACTCTTTTAATCCCAGTACCAAGGGCAATCGCAAAGCATTTTTGCAAATCTGTATGATCTGAAGATAAGACGATAGTACCCATTCTAGTGTTACTGCCCTTATAGGAAAAAGTGATATTGGTTGTGCCTGTAAAGTTGGAGCGGATGGTTATTTTGTCACTAATACTGCGATCTCTTAACAAACAACCCGCAGTATTTGCCGTAATATTGTTAGTGCTGAGATTAATATTAATCCGACAGGATTTACCTCGAACCATAGCCAGCCTTTGGGTTTCGTTGATTGCGCCTAATAGCTGTTGCAATGCCTCTTCTAATCGATAGCGACTAAGCAAGCCCATAAAAGAGGGAGAAGCGATCGCAGCTATAACTCCCACAATGACAAGAGTAACTAAAAGCTCTGTTAGCGTATAACCACGATTGATTTTGAGGCTTTTCTTTAACATTAGCAATTATAGTAATCTTTTTAATTACTACAGTTTGTGGCAACTGGTGAAGCGGGAATAGTTCCTGTATAGTTCCCTGAACGCAGAGTCGCAAATAAACCCTCAAGCACTATACACTTTTGATCAGGTGAGCCATTAGACATAGATACAACTAAAGTCGGGGCAGTTCCTCCAGTGATGTTGCCTTTACCCGAAAAAACAATGGATGTTGTATTTGAGCTAAGTTGAATTGAGTTATCTATTTTTTTCAAATCTCGTTCACTTAATAAACAACCACTAGTTCCAGAATTAGAAATAGTTTTATTAGTACTGCTTATAGCTATAGTACATTGCTTCCCTCTGCGCAATGCCTGTCTTTGAGCTTCTTTTAACGCTCCTTCAACTTGTTGTGCTGCATCATTAATTCGATTGCGATTGAGCAAACCAAGAAAGTTAGGAGCAGCGATCGCAGCAATTACCCCAATAATGATAGTAACTACCATCATCTCAATCAGAGTAAAGCCAGAACTAGATTTACGGACAGCGTAAAGCGACATCGGGTATAATCTCCACATAAGTTTCTGCGATCGGTTCATCTCCAGCATCAAGAGATCCACCATTTTTATTTTTAAAATCAGTGCCATCCCAATTCCACACTTGATATCCAACTTTTAAGGTGCGGTGGGGAGCAGTACTATTATTAGTTGTACTACTAACATGAAACCTTCTTAAAGCAAGCTGTTTACCACCTGTGCTAACCGAACCATCCGAGTTAATTTTTTTGCTCAGGGTCTTGGTTTGAGTCGTAGTGGGAATAGCACGCCACAACGCATTAGCGTAACTATTTTCATAAGCTGTGTATGTAGGTATCGCAACAGGTACGGGAGGAGTCGCTGATGGTGCAGCAGCTATTGCAGAAGTATCTACTGGATTGCAATATGGACGAGTGGCTATAGTTGTTGTACTTGCTACAGCGCCTGGCGTTATCGTGCTACCTAATCGATTAATCCTTTCAATATCTTCTTGAATTAATTCATTAGCTCGTTGCTTTTCTTGTGCCTGAACTTTCATTGCCATTGCATAGACCAAACTTTGCATGGATACAGCAACAAAGAGTAAAGCAATTATTAGCGAAATAAGAATTTCTAGGGTAGTAAAGCCTGCTTCTTGTCGAGGCGTTACTTTTTTAAATTTAAACAATAACAACAATAACAGTTTATTCATAAGAGTTTAATTCACCTGCTCCGTTTTCCAGTTAGTCGGGCTACCAGTTATAGGCCTAGGAGTTCTGCTAGCAGTTGTACTATAAAATCTGTATCCTCTACCTGAAGTCGAAGGATCATCGGGGGTTGCTACTCTCGTAATCATGTCTGGGGAAATATTTACGGTAGCTGTACTATTAACAAAGTTGTTAACCCAAACAGAACCATTAATATTCACAATTCCGCTTCCCTCAACAGTTAAGGTACTCTGGGGAGCATGGATAAAACCATTAATAGTTACAGTTCTACCACTCGCTACTTCGATGGTGATGCCGTGATTACCATTAACGTATATTTCAAAAGTATTAGAATCATTAGCAACGGGACTAGTGCTACCAATTTTCACATTTTGACCTGTTCCAACAGTGTTTGTCGCTTCGATTTTCAGAGGTCGATTTAATAGCATAGTGGTTCCAGCAATACCATCAGTCAGTAAATCTGTATCTGTATATGTCAAAACTGATGTATCAGTGGGATCAGAATCATAATAATAGCGACATTTTTTGATATTAGGACAATCTTTACTAGCAGCTACTATTGGTGGGCCTACTTCTATTGGTTTGTAAGTTTTATCAGTAGTAGAAGCAAAAATAACTTTTTTATATTGAGTAGTCACCCCTGCAACAGTTCTGGGTTCTGTAACAGTGGAAGGAAAATTATTCACAGAGCCTGTCGTTATAGACCATTTACTTTTGGCATCGGCTATATCTGTTGTAATTTTAGTGATTGGAGGTAAATCCCGACTGTCGCTAATCACTGGTCTTGAAGTAGACGCTAGGGCAGAAAAATTTCCGCATCCATCTGCCGTGCTTGTGGCTGGGTCTTTAATTACCACATTACCATTGCCAATAGTTAAATTACCTAAAGTTGGACTAGTACTACCAACCCACAAGGCAGGGGCAATCGTATTCATATCCTCAAGGTTGATGCGGACAGGAATTTCTGCTTCGATTTGCGCTTCACTGCCATCGGGAGCTGTACCTTTAACAGTTAATATCCCTCTGGCATTACTGTTATTTGTATCATTGGTTGAGTCGAAAGTATCGTTGGTATTACTATAGTCATATGAAACTAAAGAATAAGAGCCAATATTGAAACTATCAGTATTGTCGCCATCATTGTTAAGTACCTGACCATCTTCCGCCAGAGCAATTGTATTGGCGACGTTTTCGGTTAATGAAGGGAAATAATCATCAGTAGTCGTCGTCTCATTTGTATTGTTATTACAAATTCCAGTTAGCGTTCCCCACTGACTTGAATCATTTATTGCTAATCTTCGGTTGCGATCTAAAGTCTCTCTATATCGAGCAACTCCGACTTCGGCGATCGCTAAAGCATCAGAGCGAGAATTTTGAGCAATAGCAGTTATGTTTTCTTCATTGGCAATAGTCATGCTGACTGCCCCTAAGAGGATCATTACTAACCCCAGGGCAATAACCATCGGCAAGGTAAATCCTTCATCCCTGGCACGACGCTGTAATAGAATTTTTAATAATAAAAGTTTCATCTAAAAGCTAGCACTTACAAATAGGTGTCAATCAAGGTACACAAGACCTCGCCTTAAGTCTTACCTAAAGTACCCAAAAGAAGTGCGATCGCGATCACTGACAGGTCAAAAAAGTTTTAGTAATGATTTTTGGGTAGGGGCGAATGGCCATTCGCCCTTACAAGATGTAGCTATACTTCCTAATTACTTTTAAGACGCTCACTAATACTATTTAACTTTGCTTGGCTGTTAATCGGCGAATGAGGGGCTGGGAGTTCCGTGTTGGGCCAATTATCCAAGTCATTACAGACACAATCGAGGGATGGAGTATTCCCCACCTCAACCATTGGTATAGGCATTGCACATCTGGCACACTGATCGATTGTCCAGGCTGGGGTCAATAGTTGTTGGATCGTAGTTTCTCCTCCAACCAAATAACAGTCTTGACCATTAACGCTCATGATTTTTTGCCAACACTCTTCAAACTCTGCGGAAAAGCGATCGCCTTGAATAACTTTTTGCGGTAACAGTTCGGCTTCACCATTGCGCCAGACTAGCTTTTTGCCTAATTGAAACCAATGAGCAAGATAGTTTTTTACTTCTGTTGCCGATGCCATATTGTTTCCCTCTCTGTTTAAATTTAAATAGTTATGAATGCTAGGGATAAAAAATAAAAGTTAGTTTGACAATATCTAAACAAGATTGATTCGTCAGCACAAATCAGCACAAATATTTAAAATAATGGTTGACTACAAATTATTAAATTATTGCTTCTACTTACGATCATAGTGGCAGACTAGATAAAGACAATAACTCGGCAGTTATATTCCATATTTTTTTAATGGTTCACCCAAAACACTAAGATTGATTACATGACCTCCTGCGACTAGATAGGTTGTATCAGCTAAATTGCCTACCTGACGGGATAAATTCCCCAAGCGATCGCGAAATAGTCTACCCAAGGGATAAGCTGGGACGACTCCCCATCCTGTTTCTTCCCCCACTAAGATGGTCGTTGCTGCTGTGGTTTGCAGACTAGATAAAAAACACTCTTTGGCAGTTTGCCACGCCGATTCTTCAGCTTCGAGCAAATTTGCCACCCACGTACCCAAAGAGTCAATCAATAAACAGTCTGATCCCTGAGCTTGTTTTAGGTATGATGATAAGTCAGTGTTTGCTGTGATGGTATTCCAGCTTGTAGGTCTTCTCTGTTGATGTTTTAAGATTCTGGCTTGCCATTCGCGATCGCGAAGCGTACCCGAAGGGTAATCGCGATCATCTGTTGTGGCGGTAGCAACGTATGTAACAGATTTCTGGCTTTGCTGCGCCAAAATTTCGGCAAGTTCACTTTTTCCTGAACTAGAAGCACCTGTGACCAAGATGATTTTTTGGCTATCAAACATTTCAGCTACTAAAAATTACTCACTCAATTAGGTTTACACTTTCAAATATAAGTGTGTTAGCCGATTTTTAGCTCATTTTTTAAACTAGCGAAAATAAATAATATATTGCCTTAGCTATGATCGCGAAGGAATAAAGTGTTAAAAATTTCAGAAAACTCTAATATCGATTTTTGATTGTTATTTTAGCTGGTGATTTTAGATTGACTAGATTACGCTCTTGTTTTTGCTCAACTAGCTTACAAAATACTAGAGTCAAAAAAACATAATCAAGCCCACAGTAGCGGTAATCTTTCCTATCCTGCCATAATCATAGCTAAAATAGCGAAATATTTCTTATTTTCCTCTAACATTTTTGAAGAGCAAAAGTCAAGATTTAACTTAAAGTGTTGAAAAGTAATTGTTGCCCCAAAGAACTGAGATTTTAAAATTGAAGGTGTAAAAACCGCCAAAATATTTTTTAGGCAAAATCAGTGGTTTGTAACATTAGGCTTAATCAACTAAAATAAAAAAACTGAACATTATTAAAAAAAACCAATTATCACCATAAAATTGTGACAAGAGGGAGAATAAACGGTATATTTTTTAATAGAGTCAATTAACACCAAATAAAATACCTAAAAATATTTGGTATCAACAACTAAGTTAAAACTAAAATTAATTATGAGTGAAGCTGCTACAGCAACCTTAACAGGAAAAGCCTTATTGCAAAAAGTCAAAGAATTATCTCATTTACCAAGGCGTGAAACTGCTAAAAAATGTGGATACTATACAATTACTAAGGATAATCAAACAAGAGTAAACCTCACTGATTTTTACGATGCAGTGCTTGCAGCGAAGGGAGTCCCCCTAGATCCAGAAGGAGCAAAAGATGGTCGTGGACGTGAACCTACTTATCGAGTTAGCGTTCATAAAAATGGTCAAATTGTGATTGGTTCTACCTATACTCAAGCAATGGGTCTAAAAGAAGGTGACAAGTTTGAAATTAAGTTAGGCTACAAACATATTCACCTTAAACAAATTGATGGTGAAGACAATGATGCAGCAGATAACAATTAATAGCTGAGCAGCGTGTTTGATCGATTACCCTTGGCTCTTCAAATCGTAGCAATGTACTATCATCTAATTGAATTATTAATCTGATGAGTGCATCATGGTTTAAGGTTCTTAGCTTGCTTGGAGTATGGACTATCATCTGGTTGCCCATTGCCTTACTAGTATCTCGACTAATTAACTGGCAGCCGAAAGAACCTCTAACACCAAAGCAAAAGTTAATTTTATTAGCCTCTCTCTATATTCTTGCCCCTGGAATAATTATCTGGAAGGTTAAAACAGAATTTTTAACCTTTGCAGATCTTGGTTTAAGCCTAACTCCTGATGACTTGCGGTATGTCTTATTAGGATTAGGCGCTAGTTTAGTCAGTTTAATCCTAGTTTTTAGCCTCGAATCTGTGGGTAATTTAATCACTTGGCGTTGGCAAAACTTGAGACAAATTCCCAGTTTGTTGTTGCCAATCTTGAGTTTGAGTTTACTAATTAGTCTAGTAGAAGAACTAATATTTCGTGGTTATATATTTATTACTCTACTAGCTGATAATTCATGTTGGCTAGCAGCGATCGCCTCCAGCGTAATTTTTGCTGCTCTGCATTTAATTTGGGAAAGAAAACAAACCTTGCCACAGCTTCCAGGTTTATGGCTAATGGGGATGGTGTTAGTGGCAGCCAGAGTTTTAACTAATGACACCATTTACCTAGCTGTAGGACTTCATGCAGGCTGGATTTGTGGTTTAACCTGTCTCGATTCAGCAGAGTTATTAACCTATAAACATCAAGATCATTGGTTTACAGGCATGAAACAACAGCCTTTAGCAGGGATGGCTGGAATACTTTGTCTGGGGATTACGGGATTAGGGCTAGGGATTTTTAACCTATTAACTAATTACTACACACCTTACTAAACAACTATTAAAGAATTAAGTAATCACTAATTAGTAATCAGTAATTACTAATTTGAGTCTTCAACTGAGGTAAGACAATTTCGCAAGGGCGATTAACCCCCTGAGAAACTTCGCCTGTAGTCACTCGGTTGACATCACCGTGAGTAATTAAATTTCCCTGATTGAGTAAGCCATAGTAGAGTACGTAAAAACCCATTTTTTTGGTCTCACTAATGACTTGTTCGCGAGAAGACTTATGTTTCCACCAGTGAGGATCGGCAATTTCTGGTGAACTAGGAGTTGAATAGGCGGTAACTTCGATCTCATCCCCCAGTACTTTATTGAAGCTCCAGATACCCCGTCGTAGATGATAGCGATCGGATACTAAGATAATTTTATCTACAGGATCTTTAATTTCTGTTAACTTGCGTTTGAATGCTTGCGCTTCATGAAAAGTACTTTCAACTAACTCGCCACAGTATAAATCTTCAGTGGGGATTTTGTATCTAGCAAATATATTGTGATATTCGTTCAAATCTTCGACGGTTTCATCAATTCCTGCTGCGTAGTAGATTGCTTGAACTTTTCCGCGCTCGTACAGCTCAATTAAAGTTGTTAAACGGGCGTTGCTACCTGAGAGTAGAACAGACATATCTCCTGTCGGATTGCTTTCTCCCGCAGCCAACCACTTGCCATAGTTAATTGCGATCGGTTTCCAAGTAATGCTGGCGATCGATAATAAGCCTAAAAAAGATATAAGTGATATTTTATATTTCTTGGGCATCTGAGCAAACAGCTTTTTCATGGCTTGACATCAACCAAAACTATAACAAAACTTCTGCTAGACTATGGGACAAATTGAAAATGCGACCGCAACTTTCAGCGTGCCAAACCTTTAGCTTATCATTAATGTTCCCTGCAACCAACGGCCCCATAAGATAGAAATTTTGCTGCGCTTCAAAATTTTCGTTCATCTCAAAGCCAGCATGAGAATCATTAGGAGTACAAATACCCTGTTGAATCAAATTATTAATTAGGGGTGAAGATGATTGAGTTAAATCTTGAAACCCAGCGCAGTTAATCACTACTTGGATAGGAGTGGTAAATGTTTTTGTTTGGCTGCTGGGGGTAACAAATTCAAACCCAAACTGATTTTCCGTCAGAGGTATGATGTGGGTAAATTTACCTTGAATAAATTCTAGTTTGCCCTCAAGCATCAGCTTGTCTGCAACATTAAGATAATCTAACCCTGCGCGTCTTTGAAACTTGCCTATTTTGACACCATATTCGATCACAAATTGTTTTTGTTCTGGATAACTAAGCTGATTAAGAGCTTTAATTACCTTTCGAGAAATAATGGTGTAAGTACCATCAATAGTTTCATTATTGGCTAAAGCTGCTGCAACATCCTGTCGGACGGCTTGATAAATTTGTTTAGCGGTAAAATCTGACTGCTGTATCAGTAGATCTAGGTTTTTAGGCACAAAAGTTTCAGACACAGGGGCATCAATAATCGGATGGGGAAATGCACCGCTGGGAGAAACAACCACAAACTTGCTGATTAATTTTGCTAGTTCTGGCAAGTTGTTAAGGCTGTAGATCGTTTCTAGCGCACTCGCATTTGAGCCGATAATAAGAACTTGTTTTGCTTGGCTAGAATCAGCCTGTAAATGCTTAAGAATAAGCTCAAGGTTACTATTTTGAGAAGGTTCATACATATCAGCAATCGAGCAAACTTTATCTCCAGAAGGCGATCGCTCTAAAGATTTTAATTGACTAAAGAAAGCTGTTTTGTTAGGTGGACTACCGATCGCCAAAACTACTTTGGTAGCGAGGAAGGAATGAGGTTCTGTGGTGTCAATTTGATAAGCTGTTGAGTGCTTTTGAATCTTACTGACATCTGCTTTAATTAACTCGCACTGCAAATAATTTTGGGCTGCTGCTTGCTCTAATAAACTTACTACACGCTCTTTTAAGTACCAACCAAATAAGTATCGCGGTACAAAAATTTGCGACCAGTTATTCTGCTCCATTGCCTCTTGATAAGATTTTAGCCATTGGCTATTTAAAATACCTGATCTTTTTTGGAGACTGGAGACTACAGAATTGTAATTGGCTCTTAGCCAATCTGTAAAGCGATCGCACTCTGGCTGAGGTAGAAACTCTTTGAGCGCAGTAATAATCAGAGATTGTTGACCCGATCTACTACCATAGGGAATACCTGTCCAAAACTCCCCAGATTTATCGAAAACTGCCACTTTAATCGTTGGTTGCTGCTCTTTTTCTGCTGTTGAGGCTAGTTTTTCTGTAAGTAAAGAAAGATAGTGAATTAGGGTATAAGCACAGGATATGCCCGCCCCCACAATTGCCAGATCGTAGGTACAGTTTGCGGACGGAAAAAATTGAGCGGATTGTGGAATTTGAGTGTCAACTACACTTTCATTCTGTAATCTTTGCATTTGGGTATTGCTAAAATTAATCTAAAATTGAAATTTTTTAGCCAAGTCTATTAGTTGAGCAAAATGGGGTAAATTTTCAATGTAATTTAAATGTAATGTTTTATGCAATGACAAATCTGCATAATTAAGTCAATAAACCTAGCTAACTTAAATAGTTAGATAAAGATGCATATTAGAACTATAAAGTGTATTAGTATTTAATTAAATCACAAAAGTTATTAAATTGTAATAATTTAAATTGCTCGGCAGACTGAGGGTAATTTAACTCTGCATTTAAATGTGAGTGTTTCGATGGAGTGATGATTAGATTATTCATGGTTGAGCTGCATTAAATTTAACTTAATATGATGAAAACATGATAAAAACGATATTTACTGAGCAGCCTAAAATTAATCAAATTGAGGGTAAGTAATGATATGCCAAAGAAAAGTTCAGCAGGAGCATTTGTTAGTGGTCTGATGATTGGTAGCGCCATAGGTACTATAGTCGGATTGTTGGTTGCACCACGTACTGGAAAAGAAACGAGAAAAGTAATCAAAAAATCAGCTGATGCTTTGCCAGAATTAGCTGAAGATTTAACTACTAGTATTCAACTACAGGCGGATCGTTTTTCAGAGAGTACCTTAGAAAATTGGGAAGAGACTTTAGCAAGACTAAAATTAGCGATCGCCACAGGTATCGAAACCAGTCGAGCAACCACTAAAGCTACTAGACTAGATATAAATCGAGATTTAAACTCGACCATGACCGATCGCCTTTAGAATTAAAGGATGCTGACTGCTCAATTTTTATGATAGATCCTTTATTTTGGCTAGGACTTTCCTTACTTCTAGTCTCTTTTAGCCTATTTGCTGTTTTACTCGTAACTATTCCGACTCTACAAGAAGTGGGTAGAGCTGCTCGTAGTGCTGAAAAACTTTTTGATACTCTAAATCGGGAGTTTCCCCCTACCTTGGAAGCAATTCGTCTGACAGGAAAAGAAGTTGGCGAATTAACCGACGAGCTTAATCAAGGTATTAATAACGCAACAGGAGTAGTGCAGCAGGTCGATCGCGGATTAGTCGTGGCGAAACAGCAAGTACAGCAAGTGCAGCAAAGTAGTTTTGGGTTGGTTGCTGGAGCAAAAGCTGCTTGGAAAGTATGGCGCAGTCCTAGAGCAGATATTTTAGATGCTCCCCGACGAAAAGGTTTTCCTGTCGAAAAATTTCAGTCAAATCGCGATCGTCAGAATTAATAATGTTTTTTTAACTCAAAAGCGATCAGTGGTTGTTTAGAGTTGGTTATAGCAGTCGAAGTAAAGGTTAGGACAATAACGAAGTGCGACGCGAAGGACGCGAGCTTGCGAGCTAATCCTTTAGGGCTAGTCCTTTAGGGTATCCTTTAGGATAAAAACTTTATCTCGCGCAAAGGCGTTTATCCCGCTTAGTTTGGGGCAAAGACGCAAAGAGACTAGGAGATGTCTTAATCTATCGTTCGATGGCTATAACTAAAGTGTCCATTGCTCGAAAAGTTGAACGTAATCATAACGACTATGAATAAAAGCTATAATGAACTATAAAAAGTAGCTTAATTAAACTGCGATCGATTAGACAAATGGCTAAATTAACGCAACGACGTTGGGAAAACATTGGTGGTAATTTTTACGTAGATAGCACTTGCATCGATTGTGATACCTGTCGCTGGATGGCACCAGAAATTTTTACCGAAGCAGGGGAACAATCAGCCGTATACCACCAACCGAGTAATGAAATCGAACAGCTTAAAGCGATGCAAGCATTACTATCCTGTCCGACAGCTTCTATCGGTACGGTAGAAAAACCCAAAGATATAAAAGTCGCACAACAAAGCTTGCCAATTTTATTGGCAGATAATGTATATCATTGTGGCTATCATGCAGAAAATTCTTACGGTGCAGCTAGTTATTTTATTCAAACAGCGGCAGGTAATATTTTAGTTGACTCGCCTCGATATTCTCCTCCTCTAGTGAAAAGATTAGAAGAAATGGGAGGAATACGCTATTTATATTTAACCCATCGAGATGATGTTGCCGATCATCAAAAATTCCACGATCATTTTCAATGCGATCGCCTTCTGCATATTGATGATGTTACTTCAGATACCAAAGATGTAGAAATTCAACTTGAGGGGATCGAGCCAATTCAATTTAGCGACGATGTTGTAATTATTCCCGTACCTGGACACAGTAAAGGACATACAGTGCTACTTTACGCTCAAAAATTCCTTTTTACAGGCGATCATTTAGCTTGGTCAAAATATCTCAATCATCTTTATGCCTTTCGCGCCTATTCCTGGTATTCATGGACGGAACAAGTGCGATCGATGGAAAAATTAGCAAATTACTCTTTTGAGTGGGTATTACCAGGACATGGTCGTCGTTTTAAAAGCGATCGCGCCACTATGAAACAACAAATGCAAATCTGTTTAGATTGGATGAAGAACTCATGAGTGTTAGTCAATGGAGCAAATATAATTAGATACGATTAAAAGACCTGTAATCTTGACTGGGTTAAAACAATCATTAATCTAAAATCTAAAGTCTGGTTGAATATTTGTTCTGTTTTCTTGCATCCACCACTACTAATAGCTGATAATCTTAGAGTAAGGTAAATAAATGTAACGAAAATAAGAACACTTTTATAAAGCCGAATTTGGATACCAATAATTTTTTAAACAAAATAATCATGGCCAATAAGTTTATACAGCGCTCCTTGCTAATTTTAGGAGCTTGTTTACTGGTTTTAGTCACTTGGTTAACTCCCCCCGCTTTAGCAGTTAACAATCCAGAATTATTACCTAGTGAAGTCACTCCAGTGGTCGATTTGGCTAACTTATTGCCAGAGTTACAGGAGGAGTCTTTAATTGAAAATCTCGAAGACTTTGAGGCGCAAACAGGCTGGAAAATGCGTGTTTTAACTCAATACGATCGCTCTCCTGGTCGTGCAGTCAAGAAATTCTGGGGTTTAGATGATAAAAGTATTTTGCTAGTGGCTGATAGTAGAGGCGGAAATCTACTAGCTTTTAGCATTGGTGATGCTGTATATGAATTACTGCCTCGTAACTTCTGGATTGAGCTTCAGACTCGTTTTGGCAATATGTATTATATTCGCGAACACGGTGAGAATAATGCCATTGTTGAAGCTTTAGAATCAGTCAAAGGATGTTTACTTAAAAACGGTTGCAATGCTGTACCTGGATTACCGCAGGAGCAATGGATTTTGACCTTAATTAGTTCGATTGTCGGTGGGGTGATCTTAGGTGTAGCAGTTATTCCTCGTAATAAAGATCAGGTGATTGCTTGGCAGTGGGGTCTAATTATGTCTCCACTGTGGGGGATTCTGTTTATTGCTTTTGGCATGGGCCCTGTGGTGATTCGTACTCCTGAATTTTTACCTCTATTCCGTAATATTATCGGGTTTATGTTGGGTGCAGTAGTGGCTTTCTTGTCTCCCTCTTTTATGAACAGTTCCACCTCAGATTCAGAAACATAGTGAACTAACTGACATTACCCACAGAAGAATTGGTAACATCAGTTACGCACTCTTAAGCAAATGTAGTTGAAACATAGCTTGTGGTAAAGCTGTAATATAAATGCGATTTCTTAAAGCAATATCTGGAAGGATGAAGGACAGTTTAAACGGTTTTATCGGGCATTGATTCAGGCTCTACCCATTGTTCCCAATCCGCGATCGCCTCAAGGATTGGCTCAAACTATCATTAGACAGGTAAAATCTGGCATTCCTCACAGCTATTAAAATGATTTTATAGCTGGTTTGCTTATTGGTGCATCAACTAAGCTAGAGTGGGAAGTAGAACCTTGGATTCCTCCCCCCATGTTTATCGAGTATTTGTCGGATACAGCTTAAGCAACAATTTGTTCTGAATGGCCTTGCCCATAAACTTTTGTCGTATCAATGGTAGTTATTCCTGCATCTACAGCAGCTCGAATCGCCCTAATACTTTCGCGATCGTCAATTCCTGCCCACATTTTTTTTCCTGCTTGCCATGTTGCCATGAGAATTGGCATTATTTGAACTTTTGATGTTCCTAGCGATCGCTTTTCCATTTTAGTTAATTAAATACTCGACAATTTAGCTTGACTAAAATATATCAAGCAGTTTAGTTAGCAAGCTTGCTTGACCGAATTGGCATAAATAGCAATCTGCGCTCGATTACGTAAATTAAGCCGATTGAGAATATGAGTAACATGACTTTTAACTGTCCCTTCAGCAATATAGAGTTGTTGAGCAATTTCGCGGTTAGTACAACCAGTCCCAATTAAATTTAAGACATCTATTTCTCTAGCAGTTAACTCTGCTAGTTCAGGCTGTTCGGGTTCCGTATCGCTGCGATTGCTAACTATTCCGTCAAACATTTTTTCCATCAGCCCAGGGCCCATTTGGCTGTAGCCGCGAGCGACTAATCTAATCGCCTGAGCTAACTCTTCTACGGGCATATCCTTGAGCAAATATCCTTTGGCTCCTGCTTTAATTGAATGGGCAATATAATCATCTTCATCGAAGGTACTAACAACCAAAACCTTAATCTCGGGAAATCGCTGAGAGATAATTCTGGTTGCTTCTCTGCCATCCATGACAGGCATTCTAATATCCATCAAGATGACATCTGGTTCTAAAGCTTCTACCTGCTCAATAGCAACTTGACCATTATTCGCCACGCCAACTACTTGGATATCTGACTCTAGATTTAACATTGCCCGTAACCCTTGGCAGACCAGTTCTTGATCGTCTACTAGTAAAACGCGAATCATAATTGCACACTCCATATTAATTAGAGAACAAAACTTGAAAAATAAATTTTAGACAGAATGTTCTTCTAATTTGTTTGATACTTCTATTCACTATCTGTATTTAGATTGGGAGCATCCCATTTATGCAATGAGTAAAAATTGCTGAAACTTCGGAGTGCCTATTTAAATAGTGACACCGCTTTGAGTATTTCTGCTTAGTCAAAAAGTAGGATGCTCCCATGATCTTATTAGATTTTAGTTTGGTTGCTGATTTCTTAAGCTCATAAAACTCAGTTCAAAACTGATGAATAACCTTATATATAACCGTACAAAATTAGCGATAGACAATTAGGGTGATAATAAGCTTAAGTTTCGAGTATTCGTCTTTCATCACGAGATTTTAATATTGCGATCGCATTTGAATATAATTAAAACTAATTATCGGGCTGTAGATTATTAAATAATTCTTCCCAGTTAGTATTACCTTGTTGTTGTTCATTGACTTCAAAAGTTTTGTTAACCGCCGAAGCCGAATTCAGTGACTGGATACAGAGTTCAGCGATTGCATCTCGGCTAACCTGTCCCCTTAAATTATCTCCTTGTTCGGCATAAAGAATTTTATCCCCAGGTTGTTCGGTTAAGGCACAGGGACGAATAATAGTGTAGGTTAAATCGCTAGATCTAATAGCTTCTTCGCCTCGCAATTTCCAAGTTAAAATCCCTCCCAGTTGCTCATTCATCCTGACTGCGGGGGGTTCTTCGGCTAAGTTAATTCCTGGACGATTCGGGCGAGTAACTCCTGCTGAACTTACTTGAACTAATTGGGGTTTGACTTGACCACCATAAGCCTTGATATATTCAACCTCCAGCTTAAATGAGCCTGCTTCAAACTGAGGATTTAGTTCCCCGTCGTATTCAAACTTGCTCAACATCAGTTGCATCGAATAGATTTTTGCGGAATCAAACTGACTAGCTTCTTGGACAGTTTTGGCGCGGAATACGGGAATTAGATCCTTAAAGGGAATCCGCACAGTTGTGGGATAATCATGAATCGTATCAAAGGAATAGCAGTAGCCTACTCCATCCCATTTACCTTCGCAGCGAGTAATAAATTTGTAGCGTTTGCCATCTCCAATTACCCTCATTTCAATTCCTTGATAATCAGATAAATCCATCGGTGGTGTAAAGTTGCGAGTTCGGACTGAAGCAAAACCGCCGTTATTCTCTGTCGAAACAACCCCCGCAAAGATTGCCTTATTGTCTGCTAAACGAATTTTGCTTTGGCTGACTCCTCCCATTACTACATCATCTACTGCACCCCAAATTTCTGATAAATCGTTAGTAGGATGAGCAAAATCAAAGATCATTTGTTCTCCTCTAGGAGGAAGAGACTGCGAGATTACCTGGACTAAATTTTTAATTCCCTCGTACTCTACCAATTCTGGAATATCAACCACTTCTGGCAAATAGAATTTAATCCCTTGATAGTATTTCTCTCTGTTAGGGGTGTCTCCTTCCACTGGTTGAACTTTCGTACCTGTACAGCAAATTACGGCACTGATTCCCTCCATCATGGCTGGTTTAAGAGTATCAGCAATAGTTAGATCGGCCTCAAATAGTTCTACCTGTTCTCCCAAGATAGCTTTAGCTCGTTCTGCATCTCTAACTAATGCTCGGACATGGTAATTGCGAGCCAGTAACTTTTGTACTACTCGTTTACCCACTCCTCCCGTTGCGCCAGCTACCAAAATTGTCATTTTTGTCTGTTGATAAGATTGTGATGAGCTATTTTGAAACAATCGTTGCCAGAGATTAAAATTAGGCACGATTTCAAAAAAGGTTAATGTTTGCCAAAGCTGGCTTAATTTCCACTTAGCCACAGTATGATCGAGAAGTTTTGATTAATCTAAAAAAGACTTCATAGTTATCTTAGTACCAAATAAAGTCTTCTTGAATGTGGCGATCGCACTTTTACAAGAAATCTAGCCTTCATTACGTCTGAAAAGCTATCCTAAAGGATTCCCTAAAGGGCGACATATGCGTAGCGGTATCCTTTAGGACGGAGTTAGTACTCTTGCGGTATACACCTTCGGACGATGCGCGACGCGACGTAAGGAGCTAGTCCTTTAGGAAAGCGAGTCCTAAAGGATAAGCTCCGCAAATGCGACACGAAGTTAGTCCTTTAGGGCTTTAGTATAAGCTTCGCGTCATAGCCATTCGTGACAAGTTAAAAAACTACGCTGTTTGTCACGGACGAATAGTTACCAGTAGTTACTAATTACCTTACGGCGTAAAGTGCTGTTGGCGCGAATAAAAATACTAATGTCTACTATAAAAGCTAAGGTAGCAATAAGAATCCGCAACAAGGCTTTCCATAAAGAGCGATTTTGCCCTAAAGGACTCGCTTCGCATCGTAAAGATCTATAGCGACGAAATACTAAAGAGATGGGAATGAGCCACCATCTTTCTTTAACCAGAGAATTACGGACAAAATCATTGAGCCATAAGTGGTTTTCCTTATTCATCCTATTAATCAGCATTCCTGCCGTTAATTTCTTACTACATCTCTCTTGCAAGTAATAAGTTAAAAAGGCATTAATTACGATGCCGACAACAACTCGAACTTCGTGATTAACTAACTTTAAAGGATTAGTATAAGCTTCAAATATATGGGAGGCTTCTTCAACTCTAACGATTCTTTTAGTAAAAGTAGGATTTTCTAGCGTAAAGTTTTCGCTAATTACCATTTGAGTTAAAAACCCATCTTCTACTGGTAATCCTGCTGGCATCCACATATTACGTAAAGGTTCAGCACGACCACAATAAAGTTGTCCACAAATATAAAGTTGACCTGCATTCGACGATTTGGAAACCGCTACCGACAATTTCTCTAGCCAGCTTTTATTTTCTTTTAGCTCAATATCTTTAATTGGTCGATCGAGCGCAATCCAATATTCGGGATTTTCAACTAACACCTTGAGCATTTTTTCTAAAGCATTGCGATCGTGTAGTTGGATATCTGCATCCATTAAGCAGAAGAAGTCAGCATCAGGTGCTGCAAACTCATGAATAAATAAGTTCCAAGCATTACTTTTCCCTGCTTCTTTGACCTCGCATACCTTCCAGTTCCACAACGCTTGGTCGTTTTTAAACGATGACGTACCGCCAGGTGCTAATGCTAAAGCATATGCGGAGCTGTATACCACAAGGGTACAATGTGCCACGGCACTAGCTTCGCGTCGTCCTTTAGGACTAGCTGACGCGATAGCTAACCCTTTAGGGTCGCGTCGTCCTTTAGGAAATGTTTCTAAAGTGTTACGAGCTATTAACGCTGTATCATCGCTACAGCCATTAGGGACAACAATAATTTCAATTGAATATCCTTTATTTAAACTAGTTAATAAGCTTTGTTGACTAAGAGATTTTAATAGAGTCGCAATTGCATTTGCTTCATTATGAGCCAAAATACCAATACTTAATTTCATTACTTTAGGTCTTTATAAGATAGAGATGGTGTTTGATGTAATGCCAAAAAACCAAGTCTAATAATACTTAATTAACTGGTTTTTTAGTAATAACATCAACTGAGTTATTCAATAATAGTCAACAGTTAAAACTACTTTTCACTAGTGCTACAGTGATATTTGTGTTTATCTTAAATAGTTTACAACGGTCAAAAATATGCTGTGTAAAAAATCGATGAACCTTAGATAAAGTTTTGAATTTTAGTCTTGACTACTAGATGTAACTATGTAGTGGTACTAGATTCATCAAAAAACTGAAGGCTTTAGACTGTAGTAATTAAAGTAGTTTTGTGTTAAATTTGTTTGAATTTTCTGTTTAAATTTAAAGATCTTTATTACCATAAGAATTTAGGACAACTACTGCTATTAAAGTTTGACTGATTGTATCTAAAACTAGAGTAAAAAAATGATTAATAGTAGAGTAGACTAAGGCAGCGATCGCTTCAGGAATTAAAGCTAAAGCCGCTAATACTCAAGTAGATTCCAGTGGTGCGTCCAGATTGTTTTGAGAAGTCAAGCATTGTCATTAGTTTTTACCTGCTACCTGCTACCTACTACCTATTTGCCCTAAAGGATTCCCTACGGTCACGAAGCTTATGCTAAAGCCCTAAAGGACTAACTTCGTGTCGCATTTGCGAAGCTTATCCTTTAGGACTACCTAATCTCAACCCATCAATTCAAACTTGACGATCTACTAGAGGGAACGTTATAGAATTAAACCAACTGCTAATAATCTCAGAGAATAATTTATGTCTACCGCTACAGCACCACGTAACCATCTAACAGTTGTGACCAATGGCTTACCCAATATCTGTGGTTGGTCAGCAGAAATTGCGATCGCCGTAAATCACGATCGACCGATATTTTTAGCCGACAGTAAAATCGATTTAAATCAGGTTAATGCTGTTTTTGCTTGCGCTCTCCATATGCATCAGCCAACTATTCCCGCAGGTGCAAACGGTGAACTGATAAGTAACCTGCAACATATGTTTGAACATCCTCATGATGGCGATAACCATAATGCAGAAGCTTTTGCCTGGTGTTATTCTCGCATGGGAGACTGGATTCCTGAATTAGTAGCCAATGGTTGTAGTCCTCGGATCATGCTGGATTATTCGGGTAATTTACTCTGGGGTTTTCAGCAGATGGAGCGCCATGATATTTTAGAAAAACTGAAAAAAATCACCTGTGATGCAGCCTATCAACCTTATGTCGAATGGCTGGGTACGATGTGGAGTCATGCTGTAATTCCCTCTACGCCAATTCCCGATCTCAAGCTGCATATTCAGGCTTGGCAACATTATTTTGCGGCAATGTTTGGTTACGAAGCTTTGGCAAGAGTCAAGGGATTTTCTCCCCCAGAAATGCATCTGCCTAATCATCCTGATACCCTTTACGAATATATTAAAGCTCTTAAAGAATGCGGTTATCGCTGGTTACTAGTACAGGAACACTCCGTAGAAAGACCAGACGGTTCAGGTTTAGAGCATGATGATAAGTATATTCCCAATCGTTTAGTTGCTCGTAATTCTCAGGGCGAAACTATTAGCATTACCGCACTGATTAAAACTCAAGGCTCAGACACCAAGTTAGTAGCTCAAATGCAGCCTTACCATGAAGCCAAAGGTAGAGGCAAACAAATGATTGGTAATATTGCTGTACCAAGCTGTGTCAGTCAAATTGCTGATGGAGAAAATGGGGGAGTGATGATGAATGAATATGCCCGCGATTTCCAGCCTGTTTGGTATGAGCTAAAGAATAACCAAAATGTTGTAGGGTTAAACGGCACAGAATATATTGAACTAATAGAAGCTGCGGGAGCTAATCCTCAAGACTACCCCGTTTGTCAGGCGGTAGGACAACATAAAATTTGGCAGCAGGTAAATCCTGATGCTGCTACTCCCGAAAAAGTAGATCGAGCGATCGCTCATCTTCAAGCAACAGATCACCAGTTTCATATGGATGGGGCATCCTGGACAGACGATCTTAGCTGGGTTAAAGGCTATGAAAATGTTCTCGAACCAATGAATCAATTAAGCGCCATGTTCCATCAAAAATATGATGCACTGGTTAAGGAAAATCCTGAAATTACCAAAACCAAAGAATATCAAGAAGCTTTGCTCTATGTACTTTTAGTTGAAACCAGCTGCTTCCGCTATTGGGGACAAGGTACTTGGACAGACTATGCCAGGGAACTATTCCGCAGAGGCGAAGCTTTGCTGAAATAAACTATCAAGATGATCGCGCTGATAAATTGAGGCGACTAAATTGTCTGTTCTTGCTTAATTAACATCCCAGCAGGTAATGTATCTAGATAAGCAATCTGTGTGGGATAAGCGAATTCAATGCCATACTCAGCAAACTTAGTTTTAACTGCGAGGTTGATTTCCTGTTGGGCATTCATATAGACACTGTAGTCATTTGTGTTAATCAAATAAACTACTTCAAAATTTAGACTATATTCACCATAGCCCGAAAAGTGAGCGCGATCGCAAGTAGCATTTTCTGTCTGTGCAATAATCTCTTTAATTAAATCGGGAATTTGGGCTAATTGTTCGGTACTAGTTTCGTACACCACACCAAAGTTAAAGAGAACTCGACGTTGACGCATTTTTTTGTAGTTACGAATGCGCGAGCCAACTAAATCGGTATTAGCCATCACGATTTGCTCTCCGCCGACGCTTTGGAGTCTAGTAGTCTTAATTCCGACATACTCAACTGTACCAAGATAATCACCGACAATAATAAAATCTCCTAGTTCAAAAGGGCGATCTAGGAGGATGGAAAAATAGCTAAATAAGTCTTGCAAAACTCCTTGAGAAGCTAGAGCGATCGCTACGCCGCCAATCCCTAAGCTAGTGACTACAGCGGAGATATTGAACCCTAAATTATCGAGTAAAAAGACAATCCCAATTAGCCAGATCACTATTCTAATCGCAGGCATCAAAGCATCAATGCTTTGTTCTAAATTAACGTTATCTCGTTGATAATTAATCCAGTAAATTTTGATGATATATTCGCTTGCTGCACAAATGAGTCGAATTGCCAAGATAGTTGAAGTGATTACTACAATGACGTTTACAGTGCGTTCGAGTATGGGATGGAAAGCTAAATTATCCACAGCTAGATAAATACTGGCAATGTAAGCGATGGGAATTAAGTCTCTTTCCAGGATGTTGACAATGGCATCGTCATAAATATTTTCGCTTTTAGCTGCCCACTTTCTAAGACGTTTAAAAGTTGAACGTCTGAGTATTTTAATTAATACGATCGAGCAAAATAAAATAACCGCTGCAAGTAAATAGTCATTTAGCTTGTTAGCACCAAATTCCCAGGATAAAAAGTCAAATTTCATAGATTAATTAAGTTTGAATTAAAAGTACTTGCTGTAGTTACTTAGTCACAGATTACTCCGCCGTGAGACGACGGAGCCTGCTGTGACCGTTGGTCAATGTGTAGATTATGAGATGATTCTGGCAATCTAGAATTTTTGCTTAATTTGACCGATACAGCATAAGTCAATTAATTGTCGATCCTGAATTCTTAAATGTCCATTGATAAAGCAATCTTTAGTCAGACGACAGTAAGTCAATAAACTACTAAGTTTAAATTATTGGAATTGGAGACGAAAATTGTGCGGTTGGGGACACTAATTGGATTTTTAGCTATTATTATCGCCCTGTATATTCTGTGGCAAATCAAACAAGTTTTACTATTAGCCTTTGCTGCGGTTGTCTTTGCTACGACGATCAATCAATTGGTTAAGCTGCTACAGTCAAAATTTGCGCTGGAACGCAAAACGGCGCTGGCGATCGCTGTTACGGGAATATTAACTTTTATTATTGGTTTTATTGCTTTAGTCATCCCGCCATTTATCGAGCAGTTTCAGCAGTTGGTAGAGTTAGTTCCTCAAGGCTTAGAACAGCTTAGTAGCATTAATAATTGGCTGAGTAATTTTTTACCCCAGAATTTACTTCAAGAATTTAGAGGGTTAGAATCTCTGACACAAAATCTGCAATCTTTTGCGGATCAATTTATTAGTAGTTTTTTCGGTCTATTTTCTAGTACTTTAGGGATCTTTTTAAATTCTTTCTTAGTAATAGTAGTGACGCTCATGCTGTTATCTAATCCAACTCCTTATAGAAAGATGTTTCTCTTGATCTTTCCTGCTTTCTATCGTCGGCGAGTAAAAACCATCCTTAAAAAGTGCGAGAAGAATTTAGGTGGTTGGGCGATCGCTATTCTTTTTAGTATGACTGTAATTGCTGTTCTAAGCGGAATTGGTCTACTATGTTTGGGAGTTAAGTTACCTTTGGCAAACTCTTTGTTAGCTGGCATCCTAACTTTTATTCCTAATTTGGGCCCCCTATTAAGCGTAGTTCCCCCCGCAGCGATGGCATTACTAGATGCACCTTGGAAAGCATTAGCAGTAGTAATTCTTTATATTATAATTCAACAGGTAGAGACTAATATTTTAACACCGATAGTTATGCAGAGACAGGTATCATTATTACCAGCCGTAACTCTCCTATCTCAAGTTATTTTTGCTATATTCTTTGGTCTTTTAGGCTTGTTTTTAGCTTTGCCAATTACAGTAGTAGCTCAAGTTTGGCTCAAAGAAGTTTTAGTTAAAGATATTTTAGATCCCTGGCAAATCGAGCGTGATTCTAATCGATTTGATGCTCGTAAGCTGAGTTCTCAGCCACAGAAACAGCAGCAACAATCTCATAGTTTGATAGTAGAGAAAAATTAGTTAAGGTTTTGTAGCTAGTAGGTTGGGTTGAGGCACGAAACCCAACGATTAAAAGATTTTGTTTGGTTTCACTATCGTTCTAACGCCACTTGCTATAACGGAGGGAACCTCCGCAGCGCAGTGGCTCCCCAACCTACCAAATCAGCAACGCCGTTAAGGTTTTGTAGCGATCGCCTATCAGTTTGTAGTTTACTTTAGGCGATCGACTTTTGGCAATGATAAATTCCAACTACAGATTAACTACTTTTTGGGAATCCAAACGGAAACCGAACCCGCTTGACAGCGAAAATCGGCCCAGCCTTCTTCATTAGTGGTAATGGGTTCATCGATATGTTCAGTTAGATCGATATAAACCTGATTTGGTTGACCTACTTCCATCCATTTAGTACCTTCTGCACCGTTACTTAAGACTACCGCTATTCCCCCTGGATGCTCTTCATCTCCCAGTCTTGTCCAACCAATGCAGTTAGCATGGTCAAAATAATCATACTGCTCACCATAAGCCAAGTCTTGACGAGTCTCTAAGAATTTATCAATTAGCCATTGATGGGAATCCATAAAGATCTCATATTCTTGTCCATCCTTCCCAGTATCTTTGTAATGTGCGCCGTAGTAATCAGCATAGAAAACGCAAGGATAGCCATCTCTTCTTAACAAGATTAGGGCATAAGCTAACGGTTTAAACCAAGCCTCTACTACAGATTCTAAGGACTGCAAAGGTTGGGAATCGTGATTTTCCACTAGCGTTACTGCTAGAGTAGGCTGATCGTTAACTAATGTACCGTCAAAGATCTGACGCATATCAAAGTTGTTGCCTGTTTTACTAGCTTCAGTAAAGTTATAGTGCAAAGGTGCATCAAATAAAGCCACGTCCCCACCAGTGACATCAATAAAATGGTGTAAAGCTTCTGGCTCATTAGACCAATATTCCCCAACAGCAAATAAAGGCTTGCCTGAATACTTGCGCACATGGTTTAACCAATCAGGGAAAAATCCAGCGTTGATGTGCTTCACCGCATCAAAACGAAAACCATCAACGTCAGTAGTATCTATATACCACTCTCCCCAATACAGAAGTTCACCCCGCACTTCTTCATGTTCCATATCAAGGTCACAACCCATCAAGTAAGCAAACGAACCTTTTTCTAAATCTACCTGTTCGTCAAATTGCTTATCTTTAAATAGATAAATAGCATCAGCATCGCCATCATAGGCATTATAGTCAACTGCGTCAAAATGCCACCAGTGCCATTCTAAGCTGGAATATTTACCCTGGCGACCAGGAAAAGTAAAATGTGTCCAGGTTTTCACCTTTTGTAAATCACCTATCGCTTCATGACGATTATGGGGATTCATTGGCGTTGCTTCTGCTTCTTCTTCGTGGTCTGCACCAAGCATATGATTTAGAACTACGTCTGCATAGATGCGAATGCCAGCTGCTTTAGCTAATTTAATTGCATTAATATATTCTTCTTTTGTCCCGTATTTAGTTCTAACTGAACCTTTTTGGTCGAACTCGCCCAAATCATAAATATCATATACACCGTAACCGACATCAAAACCGCCACCAGTACCTTTATAAGCGGGTGGTAGCCAGACTGAGGTAATTCCTACTTTAGCTAAATGCTCGACATTTTCTGCCAATTGATTCCACAAGCTACCATCGGGTTCGTTGTACCAGTGAAAGTACTGCATCATCACACCGTTAAACTCGGACATATTAGAACCCTCTCTAAGGTCAGCTAAATAGTTTATAGATTAGTTAATTACATTTGTTTTTCAACAATCTTGTTGCAGATATTTAAGTATCATTTAGTTTATTGTTGAATTATTAAGTAATATTAACCTTATATCATTAGTTAGAAATTCTAATCATTCGCAAGACAGATATTATTAATCAATTGTTCACTGAACATTGATCATTGATAAAGTTTGTGCCTTTTCAACTAATCCATCATCTTTTAGACATATCAGTAGGGAATGAGTAATATCAGGTTCGGATGAACAGTTAAATGTTTTGATTTAGGGACTTGCCCTAAAGGATATGCGTAGCGGTATGCTTTAGCACTAGCTTCGCGTCGGGGACTTGGGGAATCACTCTATTTAAAGTCATTATCTATACTTGATGTAATAATCGATTAAGTCTCAGACGATTCTAAATTTTCCCGCAGAATATCTAAGACAATTTGAGGATCGGTTGCTTTCTGCATAATTTGCGCTTCTAGGTCATAGCGATCGCGTATACTTGGTAAATCTTGCCTTAGCTCTTCCATTAACTCGATTAATTTAGCAATCTTTTGTTCGGTTAACAGGTTAATTTGCAAATTTAAATGCGATCGCTGTTCGGCTAATTTATCTTGACGACTCTGCTGGACTAATACTCCTGTAGCGATCAGTAAAGCCACAATATCGATTCCCATTGCTTCGGCATCAAAAAGAGGTAGACCAAAGGGTAATAGTCCTGGTGCGACGTGAGTACAGATTGCCCAACTGGTAAAAAAAAATAATTGCAGATATAAAAATTCTGATTTACCAAAAAAAGCCGCTATTTTTTCCACAATGCGATCGCGCCACGGTATTTTAAGTTCTTGTTTGGCTTGAAATCCAATCACAGTTTCAATATTCTTAACTACCTGTTCGGATAAAGGATACTTTTTGCCGTCAATATATACGGATTTAGTTGATGCCGAAACCAGATGAGCTAATTTATTAGAAGCAGAAACCATGTAAGCGAGATCCTAAAATTTAAAATAATTAGTGATTATATTTGTAGTCTACGCTAATTAAAATTAGGTGGCTTCTGTCTAGAGAAATAAAAAGGCGAGCGCGCGATGATATAGTAGCATTTTGGTCAAAGCTTGATGACTTTTGGCAAAATCAACCGCAATCTAGTTAATTCAATTAAGGATGCGGATAAATTCTAAGGGTAAGCCATCGACATCAGCGATAAACGCGACTTCGTAAATGCGATCGCCAATCATTTGTTGTTCAGGTTGCAGTAAAACCTTAAGAGGAGCAAGTTTATCTGGTTCACTGGCTCTTAAAGTCTCAATTTTTGCTTCTAGTTGAGTAAGCCAACTGCTCAAGTCGGGAGTAGAATTAGTCAGCTCGAAAGACAGGTGATAGTAGCCAACATAATGTTCATCGTGAAACGAATCTGGCGCGGGCTTTGGTTCAGGAATTTGGATCAGCTCAATCCGCCCTCCCAGCCCAGTCATCCAGCAAGCCAGAGTATAGCCTGTAGTAAAACGTTCATTGACCGTAAAACCTAGCTGTTCATAAAAAGCGATCGCCTGATGAATATCGGCTGTGCGAATCGAAGCATGATGCATTTGAGTTATTAGTTATCAATTATTCAAACAAAAAACGATAGGGATAGTGACGAGGAACTCCAGGTTCTTTTTCCAGGGTAAAGTTAATAATTTCCCAGTAAGGCTCAGCATCTGTTTCAGGGCTAAAACTGATCGGTAGTCCATAAAGCTTGGGAGATTTAAACTCTGGACTTTCCCGCCAAGGATGACTACGCCCTAAATAAGAGCTAACCAAATCTCGATAGCGAACGGCAATAATTACTTTAGTCGCGCGATAACCTTCAGTATACAAAGCATCCAAAGCTTCGTGAATTTCAAAGCGAATCCCGTCAGGATGAGTATGCTGACGATACCATTGATTTTCCCACTGTCGCCAACTTCTGCCTGATGGTAAATGAACCAATTCTTCAATTTTAGGATCGGCTTCAAAAGCACCATGACGACTACAAAGATAAGTGTCCGTAAGGGTGAGAGCAGGAATTGTCTGTCGGCAGTGGGGACAAACAATTTCGGGGCCAAAAACAGGGTATTGTAAAGCTAAATCCATAGGAGATAAAATTGGTTCTGTTTTCCTTATAACACGGGTAAATCTTGTTGTGACTGAATTATCTTAAGATCGTTAGATAGCTTATCTTTAAATTATGGCTCATACTGATTCCTTTTGGTCTGCTCCAGATTTGTCTCTTGCCTCGTTTGTTGCTGATAATGCTACTGTAATGGGTAACGTTTCTCTAGCAGAGGGTTCGAGCATCTGGTATGGAGCAGTAGTTCGCGGGGATGTCGAGACTATTGCGATCGGTAAATATAGTAATATTCAAGATGGGGCTGTGCTACATGGCGATCCTGGTAAACCTACTATTTTAGAAGATTATGTAACAGTTGGTCATCGAGCAGTGATTCACTCGGCTTATATTGAAACAGGTTGTTTAATTGGCATCGGTGCAGTGATTCTCGATGGGGTGAGAGTCGGTGCAGGAAGTATTGTTGGGGCAGGTAGCGTCGTCACTAAAGATGTGCCAGAGCGATCGCTCGTAGTAGGGGTTCCCGCCAAGAAAATCAAAGATATCAGTGACGAACAGGCGCAAGAGTCGATTGAACATGCTCGTAAATATCAGCAGCTAGCTCAGGTTCACGCAGGTATAGGGACTGATTTAGGTTTTAAATAAATTAAATCTAATTAAATACTAGATTCTAAGTGTTAGGGCTATTTCATTCTCATATATCCAGAGAATAAATTCTCTGTTTAAGTACATTAAGTCCGTTTAAACGGACTTGAATTTTAAGCCAAGAAATTATTTATTGGTTCACTACAGTTAGAACGAAATAGCCCTGTTCTAACTGTACCTAACACCTGAGTAGCTAGTAGGTTGGGTTGAGGCACGAAACCCAACGATTAAAAGATTTGGTTGGGTTTCACTACCAAGTCTCTTATTACTATCTAAAAATATTTAAAATATCTCTAACTGTATTCACGTTTTGTTTTACGTCACTTACAGTATCTTTGACTGAATTTAGACTATCAGTAACAGAAATGGGTTCTGAAGTAACAGGAACATTTTGATAATTATAGTTATTACTTTCACTACTAATATTAGTAGTAACAGGCTCTTCTGGTATTAAAATTTTATCAAATCTAACACTAAGATCAATTGTGTCAGCATGATCAAAAGACTGCCTATCTGTCTGTAAACCTAGCTCTAGAACAGCAAAATTGTTAATACTTTCAGGAATATTATCAAATTTAAGAGAAGCTCGGAGAGGAATTCCTTTGATAAAATTGTTACCAACTGCTCTAGACTCATTACTAATATTATTCCCAATTTTAGCAGAGTTAGAAAAATATTCATTTCCATTTAAATCAATAAATCTTGTTCTTGTTGTTTCTATGAATATCTTGTTATCTTTAACTTCACTAGTTATGATTAGAGTGCAGCTTATGGTATTACTTTTTCTCATACAGCCTTGCATTTCGTAAGCAATATCATTCTGATGCGCAATTTTAGCAGTTGCTGCTGGTTGAATAGTAGTAACAGTATCTGCGTTTGCAGTCGCAATGTTAGTAATTGTTCCAGTAGTTAACAATAAAGTGGTTGCAGTTAATAGTTTAAAGTTCATATTTTTAAAAAATAAATAAATTGACTTTGTAGATATGTCATTATTTTTACTGATCAAAAATATTTCGTGTACTATATATATAGTATCTTGATTTAAATATGAAAAATCAATAAATTTGCAGCGTATTTTATAGACATGAAGTACTTAGCATTTTATTGAACTTAAGTTGACATATAGTAGTTTCGTAAGTGGGAAATAGGAAAACCAATGCAATCATTCTGGTTAAGAGGAAATCTAGGAAATAAGATTACTGATTATTCTCTCTGATCAATTCAGACTGTAACTTTTCAATTGAGTCAATGATTGGCAAAAAACGCTTGCCAAAATCAGTTAGCCGATATTCTACATGGGGTGGAACTTCAGGATAAACAATCTTTTCTAAAATACCTAAATTCATCATGCGACGAAAATAATAGTTTTTGACGCGAGGAGTCAAGCCTTCTATTTCTCTCTCGATCGCACTAGGACGACATACGCCACGACGAATTAAACCTAGTATACTCAATGACCATTTACAGCCAAAAACTGCTTCCACTACAGCAGCTACATTTACATTTCTTTGCAGATTGATTTGTTCCTGACGAGACGGCAATTCTTTCACAAAAGTACCCTACCTCACAAATTTGTGTCTGCTTGTAAGCATAATCGATCGCTAATTATGATTGCGATCGAGATTTATTGAGAGAAATCAAATTATGAGCCTACAAGATAAAGTCATTTTAATTACTGGTGGTGGTAGTGGTATTGGTGCAAATACAGCCCAGGCATTTGTTGCAGCAGGGGCAAAAGTAGTTTTAAATAGTCGTCGTTTAGATGTATTAAAAAACACCGCAACCGAGATCGATCCGACAGGAAAACATATTGCTTGGGTTGCAGGAGATATCGGTCAAGCAAAAATCCGACAAGAGATCGTTTCTTCTGCTGTTGAACATTTCGGTGGTGTAGACATATTGTTTAATAATGCAGGAGTCTTTGAACCAAAACCATTTCTTGCTCACACAGAAGCAGATTTAGAAAGCTATCTAAATTTACTACGAGGATACTTTTTTCTTACCCAAATTGCGATCGCCGAAATGCAAAAAAGAGGTGGTGGCGCAATTATTAATACTGGTTCAATGTGGGCATTACACGCCATAGCTGCTACTCCCTGTAGTGGTTCTTCCACTGCTAAAGGTGCTGTTCATGCACTAACTAAAAATCTAGCTATTGAATTTGCACCTGACAAAATTAGAGTAAATGCGATCGCTCCTGCTGTGGTAGAAACTTCCTTATTTGACTCTTTATTAACATCTGAACAATTAGCCTCATTTAATAATTTTCATCCCCTTGGTCGCAATGGACAAGTGCAAGACATTACCCAATCTGTCTTGTTTCTAGCAGATGGCGATCGCTCTGGTTGGATTACTGGGGTGGTTTTGCCTGTGGATGGTGGAGTAACCGCAGGACGTAATTAAAGATAAAATAACTTAGGGCGATGCCTGTTAAATGATTATCCTGTTTAAGAGGCGATCGCCATGGTTATGAACGCACAATTAAAGATATAATTCTTACATATTTCTTACTTTTGCCATTTCTTTAGTCTGATGAAAACCACAAAAATGTCAAGTAAAGGTCAAGTTATTATTCCCAAAGCTTTACGAGAAATTCATCACTGGGAAGAAGGACAAGAATTAATCGCAATTGATATGGGAGATGGAATTCTGTTAAAGCCCAAAAAACCTTTTCCAGAAACAACTTTAGATGAAGTAGCAGGCTGCTTAAAGTATCAAGGAACTCCTAAAAGTCTTGAAGACATAGAAGATGCCATTCGTCAGGGATTAGAGGATTTAAGTAATGGTGACAATTGATACTAATATTATTGTGCGACTATTGACTCAAGATAACCAATGGCAATATCAACAAAGTTTAGCAATTTTACAGACACAAAATGTATTTATAAGCAATACAGTAATTCTCGAAACTGAATGGGTTCTGCGATTTGCCTATAAATTTAACCCAACAGAAATTTGTCTAGCTTTAAGACAATTATTTGGTTTACCTAATATCTATCTTGCTAATGCTAATTTAATTGCTCAAATACTTCAATGGCATGAAAATGGTTTAGATTTTGCAGATGCTTTTCATCTAGCACAAGGTCAACATTGTTCAAAACTATACACCTTTGATGAAAAGTTTATTAAAAAGGCTAGTAATATAACAAACTGCAAAGTAATACAACCTAGCTTTTCTTAAAGTTTACTCTCATTAGGTGCAGTTACTTGCCAGACTTACCTTATAAAACGAACTTTACTCACTGTAATTCGTCCAGGGCTATTTCATTCTCATATATCCAGAGAATAAATTCTCTGTCTAAGTACATTAAGTCCGTTTAAACGGACTTTGATTTTAAGCCAAGAAATTTATTTCTTGGTTCACTACAGTTAGAACGAAATAGCCCTAGTAATTCGTCAGTTTGATACTGAGCCAATAGTTGTTGATATTCTGCTATTTCTTCGACAAAATATTGTTCTATTTGTTCTTTATTTGCATAATAATAAGCAAGAGCTGCGTGAATTTCTGCCAATGTCAAAAAATCATATTCATCTTTTATTTGCTGAGGGGTTAAACCTTCTTTAGTTAAAGTGGCTATTTGCTCGACAGAAAATCTTTTTCCTGCAATTCGTGGACGACCATACCCAACATCTGGAGTCGAAACAATTAATGTTCCAATATCAATAGTAGTTACCATTGTAATTTTTAATAGCAGTTTGTTCTTAACGTGATTATAACTAAAATCACTGTCTATGTTCTCGATACATACGCATAACTAACTCACCTGCGGGAGTTGCCCGTATACTGATTAATAAACAGTGTTGAAATTTATGACTCAAATCCATTGATAAAATTCGAGGATATTGCCTTCTGTATCTTCAACTTGAAATATTTTTGTTCCATTAACTTCTTGTAGAGAAAGTATTATTTTTAGACCAAGTTTGCTTAGTCGTTGATGCCAACTATTAATGTCATTTACTTCAATGGTAGGCACTGTGTTGTTACCATATTGAATTTTTTCTCCAGTGACTATGGAATCAAAAAGACCAAAGAGAAATCCATCGATATTGAAGAATACAAAACGATCTGTTTCTAATGAAGGCTTGCGCTCAAATATGATATGATGTCTGTTGCCGAAAAGCGATCGCCTACTAAATATTGTTGACCTGCATTGAGTTTCTGGTTAACTATGTCGAAAACATCTTTAATATCCTGTAAGGCAGTTTCTTTCCCTTCGGCAGTGACATTGTAGTTTTGTTTGAGAAAATTAACTGTCTTAGGAAAAGCAATAATACATTTAATTCTTTCGCTCAAGCTTGCTCCCATGCCCCAGGCAGCTAGAATTGACCAAGGTTGTTGAATAGCATAGTAGTAACCTAAACAGCGTGTGGCTACACCTAATTTGTCATCAAATAATGCTTCTAAGGTTTCTGCTTGCTGGCGTAATTCTAGATCTTGGGGATAAAGTTGTTGATCGGAAGCAATAGTATCTAAGTAATGCAAGATATCTTTAGAATCAGCAAACGCCTTGTCATTTACAACTAAAACAGGAACGCTTGTACCTCCATAACGGGATGTATATTGTCTATGAAATGGTGGTGCGTGGTTTTCTTCGACATAATCTATCCCTAAATAATCTAATGCCCAGCGAACTTTTTCGCAGTAGTGACTGATGGCAATTGTAATTAATAAAGGTTGATTAGTTTTAGCTGTATTCATTTTTCTATCTCCTTGCTACTGCGCCATTCTTGAGCAATTAATGCTGACCAAATAATAAATGCAACTACTGATAGTCCTGCAAATACATCAGTCCAAATTAAAAGGTGCATTTTCACAGAAAACCGAGACAGTTCTCCATAAAAATAATGGGCTGGACTAGATAAACCAGTACCAGCATAAAGACCTAACAGAAAATAACTCAACCAATATAACTGTCTGGTATAAAGCCAGTAACATATAATGGCGATCGCAGTCATGACTATCCAGGTAATTAATACACCAGAGGTTGTAAACCATTCTGGTTCGGGATATTCATGAACATAAATGGCGTTATCAGTGTAGTGAATGCTAGTAATAGCAATGCTCAAAATTAAAATTGATAGTAACCATGTTTTACTTTGCTGCATTGGTTTGATCCTCCAGAGTTAATTTAATTACGCTAAAAACGCTTTGCCTTTGTCTAAACCATGTTGATAAACTGCTGCTATTCCTTCAGGTGTAGCTTGGAAAACATCTACACCCATATCCTTGGGATTTATATTTGGCTGAATTATACGTATTGGTACTTGTTGGTATTGTGTGGGAATAACTTGAGATTGGAATAAATCTCGATAAAAGTTACCTGCTTCAGTGGCGATCGCAATTACTGTTTGATATCCCTGTTCAACCATTTCTAATGCAGGACAAATGCAAGTATAGGAAGCATCGACGTAAGGCTGGTTATTAATCCAAGCTGGTGTATCATAAATGTGTAGCATTCTACTGGATGCATAGCTAACTTCACGAAAATTGTTTTGATTAAGAGCTAAATTGCCTTTTCTAGCACTACCAAAAAGCTCGATTTTTAAATGTTTATTCACCCAACTACGGTCTTTTTTCGTAGCCGATACCAATAGTTTTTTACCTAATCTTCTTGCTTGTTTTCCTTGAGTTTGTTCAGCAGCCTCTTCACTAGTTACCGCGCTGGTAGCAATATAAAAATTGGCTGAATTTGAGGTGAAAAGCTGTTGACCACCGCGAGCGCAAAAATAAGATATTCCCCCCAGACATACCTGACTCATGCTTTTAGTCTGGTGATGAACTTTTAAACCTTCTAGCCAATAATTCATTCCTGATTCTCTAGCTTTACCAATAGCTGCCCAGGCACTAGATATTACTGAACCTGAAGCAGCAGCATAAGCATTTGCTTTAAGATTTGCCTCTTCAAAAGCACTCAATACACCATGTACAAATATTGCCTTAAAACCCCCTGAAGCACAGGCGATCGCCATCGAATTATGGTTAATCTTTGACATTTTATCTATATCCTGTATTTAATTTTTTTTATCATCAAAGAGAGATTATGATGATTGCTTTACCTTGCTAATAATTTGATTTTTGCTTTGTAATTTAATTAATTCTTGTACTGTTTGTTTAAATATTTCTATCTGTTCATCATTAGGTTGAGTTTGCTGCCATGCTTCTCTTTCCATTAAGCGATCGCACTTTAAAGTAGGGTGGGCAACGCTTAGATTTAACTTAATAAGGTACTCAAAAATACTATTGCCCACCTTTTCAGGTACTAAAAATATTCATCGACTCTAAACAGCCGAAAATTAGTGCCAAAGTGCTAACTAAAGAGCCTGTAGCACCCACCATATTGCCCAAGTAAACAATTTTGTTCTCAATAGTTTGACCAATAGAAAGTCCACGATGACCTACCCAAGCACCGTAGGGGAGAGCGATACAAAATCCATAACTAGAAATAACAGATGACCAAACCAAAATGGATAAAGCGATCGCATTTATATCCAATTGATAAATCGCAGCAGCAAAAGCAATCATTGTCGTGCCACCCATTGATAGTCCTGAATGAGCTACTCGCCATGCCCTAATGACTTCTTCGTCTTTTTTCTTAGTAATTGCTGAACCGTAAGGAATTCCCGATAATGAACCGATGAGCAGGACAATTGCACCATGAAATAACAGTTGTAGAGATAAATTCATTGTGTTTTTGCAAAATTATCAAGGTTTTTGCAAGCAACACTTGCTTTCGATCTTCAAAATAACAACTATTTCTCAAAAACGCAAGTAACACTTACAATTAATCAATTATATTCGGCGTAAATATGTTTTAATTCTTCGGGCATAGCCATTGGACGCATAGATTCCAAACTCATAAAAAATCCCACCTGCGTCGCAGTAGCAGCTATTTCTTGTCCCAGACAAATCTCGGCTTGTAAAGTACAACGCGACGCAAAGCTAGTCCTTTAGGGCAAACGCCCCAATTGAGACATCCACATCTTACCCACAGGGCGATCGCCTAACCTTAAAGCTTTCTGGTATTTGATTTCGGTGGAGTTAACAGTTGGACAGTATCCCTTTGACATTAATTGTTCTAGAGGGAAATAAAATTCAAGCATTTTGAGTCTTAAATCTTCTAACCAGCGAATATAGACAATATTGCTGACAATTCCTGCAAAATCAATGTCATAGGTTTTAATTGGTAAGTCTAGAGCGACTTCAAATGGTTGTTTCTTCATTGGAGGTTAATAGTTAATTTTACAGACCAATCGGTCTTTTTTGAGTCAAAAAAATTTAGCTGCGTTTTAGGCAAGATTAGTTTGAATATAACTTTGCAGGTGCGCTACGACTATTTCTAGATGAACGGGATTTCGTTCTAGTTTACTCATCATAACTGCTCCTTCTAAAGCCGAAAAAATAATCGTGGCAACGGTATCAGGTTCAACAGTAGATCGCACTTCCCCTTTTTTAATCCCTATATTGATAATTCGCACAATCAAACCACGACTAGAATTCATAGCCTGTAAAGCGCGATCGCGTAAGGGAGAATCGGTATCATCGGTTTCAATCGCTGTATTTAAAATTGGACAGCCTCCAATAATGGGCGGATCGTCGATATAAATTAGATAGCTACCTACTAGTGCCTGTAAGCGTTCAATTGCATTGCGTTTAGTTTTTACCACACTCCAAATCCTTTTACTCAGAAGACTTTCTGCATAATCAAACGCAGCTAATGCCAGTTCATCCTTACTAGCAAAATGATTATAAATTCCTCCTTTCTTTAATCCTGTAGCCTGCATAATATCGGCGATCGAAGAACCTGCATAACCTTTGAGGTTAAACAACTCTGCTGCTTGCTGAATTATACGCGCTTTAGTTTGTTGTGCTTTTGACATCTAATTTTAAGACCGATTGGTCTTTTATTTACCTTAACATCATTAATGCAAAACTTTAAGTATTTTTGTTGACTATTACATCAATAAGTACTATATTACTAACTAGGTTGGCAATTGCGACTTAACGACTTTTACTGGGGAATGGGCTGATTCCCCTTTTTATTTTGACTATTAAATTTTGCGATCGCACTCCCAACCTAAAAATTTATCAAAATGCGATTACACCCATTCGTGTCGCGCTTGGCGATCACAATTTACAAAAGCTGTTTAAATTCATCAATCGTTAAACCTGCATCTTTGACAATTCCAGCCATTGTATAGGCGTTGATTGGATTAGCTCTAGGAATAATGATAATGCGATTGTCATTAGTCATTGCAATATGTTTACTTTGTCTTACTATTTTGAAGCCAGCTTTTTTAAAAGCCTTAACTGCTTTTTGATGATTAATACCTGAAAGTTTGGGCATAATTATCCTACTTCCACATATCGAGCATCGGCATCTTGGTTTATCTGATCAACTGTCTCTAGAAAAGTACTAATCGCATCTTTAATATTTTCTAAAGCCTCTTCTTCTGTATCTCCCTGTGACCAACATCCAGGTAACCCAGGACACCAGACAGCGTACCCTTCTTCACTTTTTTTGAGTCGGACTTGATAGCGCATAAGATTTAAATCTAATTATTTTAATGCTAATTTTTAAGTTAAATTTGGGTAACCTAGTCTTGTGAAGAATTCTAAAAGCATGATTAATTAATAAGCTGATAGTTCCAATATTATCCATCACTAGATTAATAATTTACTACTAAACAAATTTTACAGCTAGGCTTTTTCTATGAATGATTTTAATTCTGGTAGTTTCAAAACAGCAATATTTGCTGATTGTCTTGCTAATAGTAGAGAAATTTTTCAATTAATCGATCAGGTTTTTCCTGTAGATTCTTGTCGTCACTATCAGGTTCTACCTTTAAAGCTAAATGGCAATTATTTAGTTTTAGGAATGTTAGATCCCTATAACGAAGAGTCGAAAAAGTTTGCCAATTCCATCGCTAAAGTCTTTAAATATAATTTAGAAGTTCAGTTGATTGATTTACAAACACACCAAATCATCCTGGCAAATTATCCTCAGAATGCAGTTCAATTAAGTAATCAACAGCAAGATCGGCACCAAACTGTGATCGATACTAGCTTTAATCCCAATGCACCCCTCAAAGGTGCTAATTCTCGTCGATTAGTAGATTCTGCTCCCACAATTATTGCTCATTCCGCAGCATCTGCGATAGATCAGCCCGATCTTGAGCCAGAATTATCAGACTTACCAGCAGATTTGGACTTTCTAAAAGACTTAGACTTAACTCCCAAACCTAAAGAACAATTAGCTAAAACCAAAGTAGATGCAACAGCTACTCTGTTTGAAATTCCTCCAGAATTTATTAATCAGCATCCAACCAACAATCTGGATCACAAAGCCACAATTATTGCCGAGCATCCAGCTGAATTATTAACTTCAGAATCGAACAACGAGCTGGAAATTGCTTTAGGTGAGGCGCAAATATCACAATTAATTGCTGAAACTTTAGGTAGAACAGCTCCACCAGAACTAGAACCTGAAACAACAGATTTTTTGCCACAGCTATCATCTCAGCTATCATGGCAAAGGCTACTAGAGCAGGCTTTTAAACACCACTCAGAATATATTACCTTAACTCGCTACAGCGATCGCGGTGGCATTATTACGCAAAAAGACAACTCAACTCAATCTTCACTCGATCGAGTACCCTTACCAATTTTCTGCTCTTTAATCGATGAAATCAAGCGGATGGCAAGACTGCCACAAGATACATCTAGTCACCCACAAAAGCTAGTGCTAGAGAGATTTCATCAACAAGAGCGAATTCTACTACGTTTAGAATTTAGCGTCCAAAAACAATTAGAAACAGTAGGGATTCAAATCTTACGCGGTGTAGCTTTAAAAATCTACGAACAGCAGCAAATAGATCGAATTAGCGAACAGGCTTTACAATTAGCCAAGCAACTAGAAAAAACCCTGAGAAGAATCCAGACTTGTTTTGATTCGGCTGAATTAAGCAATATTAATGAATTACAAATTGTTCACAGTAGAATTAGTCACCAGCTAAGATTGTTAGATAAATAACTCAAGTAAGAAATTAGTGATGCAATTAATTCTGTATAGTAAGCCTGGTTGTCATCTATGTGAAGGATTGCAGTCAAAACTAGAGCAGGTTAGTCAAATTGAGTTTGAATTAGAAATACGCGACATCACTACTCGTGAAGATTGGTTTGCTGCCTATCAGTATGAAATTCCCGTGCTGTGTCAAAAATTATTAGAGAGAGAAAAACCTTTACCCCGTATATCTCCTCGCGCTACAGTTAGCAAATTAGAGCAAATGTTACAGCAAAATATCGAAACATAGGGTAAAAAGGTGGGCAAAATATAGTACCGTTAAGCACTTACACAAAAAAATGATGAAGCTGCGCGAATTATTAGCTAAAGCCAATCTTCAACAACCAGAACATGATGCTTTGGAGCTTGAAGTAAATCGAGTCTGTACTAACTCCCATGCTTGCCAACAGGGAGATCTATTTATTGGTATGCCAGGAACGAGAGTAGATGGTGGAGAGTTTTGGGGTAGTGCGACAAGTCAAGGTGCGATCGCAGCTGTGATTACTCCCGCAGCAGCCCAAAAACAGCCCCCCTCTGGCGATGCCTGCGTAATTCAAACTGATGACATGATTGTTGCATGTAGTGCGATCGCTGCCGCTTTTCATGATTATCCCAGTCAAAAACTAGGTATGATTGGAGTTACAGGGACAAACGGTAAAACTACCAGCAGTCATCTGATTGAATACTTTTTGCTTCAGGCGCAACATCCTACCGCCATGCTAGGTACTCTCTACACTCGCTGGCAAGGATATAGTCAAACCGCCAGCCACACTACCCCTTTTGCCGTAGATTTACAATCGCAGTTAGCTGATGCTGTAAAGGCTGGGAATAAATATGCGGTAATGGAAGTTAGTTCTCATGCTCTAGCTCAAGGAAGAGTCAAAGGCTGCGGTTTTGAGGTGGCAGTATTTACCAATCTGACGCAGGATCATTTGGACTATCACCGAGATATGGAAGATTACTTCCAGGCAAAATCTTTATTATTTAGCGCCGAATATCTCCAAGGTAGAGCGATTATTAATCTTGATGATGATTATGGTAAACGCTTAATTGCCCAACTAGATTCTGAGCGGGTTTGGACTTATAGCGTTGACGATCGAGATGCTGACTTATATACCAGTAATTTAGATTATCAACCCACAGGAGTTAGCGGTGTGTTACATACTCCACAAGGGGAAATTGCCTTTAATTCTCCTTTAGTTGGTCAATTTAATTTAGCCAACTTGCTAGCAGCAGCGGGTGCAGTATTACACTTGGGAGTGGATTTACAGCTAATTGCAGATAGCTTGCCGAATTTTGCAGGTGTACCAGGGAGAATGGAACGAGTGCAGTTGAGTTCGGATCAGGATATTAATGTGATTGTCGACTATGCCCATACTCCTGACAGTTTAGAAAATTTACTCAAGGCTGCGCGCCCATTTATTAGTGGCAAAATGATCTGTGTCTTTGGCTGTGGAGGCGATCGCGATCGCACAAAACGCCCACTGATGGGGAAAATTGCTGCGCAACTAGCCGACTTGGCAGTAGTAACTTCTGATAATCCCCGTACTGAAAACCCCGAACAGATCCTCAAAGATGTCGTAGCGGGTATTCCTGATACTGTTGAACCTCTAGTGATCGGCGATCGGGCAAAGGCGATCGCCACAGCTATCAAAAATGCTCAACCAGGGGATGGTGTTTTAATTGCGGGGAAAGGACACGAAGACTACCAAATTCTAGGCACTGAGAAGATTCATTTTGACGATCGCGAACAGGCTCGAATTGCTTTGGGCGATCGTTAAATCTGTGTTTGCATTCTAGTTTTATTTGGTCTAACCTACAGAGTTGAGTAATTTCTAAACTTATTATGGATTACTTAACTCTATTTTTTAAGTCTCGCGCAAAGACGGACGCGAAGCTTATCCGAAGGTGTATACCGCAAGGGTACTAACTCCGTGTCGCCCTTTAGGGAATCCTTTAGGACAAAGACGCAAAGACGTTTATCCCGCTTAGTTTGAGCGCGAGATTCGGCGAATTCATTTCGCCTTGAATAATCGCGCTGTTGGGGCAAAGTGGTCAAATCTGATTTAATGCATTTTCATAGAGAATTGGTATGACTAAACTACTTAAGTCAGAAGTTTTACAAAGCTAAGAGCTAAGAGCTAAAAGCTAAAAGCTAAAAGCTAGTAAATTAGAACGGAGATAATTCACATATCAGCGTTATGTCTTGCTTTTAAAGTTGCATCAGATTAAAAGTATTTTGTCAAGAGAAAATATAGCTAAATTAAACTAATAACAGCAATATTAAGACAACTTTTACATTATTTTACAAATACTGCCAGATTCTCAAGGGTAAACTTGCTTTAATAAAAGAGTAGACCAAGTAACAACAAATTTGTGACTGCATAGCTCTAGCGTCAATAACAATTGATTAAATTATTGATTAAATTAATTAGATAATTTTTCGCAAGTATAACTATATGCAGATGTTTATGCAAAAAAAATGTGTTAATAGTAATATTAAGTAAGATTAAATGACTTAATCTATTACTATTTATCAGCATATTCAAGAATTTTCTTTAAGTTACCCTAGCTATTTCACTTTTTGGCGAGAAAACCTAGGTAATGAGAATTTAAACCCCTTAAACCACAAATACCATAGCTTTTGGTGAGTAAAGTTTAATTCAAGGTGTTGTTTTAGATAATAGAAAAATAGCTTAAAGTCAAAATATTAATCCAGTTGAAGTAAAAAGTAACTTCAGCAAATTTCCTAATGCAAAAAATAATTTATTAGAGGAGCAATTGAGATATCGTGGTAAGTACAGCCAATCCGTCTAACGTTAACGCTGAAGATAATTCTCAACCAGACGGACAAAAGAAAACCGCCAGACCAGTAACTCCTTGGGGAATTCTCGTTCAACAGTTAGAACAAATTGTAGAAACTGCCAAAACAGAATCAGTTTCCACTGAATTTAAGGAATCTTTAACTACAGCATATCAATTAGCTGCGGGTTTAGATCCCTACTTGGAAAGTTGCACTACTAAAGAATCTTCAGCCTTAGCTAATTTAGCCGATCGCACTCAAAAAGAAGACTGGAGTAAACGTTTTGACGACGGCGAAACAGTAAAAGCTTTAGAACAAGAAATGCTCTCAGGGCATCTGGAAGGACAACTCCTAAAAATGCTGGTGGCGATCAGTAAATCCCGACAAGTCTTAGAAATTGGCGTATTTACAGGCTATTCTGCTTTAGCGATCGCCGAGGCTTTACCTGATGATGGTTGTCTGATCGCTTGTGAAGTAGATGAATATGCTGCCCAATTTGCCCGCGAATGCTTTGATGTTTCCAAACACGGTAAGAAAATTGAGCTAAAAGTTGCTCCCGCAATGGAAACTATGCAGGAATTAGTTAAGGCAGGCAGATCTTTTGATTTGGCATTTATTGATGCTGATAAAGGAGGATATATCGATTATCTCAACCTATTGTTAGATACAGATCTATTAGCTGCTGATGGCTTTATCTGCGTAGACAATACCCTGATGCAGGGACAACCCTATTTAGCTGAATCACAACGAACTGAGAACGGTCAGGCGATCGCCCGTTTTAATCGCTTTGTTGCCGACGATCCTCGCGTCGAACAGGTAATGATTCCCATCCGCGATGGCTTAACCCTAATAAAACGTAAATAAATTAAGGATTAGGGCTGAAAAAATTGCCGTAGTGGCAAATTAACACTTTTTTGATTATATATGGCGCAAAAATTATTTATTTCAAGATACGGGACGGCGATCGCCCAAAATCTAGTAACTTTTGGTTTATTAACCCTATTACTTCCTTTTAATTTAGGAATGATCTTGGTATCTCTAGTTAGCAGTATCTTCGGCGACAAAAAAGAGCTAGCAATCGCAACTACTCCCATTGAAAAGAAGCGAATTTTAATCACTGGGGCAAAAATGACCAAAGCGTTACAGTTAGCGAGGTCTTTCTATCGCGATGGTCATGACGTATATTTAGTCGAAACCCATAAATATTGGCTCTCAGGACATCGCTTTTCCCGCGCTGTCAAAGGCTTTTTTACCGTCCCCGTCCCAGAAAAAGAACCAGAAGCTTATTGTCAGGCTTTAGTAGATATAGCGAAGCAAAAAAATATCGATCTGTTTGTTCCTGTATCTAGCCCCATTGCCAGTTATTATGATTCCTTAGCTAAAAAAGCTTTAGAACCCTATTGCGAATCAATTCATTTAGATCCAGAAGAGACAGCCATTCTGGATGACAAACACGCCTTTTGTTCAAAAGCAAGGGAATTCGGTTTATCAGCGCCCAAAGTATTTCGTATTACCGAGCCACAACAGATCTTAGATTTTGATTTTTCCAGTGATGGTAGTCAATATATAGTCAAGAGTATTCCCTATGATTCGGTACTACGTCTAGATTTGACTCGCTTACCTTTTCCAGAAATGGCAGAATATGTGCAGAGTTTGCCCATTAGTGAATCTAAACCTTGGGTCATGCAGGAGTTTATTCGGGGACAGGAATATTGCTTCCACGCTACCGCACGCAAAGGCAAAATTAGACTACACTGCTGTTCTAAGTCTTCTCCGTTTCAAGTGAATTATGAACAGGTAGATAATCCTGCAATTTACCAGTGGGTAGAAACCTTTATCCAAAAAATGAATCTAACAGGACAAGTTTGTTTTGACATGATTCAGACTGAGTCAGGCACGGTATATCCGATTGAATGTAACCCTCGTTTGCATTCTGCCATCACCATGTTCCACGATCATCCAGGGGTGGCAAAGGCTTATTTGACCGATGGTGAACCAGGAGAAATGGCGATCGCTCCTTTACCCAATAGCAAACCAACTTATTGGACATATCACGAACTCTGGAGATTATTGAACATTCGCTCATTCAAAGAATTAAACGCTTGGTGGCAAAAGATCACTCAAGGAACAGACGCTATTTTAACTCCGAATGACCCTTTGCCCTTTCTGATGCTGCATAACTGGCAAATTCCTTTACTGCTGCTGGACAACTTACGTCGCCTTAAAGGCTGGGTCAAAATTGATTTCAATATTGGCAAACTCGTCGAAATCGGCGGAGATTAGTAGGAAATAGGAAGTAGGAAATAAGAAATAGGAAATAGGAAGTAGTAACCAGTAATCAGTAATTAGTAATCAAAATGGTATCAACTAGCACCAATCCCAATACAGAAGCGAAGAAAAGAGCATTTGATTTAATGCTGACTTTCGTTAAGAGTCAGTGTACATATACCGCAGCACGACTAGGCATTTTCGATCTATTAGACGATCGCGGATCGCAAACAGTAGAAGATTTAGCCCAAGCAACTAACACCGATACCGAACGATTGTACTTTATCCTACGAGCATTAGCCCATGTGGAAGTATTGACAGAAAAACCAGGTAGAATATTTGCCCCCACGGAAACATCTACTCTATTGGTAACTAACAAAGATCCATCCGTGGGACATTTGTTGATGCATCTGATTGAACCTGCACAGTGGGATGCTTGGAAGGTTTTGCCAGAGGCATTAGAACAGGGAGTTGTGCCTTTTGAACTGGCTAATAAAAAAGGAGTTTATCAGTATTGCTATGACAACGAGTGGAGTAAAGACACTTTTATCAAAGCAATGAGTTTTCTCACCAATTCTCAGGTAGATGGGTTGCTAGATGCCTATGATTTTGGTCAGTATGAAACGGTAATGGATGTTGGTGGTGGACAGGGGGGTTTGATTGCCAACATTGTTAAACGCTATGGGTGCAAAGGGATTTTATTTGATTTACCTGATGTAGCTGATACCGCCCGAGAATATATTACTAGTATTGGTGTCGATCCAAATGCGATCGCCATTAAAACAGGGGATGTCTTTCAAGAGATCCCCAAAGGTGCAAATGCGATCGTGATGAAACACTTTATTTCCGCCTGGAGTGATGAAGATGCGCTGAAAATTTTAGCTAACTGTAAAGCAGCACTTCCCCAAGATGGCAAATTGATTTTACTACAGTCATTTGTACCCGATCTTGATGAACCCAAAACTGAAGCCGATGGCATTATGCCAGGAATTTTTGCCGTACAAATTAATGTCGCCACTCCTGGCGGTGGCTGGCGCACTAAAAAGCAATTTCAAGAATTGTTTACCAAAAGCGGCTTTGAGCTAGAACAGATGATTAAAACTAATAACAGTTTGTCGGGTATGGAATTCAAGATTAGTCAGTCCTAGGAAAAGTATATTTTTGCGTAACATCAAAATAGTTAACATAACTATAATTATTCGGCAAAAATAATAAAGTCAGCCCTAAAAAGCCTGAAGGAGCTTATGAGTGAAATCATGTGTAGAGCTGACAATATATAACATATAGCTTACCTATGACTTTCGTATGACGAACCAATGAATTTTTGATGACTTCGTTAATATTAGCGGTGTAGAAATTAAAAGTTGAAGCAAAACAGAGATTTAGCTGTTGATTAACAATAATAATGATATTGATGGGGAATACGGGAAGTATAACAATAGGCCAAGTTAAACCGCTCTAATTCTATCTCACATTATTTACTCATCATAAATCACCATAATGCGTCAATTTTTAAAACAGACTTTTGCTAGCACCATCGGGAGTATGATTGGCTTATGCCTCTTTCTCGGCTTAAGTATTGGCGGTCTAGTTTTGATTTTACTCACCGCTGTTTCAGACGAAGAAAAAATTCAGGGTATTCAAGATCGATCGGTTTTAGTTTTTGATTTGTCTACCCAAGTTAAAGACTTTAAGTCTTCTGCAAATCTAGCACAGGCATTTTCAGTGGAAACACAAGAAACTATTACCTTGCGAAAAGTTCTACAGTCCATTGATGAAGCAGCCAAAGACGATCGCATTGTGGCAATGCTTCTAGACGGGAGAAAAGTTGGTATTCCCAACGGTTATGCTACGACAGAAGAAGTGAGAACTGCTTTGGCAAAGTTTAAAGCTGCGGGTAAAAAAATTATTGCTTATGACGTAACTTTAAGTGAGCAAGAGTATTATCTAGCTTCTTTAGCAGATGAAGTGATTGTTAACCCGATGGGAACAATGGAACTTAATGGCTTGAGTTCCCAGCAGATGTTTTTTAAAGGCGCATTAGAAAAATATGGCGTAGGAGTTCAAGTAATTCGAGTAGGGGATTATAAATCAGCCGTCGAACCCTATATTCGTGAAGATTTTAGTCCCGCCAATAAAGAACAGACAAAAGTCTTACTCTCAGATCTGTGGGGCAAGTTTCTCAATCACGTAGCTGATAGTCGCAAATTAAATTCGGGTAAACTACAACAGCTAGTAGATGTCCAGGGATATCTCGAACCCCAGGAAGCAAAACAGGCTGGTTTGATCGATCAGGTGGGCTATTACGATCAGGTTGTGAGCAAATTACGCGTCTTAACCGAAGAAACCAAAGAAACCGAAGATACGGAAAGCTTTAGACAGGTAGACTTAGGAACTTATGCCAATGAAACGATTTCCCCGACCCAAGTTACCTCTAAGGCTGCGGATAAAATTGCTGTAATCTATGCCGAAGGAGCAATTGTTGATGGTAGTGGCAGTATTGAAACCGTTGGCAGCGATCGCTTTACTGAGGATTTTCAGGAATTACGCGAAGATGAGAGCGTTAGAGCAGTTGTGCTGCGAATTAATAGTCCTGGAGGTAGCGCCACAGCCTCAGATGTCATTTTAAGAGAGATCTTGCTGACTAAAAAGAAAAAACCAGTAATTGTGTCGATGGGTAACGTGGCAGCCTCTGGAGGCTATTGGATTGCTGCTGGTGCAGATCAAATCTTTGCTGAAGAAAATACTATTACAGGTTCGATTGGGGTTTTTGGTTTACTATCTAATATTCAAGAAATTGCGCAAGACAATGGCGTTACTTGGGATGTAGTTAAAACAGGAAAATTTGCCGATATTGACTCCAATGTTCGGCCGAAAACCGCAGCAGAATTAGCTATTTATCAACAGTCAGTAGATAAAACCTATGGGCTATTCCTGAGCAAAGTAGCTGACTATCGTCATTTGCCCCTAGACAAGGTAAAAGAGATTGCTAGAGGTCGTGTGTGGTCGGGTAAAGAAGCGCTCAAAATTGGTCTAGTCGATCGCCTGGGAGGATTAGAAAGTGCGATCGCCTTTGCAGCTAAAAAAGCTAACCTAGGGAATAGTTGGCAACTAGAAGAATATCCCCAACAAAATCCTTTTGACAGGCAAATTCTTCAATTGTTTACGGCTAAAATTCTAGAATCGCAAGCAGCAAAAGATCCTCTTACCGCCGAATTGTTCAAGCTTAAACAGGAAATATCGATGTTAAGCGCTTTTAACGATCCTAGTGGCGTATATGCTCGTTTACCGTTTAATTTCGAGATTGATTAATCAATTAGCTCTAAGCTTTAGGTGAACAAGGCAAACGGCGATACCCACTTTCCTACTTCCTACTTCCTACTTCCTATTTCCTATTTCCTATTTCCTTCTTACGAAATTTCCTCAACGCGGGGAACCCGCGCGACGCGAAGCTAGTCCTTTAGGGCAACGGAATTTCGCGCTACTTACGAGCCGATCACCCTAATTGTCTATCGCTAATTTGTACGGCTAATTACTTGTCATTCGCGATTAGTTATTGTTAACTGTTGATGTTATCCCGCTTGACGGGACTGTTTAATTGATAACCGATCGCTGTTAACTGAATAAAATGCAACTATTAGATCGAATTCGCTTAGGTTTGGCTGTTGGGGTGGCTAAGACGGTAACAGGGATAGTGCGATCGCTTGGCTTGGGTGCTGCGTCTGTCCTACCAGGAGAAATCTCTCGTCGGCTGCATTCTCGTCTGTTGCCTCTCTTGTTTGAGCAGGTTAGTCAGGGAGTAATTGTGGTCGTGGGAACAAATGGTAAAACCACCACCGCTTTATTACTCAAACAGATTTTAAGCGATCGCGGTTATACAGTGGTACATAATTCTAGTGGGGCAAATTTAATCAACGGTTTGATTACAGCGCTGCTCAGTAGTGCGGACATGACGGGTAAGATATCTGCCGACTATGCCATTCTCGAAGTGGATGAAAACATCTTGCCTCTATTATTACAAAACTGTCAGCCTAAATATATTTTGGCGTTAAATCTCTTTCGCGATCAGTTAGATCGTTATGGCGAAGTTGATACCATTGCCCAACGGTGGGGAAAAGCAATTTCTCCTCTACCAGCAGACACCACCATTATTTTAAATGCCGACGATCCTACCCTGAGTAGTTTAGGACAGCAGCTGAAACAAAAAGTCCTTTATTTTGGACTCAATGAACCAGAATTATATCTAGCTGAAATTCCCCATGCGGTTGATTCCATCTATTGTCCTCGTTGTGGACATCTTTTAGATTATCAGGGAGTTTATCTGTCCCATTTAGGCGACTATCACTGTCCTAGCTGTGGTTTTGCCAAAAGCAAAGTGGCGCTTGATAGCCATAAACATCCGCAAATTTTAATTGGTGTTTATAACAAGTACAATACCCTGGCAGCCAGCGTCTTAACTCAGTCAATTGGCATTAAAACTGAAGATATATATCGCACGGTGCAAAACTTTAAAGCTGCCTTTGGTCGTGCTGAAGAGTTAGAAATCGAGCAAAAGCAAGTGCGGATCATGCTGGCTAAAAATCCTGTTGGTCTGAATGAAACGATCCGCGCCGTTAATGATATCAAGAAGAAAGGTAAATCTGATGTTACCCTTTTAGTCTTGAACGATCGCATTCCCGACGGTACAGATGTCTCTTGGATTTGGGACGTTGATACCGAGGAATTAGTTAAGCTAGGAGGCACTTTAATTGTCAGTGGCGATCGCGTTTACGATATGGCATTACGCCTGGCATATAGTTCTGAATCGGTCGATCCAGAGAAAACCAATTTTGAACTAATAGTTAAGGAAGACTTACCCGAAGCCATTAGCACTGCCTTGGAATATACAAAACTGGCGGAAACTTTACATATTATCCCCACTTATTCAGCCATGTTGGAAGTTAGGGAAATATTAGTCGGACGCAAAATTCTTTAGTAGGAACAGAGTATGAAGCTTGAAATACTAAAGCAGCGATTAGATCGAATATGATGCAGTTTTTTGGGAGATTTTGACCTGGAAAGATATCCAGAAAAATTCTTGATATTACACTTGTTTCAGAGCTATTTCATTCTCATATATCCAGAGAATAAATTCTCTGTCTAAGTATATTAAGTCCGTTTAAACGGACTTTAATTTTAAGCCAAGAAATTTATTTCTTGGTTCACTACAGTTAGAACGAAATAGCCCTGCATTTGTGTTGTGAGTTAAACACAGTTGCTGCCAGAAAAAGCAATATGCTTCTTGCTACAATGCTTTTATACAGTTCAACTAAGCTGCCATATGTCCCCAATGAGTTCTTCGGCAAAATTCCCAGCAATCTCTCCCCCTTTCCGCTGGGACGAAGCGGGCGGTATCCGTGTTGGTTCGAGCCGAGTGACTTTAGATAGCATACTTGCCTCATATCACAACGGCTCCACTCTTGAAGAAATCGCTATTCAGTTTTCAGTTCTTCGCTTAGAAGATATATACACTAGCATTGCTTACTATCTAAACCATCGTCAGGAAATTGACAGTTATTTGGAACAGCGCGATCGACAAGCTCAACAACTCAGACAACAACTGACTCAAAAACACAACTTAGCCGATCTAAGGCAGCGCTTGCTTACCCGTAAGTCACAAAAAGAATCGGGACAAAATGCGTCTTCTAAGTGACGAAAATTTTAACGGAACTATATTGCGTGGTTTAATGAGACGTTTTATTGACCTAGATTTAGTCCGTGTTCAAGACGTAGGGTTGATGAATGCTGATGATCCAGATATTTTGGAATGGGCTGCGAACGAGGGACGTATCTTGCTTACCCATGATGTAGCCACTGTTACAATGTATGCGTACGAGCGCGTCAATCAAGGATTACCTATGACTGGAGTTGTTGAAGTGATTGCCACAGCACCCATTGGTAAGATCATTGATGATTTAGAGCTATTTATTTGTTGTAGCGAACCTGAAGAATATGAAGGGCAAGTTCTTTTTATCCCTTTCTCCTAAGCTGATCGGCTGGGAGTAAATAAATTAAAAAAGGAATGTACTAGCATACTAGAGATAGCGATCGCCAGCCCAAGAAGTATTAGTCGGACGTAAAATTCTTTGATGATGCTAAAACCTGCCACATAACCGCAGGATGATAGAGATATAAGGGCGATCGCAATAAATGAGCAACTTCTAAAAACATGAGGTGTAAATTAGGTTCGGAGGCAGATTTAGCTAGCAACCTGTTCATATAGCCTGTCATTAATTTATTTACTGTTCCCTCTTTGCTTTGCTCCCCGCCGACGGTGGTGGGGAAACGAGAATCTTGGCTAGTGGCTAGCATCCAGTGAAAAGAATTGCTTTTTGCTAGTTGTTTTTGGAAGCGATTATTATCTAATTTACCCCTAGCCGATTTATCTAACCAAGTCTGTAGGGTTTTTGCTCCCAAAGCACTGACGGTCATTCCCTGTCCATATACGGGACATAAGGCACAGACAGCATCTCCTAGGGCAATTAAGCCAGCAGGAAGCTTAATCTGGTCATAATTTCGGCGACGGTTAGCCGTGGCGCGATGAGCATAAATTGGCGATGTCGGACGAGCATTAGCGATCGCCTGATAGAAATCGGGTTGTGCCAAACTCTGAGCAAATTCGAGAAATCCTAAGTCATTTAAAGGAGGAAAGTCTTTACCATAACCGCCCAAGGTGGCAATTACTTCATCATGTTCAATTCTGGCTAAATAGCCTAAGCGAGTATTTTCTGGTGGAGCTTGGGAGATTAATAGTACTTTCCAGTCGGGTTGAAAATTAGCTGGCAATTGATAACGGCGGGTAGCATAGCCTAAAAAAGGGTTAACTACAGTTTCTGGTGCAGGAGAGTAATTTATCTCTTGTAACCATTGAGCAGCTTGGGAACTTCTACCGCTAGCATCTACGACTAAATCTGCGCTTAACTGTGTGGAATGTAGCTGTACTCCCGTTACTCGATCTCTCGCCCGATCGTACAGTAATCCTGAAACCTTACTTTGTTCGAGAATTTTAATTCTCGGTAGCTTGACTAACTCTTGGCGAATTGTCCACTCCAATAAATAGCGACTACAGGTAATAGACACAATCTCGGAAGGTTCTATTGCTTCTGTACCCCAATGTCCTTGATTATAATGCTTAAACTCTCTTGCCCAATCAATACTCAATGCGCCGTTAGACTGTAACTGTTCGGCAACATCAGGCAAAAGCTCACCTAAGATCCGATATCCTTTGGTAAACAAGACATGGGGTTGAACCGATTGGGGAACACCACGACGAGCTTCAGGAGTTTCAGGTAATCGATCGCGTTCAAGAATTAATACCTGCTGAAAATAATCTGCCAGCACCCGCGCACTCAGCAAGCCAGCAATACTACCACCGATAACGATCGCTTTTTCGCCTAACAACTTTTTGACATCTACCACTAATTTACTTCCTAATCAGCATTAATACTTACTATCTTGCAAAAATAAACAGGTAAATTGCAAGGCGATTTCCCTCCAAGAAGGCTCCGCAATCGCCAATTAGGTTGTTGTTAGTTGTTTAATTTTCTGTAACTTCAGCATGGTGGTACAAAAAGTCAGCCATAAAAAACCAATGCCATAACCACCTAAAATATCAGTTGGCCAATGCACTCCCAGATATAAACGACTCAAACCAATTGAACCAATCAAAACAACTGCCAGCAGATAAATTAGTCCAGAAAATTGAGGAAAGCGAGTAGCAAATAAATAGGCTAAAAATCCATATAAAACCGTCGAACCTAAAGCATGACCGCTAGGATAGCTATAAGATACTTCTTTAATCGCCGATTGCCAAAGATCGGGGCGAGTTTTACCAAATACAGACTTTAAACCATAGCTAAGAATGACCCCACCAGCACAGTCAATGGCAAATATTTTCGCTTCTGGATAACAACGTTTCCACAGCAACAACACCAGAGCGACTCCAGCAATAATGGAGACTAGATCGGGATTATTGAAACTGGTAACAAATTGCATGATGCGATCGAGGGTGGGATTAGCAAAGGAATGTATCCACAGCAAAATTGTTTTATCAAAAGCAAAAGCCTCTTGTTCTAGAACCTCATCAGAAATTTCAGCAACGAGATAAATAATTAGCAGACAAGTGATTAAGCCGACTATACCGACTGCTGTAATTAAAGGGGCTATTTTAGGACTAATGTTATTTCGCCAGAATCTAACGATCTGCTGTAAAAAAGTTGGCATAACAATTTGTTAGTAAGAAAAGTATGTAAGGATTAACCAGAAAATAGTAATTCCCTACTTCTAAATGAAGATCGAAGCTGAACTGTCGCGATCGCTTAACTTAAAGATAACCTAATCTTGATTAGAAGAACTTGGCTGCACAATTGGTAAGATTTCTGGTGGCTGCTCTTCGGCTGAAGGCTCTACTTTTTCGGCGTTAGACGGAGTTAAGATTTCTGTATCTGCTGTTGCTAGTTGTGATTCTGGTACTTCAGTACTCTCTCGACGGCGATCGCTTAACCGACGCAAGACACCATTAATAAACCTAAATCCATCCTCATCGGAGTAGCGTTTAGCTAACTCTACCGATTCGTTGATAGCTACCTTTTCAGGTACTTGTAAATAAAGCATCTCTGCCACAGAAATTCTCAGGATATCACGATCTATTTTAGCTAGGCGACTAAGCTGCCAACCCACCAAAACGTCCTCAATTGTTGCTTCAATTTCTTGACGATAATCATTGACGGTGACAATTAATTCTGTAGCGTATTGTCTTACCTGTTCTTTGTTTGTCAGCTGCAAAAATTCGGGAAATTCGATCGCCATCCCAACTCGATTAATCGCTGCTTGGGAGACTGCCAGAGCTTCCTGAATCATTACTTTGGCACTATCCAAATCACTAGCGCGAGTTTCGCTATTTAACAGACGTTCTTCTCCACGTTTAATTTCTGCTGATGCTGTTTCGAGATTATCCTGTACTTCAATGGTCAAGGTACGAATAGCTGCTAAAACCAGGCTATCTAATTCTTCTTGGGCTAGCTTGCCTTGTTTAGTTTTGACTTGACTAATACTTAGCAGTGCTAATTCGCGAGCAATACTTCGGGGTTGTTTACGCAGAGCCATGTTTTAGTAATAGTGAATCAAAGATAGACGCTTAATAATTCCATCAAGCTCAATCATTATACTGTCTTGTTTCACTCAACTTTCTTCTTCTACAGAAATTAATTCAGGCTGTTGGCTAATAAAACCATGCTCAACTACGGCTGGTTCAGGCTGTTTGGCAACCAAGCGCTTTGATTTGACCTCTGGCATTTCTGGACTCACAATTCCTCCAGAGATGAGGATTTTAAAAGCATCTTCAATCGAAATATCAAGATCGAGTGCCTCCTCTTGTGGCACTACAGTATACCAACCAGAAGTTGGATTAGGAGTAGTGGGAATAAAGACGCTAATCACCTCTTGTTGAAGATGATTCTGTAGCTGGGGACTAATTTTACCTGTAACAAATCCCATCGTCCAAACTCCTTTACGAGGATACTCCACTAGTACCACTCTTCTAAATTTGCTTTTAGAATCACTCAAAAGAGTTTCTAAGATCTGCTTCAGAGTTTTATAGACCGAACCAGCCAGAGGAATCGCTTGCAGAAACCTTTCGCCAAAATCTAATAGCCAGCGTCCAGCAATATTTCGTGCCATCAAACCGATAATTAGAATACTCAGTAGTGGCACGGTAAACCCTACCGAGAAGTTAAGCACATCCGTCAGGATAGGATTTAAATCGTCAAAAGGATTAATCTGCTTAGGAATACGGGTAAACAAATTGATCGCCCATCTCGCGGTAGAAACAGACAGCCAAATGGTTGTTGCTAGAGGGATCACTACCAGCAAACCCGCAATTAAATCGTTTTTTAAATCTTGCTTTAAACGTTGCAGCACAGAGCAATTACTCTCCTTACAACTAAAATTGTATTATTGCACTCTATATACTAGTTTTAAAGCTTATGAATAATTGTTGCAAGTGTTGACATCAACACAAACATATAGATTCATTTGAGCGCTTTTTAGTTTATGTTATACCCTAATTCAGCATTTAGACGTCGATCGCCCAATCTGAATTGAGCCAGAAGCTAGAATAAGGGTTAATCTCTAGAGAATTCCTAAATATATTTAAGTTTTGGTCATATTTTCAGTGGACAGTTCTAAAATAAACAGTGTTTAAACTAGACTTTTGCCTACAATTACCAGTCTTTTTAACTTAAATCAAGCATAAATATTTTTTTGACCTGGGGAAAATTTAAAATGGTTAGTATAAACCAACAAAATGTAGAAATTTTAGCCGATCAATCTGCCTTGATTAAGCGATCGCATGAAATCGTGATTGAATTGATACATCAGGTGCTAGAAGTAAATGACCGCTTCACGATCGCCTTATCTGGTGGTAGTACGCCCAAATCTCTTTACGCAGCCTTAGCGACTGAATCTTTACCCTGGTCAAAAATACATATTTTTTGGGGGGATGAGCGTTATGTCCCCGCCACCCATCAAGACAGCAATCAGTTAATGGCTCGCCAAGTCTGGCTAGACAAGATCGACATTCCTGCGAGTAACATTCACCCGATGAATATTACTGGTGCAGATCCCCAACAAGATGCTCAACGACATGAAGCTGAATTAAGAGAATTTTTCCAGCAATCCGAGGGATTTCCTACTTTCGACTTAATTTTATTGGGTATGGGGGATGATGGACATACCGCCTCACTGTTTCCCCATACAGATGCTTTATCAGTTCGCGATCGCCTAATCACAGTAGGCAACAAAGACGATCAACCTCGTCTAACTTTCTCCGTCCCCTTGATCAATCAGGCAAACTACGTCTTATTTATGGTTGTAGGAGCGAGTAAACGTTCTGCACTGAAACAGGTTTTTGCCGCTCAAGGAGACGAAAGACAATATCCCTCTCGTTTAATTCAACCCCAAGGAGAATTATTGTGGCTATTAGACCAAGCAGCAGCAGCAGAACTATAGAACAGTGACTGAGTATTGTTAGCTTCATCAAATCAATACACTTTGGATAGCTAATGTTTACCAACCTTGACCCTCACGATAGTATAGTGAGATAAAAAAATACCTATGTCGTTAATATTGAAATAGTTAATTTTAAAACCCTTATGATTACTTGCCCCAGTTGCAACCATCAAAATCCTGAAGGATCTTTGCAATGTGAAAATTGTTATACTCCTCTGCCAGCTAGCACTAGCTGTCCTAATTGTGGAGCCTCAGTGCAAACAGATGCTACTTTTTGTGGTCAATGTGGCTTTAATTTGCAAGCAGAAAATACTCCCACCGCAGCCGGTTTACAAGAAACTGCCATTGGTGCGCCACCTAATATCTCTCCTCCAGAGATATCTCTAACTGAAGAACTACCTTTATCTGGTAGCAGCTCAGATATGTTACCCGAAACTGTGATGACATCACCAATCCAGAGTCCTTGGGACGAGCAGGATCAAGATGATGACATTCAAACCATAGCTCAAAATTCGGAATTACCGACTGGATTTCCCGAAGTAGAAACGAGCGTAACCAGCAATTTTGCCCCAGAACCTCCTGACACTGAATTTGTTCAAACCGTACCAAGTCTTTATAATGAAGACGTTACGCCTTTTCCTTCGGAAATACCTAATGTAAATTTGGATGGCAAAACTCCAGTAAGGGAATCTGCATCTGTAGAAAACAGTCAAGATGGCGCGATCGCCGAAAATCACTATCAAGCTCCCAAAGCTTCAGTTCCTAAAAGAAATCAGGCTTTTAGCTCGGCGGGAATACCTGGAGCAACCCAGCTACAAATCCAAAAAGCAAGTTTACTACATTTACAAAGCAACACCACCATCGAAATTCCCTCAAGCCTAGACGTGGTTCATTTTGGTAAACCAAATGAGCAAATTCCACCTGATATTGATGTTTCTGGATTTCCTGATTCTGAGGTGGTATCACGGGTTCATGCTGATATCAGAATTGAAGGAGATACTTACTATGTCGAAGATACAGGCAGTGCTAACGGTACGTATATTAACCATGCTCCTTTGCAAAAAGGCAATCGTCATCGGCTGAGAACTGGCGATCGCATCGCTTTAGGCAAAGGAGATCTCGTAACCTTTATTTTTCAACTTAGTTAGATCCCACAACTATTGGGGATCAGATGATTAATTTTTGAAGTTGTTGAATAATGTAACGAAAGCCTAAAAACTTACTGAAGATTTAGCGCACTGTCAAACTGCTCATTAAAGTCAAATCTAAGTCGTTGTTGGGATCGATGGAAACTAATTCTACTTCATTTTTTCCCAGCAACACTCCAGCTAGAGCGCCAGCGCCAGCTCCCCCCAGGACTTCTAATGCGCCAATATCGCCGAAAATTTCCGATAGTACCGCAGCAGCAGCACCACCAATAGCTGCGCCTTGCAGAATATCTCCAGCTTTAGCACCCTCTTTAATCTTCTCTCTACGGGTTACTACCTCAGAAACTGCGTCAATTGACTGAGTTGTACCGTCAGGTAATACGATTTTATCCGCCATAAAAAACGAACCAGATTCATCGTCACTAGGTTGAATTTCTCCCATAATTTCGCTGCCATAAGGAATCAAAATATTGCGTCTACTGTCCTTAATATCAGCCGCTACTAATAAAGTAATGGGAACAGTTTCTTCAGGAGTAACTAAAATTTTCTCTTCCTCGTATTCCATGGGAATGACAAACCCCTCGGGAATTGTGTTATTTCCCACCCGCTGATTTCTACTTGGGGGGGTATAATCTCGATCTCTACTTGATTCTGATTCAGGAAACAACTGTGCTTGAGCAGGAGTTATATTAGCAAAGCTACTAATTGTCGCTGCCAAAACAGACAAAATTATGAGACTAGAGGTAGCTATTTTAGGATATTTTGCGTTAAACATGACTAGGCAAAAAATATTTCTTTTATAGATTAGTTATGAGCATTTGACGCAAAGCTAGTAACCATAGTTCCAGATTATCGATCCAGGCAACGCTAACTTAAGCGAATTGGTTAGTCCGATCATCTGCCTCAAAGAAATATCACATAGTGTATAACATTGTCTGATGGTCAAAGATTTAGGTAAACTTTTACCTCTTAACCTGCAACTAATTCTCATTCTCCCTAGTTGACCTCATGCTAGAATCTCCCGTGCGACCAAAACAACCAAAACCTAATCAACTTAGCCTTAGAAAAAGACTTCCATTGAAAAAGCAGCATCAGCTAGTGGTGCTAGTTTTATTTTGTAGTTTGGGCTGGTTTGCTTTGCGTAGTTGTCAGGCGCGATTCTTTAAGTCTGGGCAACAAACTCAAACATCTTCTTTGGTCAGTTTGCGATCGCTTACTCCTACTGCTCGACAGTCTCAATTAATTGCTCTAATTAACCAGCCAGAACGTGGTTTATCGCCCCAGCAGCTTAGGGATCGTCAACGCGCTCATTATTTACTAGCAACGGATTTAGTTCAGCAGGGCAAAGGTAAACAGGCTCTAGGTTATCTTCAAGAATTAAGCCAAGATTACTCTCTATTGCGTCCCCAAATTCTGTGGAAAATTGCTCAAGCATATCAGCAAGACAATCAGCCACAAGCAGCCGAGAAAACTCTTAACTATCTGCTCAAAAACTATCCTAACTCTCCTGTAAGTGCCAATGCCTTAGTGCTGGCAGAAAAGCAACCTTTATTAGCCAAACTAATCAGCCAGTTTCCCTATCATCCGATTACCCAAAATATCGCTCGTCAGCGTCTGCGACAAAACCCCAATCAGCATCAACTGCTGCTGTTATTGGCAAAATATAGTCGCGCTCAAGATTTAAATCCGATTCGCGATCGCCTAGTATTGGAATATGCTGCTAAGTTAACTCCAGATGATTGGCAAGCGATCGCTGATGGTTACTGGCGAGATGAGGAGCATCGTAAAGCTGCCGATGCCTATATTTTTGCCTCTTCAATTCCCCGTAATCTCTACCGCGCTGCCAGAGGATTCCATCGTAACGGTAATTTAGATACCGCTCAAAATGCTTACCAGCGATTACTGAGAGAATATCATGATTCACAAGAAGCGGGACAGGCTTTAATTCATCTTGCTAGCATCTCTAGTGGTGATGAAGCGGTAGTCTATCTGGAAAAAGCGATCGCTAAGTTTCCCGAAGTTGCTCCTGAAGCTTATCGTTCTAAGGCGATCATCCATGAAAGATTTGGTAAGTACGATGCTACCAATGATTCTCGGCAAAAATTACTCAATCAGTATGGTAATTCTGCATCAGCGGCTGAATATCGTTGGCAAAAGGCACAGGATCTAGCTGCACAAGGTAACCTGGAAGATGCTTGGTCATGGATGCAGCCTCTAGTTAAATCCAATCAAGAGCATGATTTCGCTGCTCAAGCTCTCTATACAACTGGTAAATGGGCGACGCAAATCAATCAGCCAGAAGCGGCTAAAACCACCTTTAAGCAGATAATTAAGCTTTATCCTCAATCTTATTGGGCATGGCGTGCTGCGGTCATGCTGGGGTGGGATGTGGGAGATTTTAACCAACTACGTCCTCTTTCACCTACTTTAGACTTAGCCAAAACTTATGAGCCACTACCAATAGGTTCGGCTGCGCTACAAGAACTCTACCTTTTGGGACAGTATGATGATGCTTGGCTACTGCTACAGTCAGAAATCGAGCGTCCTCAGCAAACCTCGGTTAACGAACAGTTTAGCGAAGGAGTACTTTTATTAGAACGGGGTCAATACAGCCAGGGAATGCAGCAGATTTGGGATCTGACTAAACGAGAAACTCCCCCAGAATTAGAGCAGTGGCGAGCTTTACGCCAAACCAAGACATATTGGCAGAGTCTGTTTCCTTTTCCCTATAAAACTCAGATCCTGCAAAACGCTCAACAGGACAAGATTAATCCTCTTCTAGCAATTTCGGTCATGCGTAAAGAATCTACTTTTAACCCCACCATTAATTCTACCGTTGGCGCAGTGGGTTTGATGCAAGTTGTACCGCCTACTGCTAAATGGGCGGCAGCACAAATCGGGCTGGCAAATTATTCCCTAACTAATCCTGATGACAATATTAAAATTGGGACTTGGTATCTCGAACATAATCATCAACGCTATCAAGATGACTCATTACTAGCAGTGGCAAGCTATAACGCAGGGACAAGTAATGTTAACTCTTGGCTACAGCAATACGATATCGAGGATCGCGATCGCTTTGTAGAACAAATACCTTTTCCTGAAACCAAAGATTATATCGAGGGGGTGTTTGGCAATTATTGGAACTATCTCCGTCTTTATAATCCTGAAATTCGCCAAAAAGTTGCAGATTTACACCAGGAAACAAAACAATTTACAGCACCATTGAAGTAAACGATTTGATCGTAAGAGAACTAATAAGAATGATATCTAGTTGCATAATTTGTCTATTCTTTAGATAAATTATAATATTATGTTCAATGATTAGCGATCGCCAACTGCTTTTTCCGAGAAAACTTTACCATCAGATTTGCAAAAAACAGCGATCGCCAATCTTCGGAATTTTTGCAGCCTTTGGGTAGTTCCTACAAAATTATCTAGATTACTCCTCATGTCACGTTCGCTAGTTCTTCCCCTAGTATGTAAGCATAAATAAAAAAGGACTATCATGGTTAAATATTTATTATATTAAGCAAATATGGTTACTAAAAAACAACATATTATCCCCGTTGTTTATCTTAAATATTTTTCTTGTAATCCTAACGAAGAAAGAAGAGAAAGAAAAATTTTATCTATTAATTTAAATAGTCCTACATATAATATTGAACAAAAAAAACTAGAAAGAGTAGCAATAAAAAGACATTTTTACTCCATTAAAGATGATGAGCAACCAAAATATAATGATTTTGTTGAGAAGAATAATGAGCAATTTGAGAATAATTGGAACAGGATAGTAGAAGAAATTACAAATTTAGTTGATAAAAAATGTTTATTTTATAAAGTTCAAACTTTTCAAAACTCTGAACTTTCTATTGAACTCAAAAGATCAATTGCTAATTTTTTTTGGAGAGTTGAAGCTAGACGGGTAGAAATTGAGTGTTTTTTCAAATTTAATTGTATAAACACAAGCAAAGATGAGCTAGAAAGTGCTGTAAAGATACATCACTTAAGAGAAATGGGATTAATGGCTGGAAGAACTTTTCTTTCATTGTGTGGAAAAAAAATTTCTGTTTTTTTTAGTAAAACACCTATTTTTATTGCCTCTGATAATCCTGTTATCGCAATGGATGGTGATCCACATACTCGTTCTGATATTCTAAATCCAAAGTCTATGATATGCTGTGCAATTAGTCCTAAAATTTTAGTGGTAATAGCTCCTGATTATAGATATAAATTTCTCTACATAAATGATTTAGAGAGAATGCTAAAAGTCGATAATACAGAAAATCTAAATATAGATGATATAATATCTAACAAAAATACATTTTGTAATACAATAGAATTAAGATTCGTAGATAGTTTACAATATAAAGAAAATCACAATAGTCTTATTTTAATTGAAGCAAAAGATTGGTTATTCTCAAACAATCATAATTTGCTAAAAGAAAGCCTGTATCTTTTCCCACAAAGATCAAAAGAAAGACCTAAAATAACTAATGCTGCTTCTATATTTGTACCTTCAAGAATAAGATTTTTTAATGAATGTTTAAGAGCTAATTCGTAAAAGGGAGGTTGAGTCGATAAGAGATATGACTCTCCCCCTGTAAGGCTAGAACTAGCCAAAGGCTGCAATATTTAGTAAAGCTGGCGATCGCCAAGTCGTCGTTTTTGAATCCTTACAGGGTACTTGCTACATATTTCCCAAAAATAGAAAGGAATAAAACATTCTTGTCTCAGATTTGGTAAAAGTTAGGTTCTGGTTAACAAAATGTAAGGTAAATAATGTTTTTATAAAATTCTAAAATACTAGCCATTAATACATCATTTATCTTTGTCTCAAGTCTAATCTCAACTACTGCAACATTGTTACTTGGCGTTGTATTTTTGGGAACTCTAAATCTACAAGAGTAACCAATTAAGCCGAGCCGATAAATGAAAAACAGACAATTACTAATTAAATATTTAGCTGCCATTAGCTTATCTTTATTCAGTTCATTGATTCCAGAACAAGCTAAAGCCCAGTCAATAGAAAGAACTGAGGTTGAAGGTTGTAGTTTAGAGCTAAAAGAAAATGAAATTAATATTTTTAGTGGATCTGTCGATCTTGGTTGTAACTTTGAATATAAGCTTCGTGACCAAACAACTGAATATTCTGTAGCTTTCAACATTATTCATGCGAATCAACTTTCTGAATTTGGAGCAAAAGAATCCTCAGTGTACGTTCTCGATTCCAATAGTGGCGAAGTATATGAACAAAAAGTTCAGTTTACAACAGGTAGTGGTGCTCAATCATTAACAGTGTCGTTGAAGAATCTTTATAACAGAAACAAAGCTAGTGTTGTTGTTGAAGATGAAATGGTTGGTAATGGTTCTTGCACTGGGAGTTTAGAAGTAACTGTTTACGATCAAAATTTACCAAATAAACTTTATAGATTAGGTAATGGAGTTGTTAAAGCTGCTTTAACATATGACTATGGCTCTGATTATTATGTGTTAGATAGAGAACCATATTATGTCCCAATATGTACAGATTTTAAAGATATAGATAATAATGGAATTACAGAAATAGTTACACAAGATAAAAGATTTTCTGCTTTTGAAAAATCTTTTACTTCATATCCACCACAAATAATTGCGCTTAATACCAATGGTTTTGAGGATGTAACTCTTCAGTATCCCAATTTTCTCAGAGCCGAAGCTAAATATCATTGGGATGAAGTAATAAAAGCAAGACAAGAAGCTAGTAATAGTTGTCCATATTATTTTATTGAGATGGCTAGTTATGCAGCTATTAAAAGTATGTTAGGTGAATATCCTGATGCGATTAAACATATTAAAGAAAGAATCAATATGGATCTATCTTTTCACCGTCGTTATGATTGTTACCTACCTAATGGCATTAATACATTTATTCCTAATTTAGAAGCTTTTTTATCGGAGAATAACTACATTTGAAAGTAATAAATATTGTGTATCTGCTAGACAAAAAATTATGACCACAAAAAGAAAAAAAGTTTATAGAACCCAATATCAAGATAATTAACATCATGGGATTTAAGCCTACAAAGCATGACAAAAAAATAACTATAGGCACTTATATAGTTAGCTCACTAATTTTTGGCTGGCTTTCTTTATCAGGGTCTTTTGAAAGCAGTAATAAAACTGTCACTAAGTCAAACGAGCCACAAATTGAAGAAATAAAGCAACAATCAGTTGCAAAACAACCAGAACAAAAAATTGCTCAAACTACTACTCTAAAAAAAAGAAATAGCAATAACCAAATACCAAACTTGTATATTCACGGAGAAGAATATATTTATGTTGCTAATTATGGTGTTACAGATATTTATGGAAAAAGAAAAGAGCTTCATAAAGCTGGATTATATTATGCTCCTTCTTCGATTAAACAAGACGGTAATATAGTTACATTTAAACAAGCATTCACTCATAATTGTTTGCCTAATTGTTCGCCTAAAACTGCATTTTTAAGAATCGATCAATTTATTTGCAATTCCAATCAATCTATACCACTTAGACGAGCTTTAGCTACTATTAATCAAGAAAATAAAATAGTTCCTTTCGATCAAAAAGAACCACAATGGACAAAACTTTGGGCTTACGAAGAATATGGTTCAGAACATCCTGATGCGACTCTTTATTCTAAAATTTGTGGTTACACATTACCTAATCGTAAACCAATAAGTTTAAAAAATTAAGTAGTTAAACAAACTATTTTTAATTATTGAAGAGAAGCAAATCCTATTATACTTTGATTTTCTGCTAATAAAACGTAAGCAAAAGGATGAGTCCCAAAAATTGTCTGACGTATTTTGCTTTCAGAAGTTTGAATAGTACCTGAATAAGAACCAATAGAGCGATCAAATTCTGATTTTTTGCGAATAAAAGTATAAATTACAGGAATATCATTAGGATTAGCAATTCGGACTTGAGTTGTCGTGTTTTTCAACTATTCACCTCGATTTTTCTCGAAAGCCAAAATTATGTTTTTATTGTAAGGTCATTTCTCCAACTAATTTGATAAACTTTTAATTAGGTACAAGGTAATCAAAAAAAAGGGAAGTATTTACTAACATTTGCTAGAAAAACTTTGACAAGATTAAAGAGAAATTATGAAACAAAAAATTAATTTCAACAGCTACTAGAAAGTAAAAATATGTTACCTATTATTACCCCAGATAAAATCGATCTTCCAGCAGGAACAATATTAAAATTTCCTGGTACTATAGCCGATTACGAACAAATTTTAAACCAATTAGGCGATCGCTCTATTCCCCGTCTTCGTTTCCGAGATAATTATATTTTATTGATGAGTCCTATAGCCGAACACGGCAAAGAAATTGATGTGATTGCAGACCTGGTTAAAATATTACTACGCCATCAAGGGCAAGACTGGGAAAGTTTTCATCCCATAACTTTAAGGCGTGGAAAAGAAGCGGGATTAGAACCTGATGTTTGTTTTTATATCGAGAATTATCAAGCAATATTGGGAAAAAGAAAATTAGATTTGAGTATCGACCCGCCACCCGATTTAGCAATTGAAATAGATGTTACTTCTTTTACTCGTATTGAAGATTATATTTCTCTAGCAATTCCCGAAGTATGGATTTATAAAACTAATAAATTGCATATTTATCTTTTCGCGAATAACAAATATATAGAATCTGATCAAAGCGTTGTTTTCCCAAATTTTTTGATCAAAGAAATCGTAACTCAATATATTAATCGAGCTTGGCAAGTCGGCTCTTCTGTAGCTTTAAGAGAATTCAGTCAAACTTTACTATAATCAACTCGTTTTCCTGATTTAAAAGATCATGAAGATTCAATGAATAACTCAAAAAATTCTCTGTTTGCCTTAGTAACGTGAGCAAGTTGAAGTATTGCTTCAGATAGCGATCGCTTGCTAACTATAAATGTAACATTTAAAAATAGGTTGGATAATAAACTCAAACAGTTATATTAATTTGTCTAGTTATGTCGGAAGTTAAACAGGATCATGTCCGCGACGAGCGGATTTATATGGAAGTGGTGGTAGATTGCTATGATGACCAGGAAAGGGCAATGGGTTGGTATTACTATTTGCAAGATAAAATCAATTTTCCTTTCAAGGCTAAATGGGTAAACCGTCAAAAACCTAAAGGCAGAGACGTTACTGTTTTAGAAATGTCGCCAGAAGATGATTGTTCACATGATATGTTCGTTGAAGTTCTCTATCAAGAAAGTGAGCTAGAGGATGTTTTCTGCGCACGATTATCTGATATACAAGCTCGAAACATTGATTCGACCACAAAAGAAGCGATTGAAGATTGGAATTATTGGGTTAAAAGAGGATATGAATTTTAACTGCTCGATAATGAATAAAATATTGGGTTATCTATTCTTCAATTACTGGTTGATTGACAAAGATACCTACTAGCGTGTCTAGGCTAAAATACTGGGTTCATCAAATGTATAAAGTCTCTATCTGGCTTTATTTTTAGCGATTAATTTACCTAACAATTTAAACTAGACGTGCTAGTACTTATGTGTCCACTCTAATTTTATTGTGTCAAAAAAATTAAATGTGGTAATGTGGGCAATGCCCAAATGCTCGCGCTACTTAAAATTAGCTAAATATTGTAACCTAGACGCTCTAGTACTATGAATTGTATTAAAAATTCTTTTGATAAAAATCTAATTGTTAAATTATTAAATTAATCGGGGAATTATAAAAATAATTTAGATCGTAAGCGAGTTAACTCCTTGAGCATACTATCAACTTATCTGGGCTGTAAAAAATCTAAACAACTTCCCCTGCGTACAGTTCTTGTCATTCCTTTTGTCTTGCAAATTTTTGCTGCCGTTGGGCTGACGGGATATTTATCTCTACGCAACGGTCAAAAAGCGGTTAACGATCTAGCTGTAAAGCTACAAAAAGATGTCAGCGATCGCATCGATCAACATCTGGATAGTTATTTAGGTATTCCTCATCAAATCAATCAAGTTAATGCTCGCGCGATTAATTTAGGCTTAATTAACACCCAAGATCTTCGCACTTTTGGGCGTTATTTTTGGCAACAAATGCGGACTTTTCCCAAGTTTGGCTATATCAACTTTGGTAATCCTCAAGGTGACTTCATTGGTATTTATCGCGCCTCTGACGATAGCTTAAGAATGGATTTGATCGAACAAGCTTATCTGGGTAAATATCACGGCTATGCTACCGATGCCAAGGGCAATCCTACCCAAAAAATTATTGAAGAGGAATTTGATTTTCGCCTTGATAGTTGGTATACAGATGCTGTTAAGTATGGTCGTCCTTTATGGAGCGAAATTTACACCTGGGATGACGATCCTTCGATCATCTCTGTTTCTGCTAGCTATCCCCTCTACGATCGAGATAAAAAACTGCTGGGTGTAATTGGTATCGATCTAGTACTTTCGCAAATTGGAGATTTTCTTAAACAATTACAAGTTACTCCTTCAGCCAAGACATATATCTTAGAAAGAAACGGGTTAATAGTAGCAGCTTCAAGTGACGAGAAATTTTACACCATTGACAAAGGTGAAGCTCAAAGAATGAAAGCCTCGGCTAGCAAAGATCCGACGATTCGCGCAATTTATGCTGATTTGAAACAAAAATTTGGCAATCTCAACAAGATTAAAAATGCTCAGCAGTTGGCAATGGCGATTCCCTCTGACATAGCTGCGCCAAACGCAGACAAAAAAACTTTTGTTCTGGTTACTCCTTGGCAAGATCAATATGGTTTGGATTGGTTGGTTGTTTTGGCGATTCCCGAAGCTGATTTTATGGCAGAAATTAATGCCAATACTCGCACGACCATTTTATTATGCTTAATAGCTTTAGGCGTGGCAACAGTTTTGGGGATTTACACTTCTCGCTGGATTGCTCGACCGATTTTACTCTTATCCCAGGTATCTGAAGCGATCGCTCGTGGTGATTTAGATCGCCGAGTCCAAGTTCGAGGTATTAATGAAATAGGAGTTTTAGCTGATTCGTTTAACAATATGGCACAACAGTTACAAGAATCTTTTGCTACCCTGGAACAGACGAACACCGAACTAGAAACTAGGGTAGAAAAACGCACTTTAGAGTTGCAAGTGGCAAAAGAAGAAGCAGAAAAAGCTAAACATACTGCCGATCGCGCTAACCAAGCTAAAAGCGAATTTCTGGCTAACATGAGTCACGAATTAAGAACACCCTTGAACGGAATTTTGGGCTACGCACAAATATTGCAACGCTCTAAAGCAAGTAAAAACGAGGATAGTAAAGGAGTAGAAATCATTTATCAATGTGGCTCTCATTTGCTTACCTTGATCAACGATATTCTCGATATTTCTAAAATTGAGGCGCAGAAAATGGAGCTTCATCCTAAAAGTTTCCATTTTTCTAGCTTTTTACAAGGAGTGGCAGAAATTTGTCGTATCCGTGCCGAACAGAAAAACATTGCCTTTATCTTTCAAGCCAACTCACAACTACCTGTTGGCGTTAGTGCCGACGAAAAACGCCTGCGACAAGTATTAATTAATCTGATCGGTAATGCAATTAAATTTACCGATCGCGGTGGTGTGACTTTTAAAGTTGAATTGTTAAGCTCATCAGATTCATTATCAAAAATTAGATTTCAAATTGAAGATACAGGGGTGGGTATGACAGAAGTACAAGTCCAAAACATCTTTCTGCCTTTTGAGCAAGTTGGCGATACGACAAAAATGACGGAGGGAACAGGATTGGGTTTGGCAATTAGTCAAAACATCATAGAAATGATGAATAGTACTATAGAAGTCCAAAGTCAGCGCGATCGCGGTAGTGTATTTTGGTTTGATGTGGAATTACCAGAAGCAAAAGCATGGGCAGATACGAACAGAATTGGAACTGATGGCAAAATTATTGGTTATGACGGCAAGACCAGAAAAATTTTAGTAGTAGACGATCGCTGGGAAAATCGCTCTGTACTACTTAACTTACTGCGACCAATTGGTTTTGATGTGAGCGAAGCAGATAATGGTCGAGAAGGGTTAGAAAAATCTTTAGCCATTGCTCCAGACTTAATTATTACCGATCTAATCATGCCCATAATGGATGGTTTTGCAATGATGCATCAGCTGCGAAAATCACCTCAGTTGCAAAATATTATTTTAGTTACTTCTTCTGCCAGTGTTTTTGAAATCGATCGCAATAAAAGTATTGATGCAGGTGCGGATGAATTTCTGCCCAAACCAGTCCAGGCAGACGTTTTGTTTGAAATGCTAAAAGTGCATCTGCAACTACAATGGATTTATGAAGAGACTGATGCTAATTTAACCAATCATAATGTTCTCAATGTTTCTCAACCAAAAGAAGCCATGGTTCCTCCTGCAAGTGGCAAGCTTTCTCAATTATATGACCTTGCCAAACAAGGTAGCCTAGACGAAATTCAAGAAATTGCTGAGGAATTAAAACAGTTAGATTACAGTTTTTACGCTTTTGCTCAAGAATTGCTCGATTTAACCGCCAGTTTTCAAATAAAACAGCTTCAAGAATTTATTGAACAACATCTGGCTAATAATTCTGCGGACTCTTGAGTTCTAACTTTTCTTTAGATTATGGATAATCCAGATACTGGTGTAATTTTAATCGTCGATGACAATCATACTAACTTGGCAGTGTTATCCCAGGTGCTAAAAAGTGCTGGATTAAAAGTCAGAGTAGCAGTTGATGGAGAAAGTGCGATCGCTCAGACCCAATATGCTCTACCAGAATTAATTTTGTTGGACGTTCAAATGCCTGGTATTAATGGCTTTGAAACTTGTCAGCGACTGAAAGCTAATTCTTTTACCAGTAATATTCCCATCATTTTTATGACTGCACTTGCCGATACCGAAAATAAAATCAAAGGATTATCCCTAGGGGCAGTAGATTATATTACTAAGCCATTTCAAGAAGAGGAAGTACTAGCTAGGATTAAAGTTCATTTAAAGCTGCATTTTTTAACTCGTAAAGTGATGGAACAATCGGCTGCTTTACAACAAGCTAATCAACAACTGATGTTATTAGCCAATTTAGATGGCTTGACCGCAGTTGCCAATCGTCGTCGCTTTGATGAGTATCTCGACCAACAATGGTGTTTATTGGCACAAAAACAAGCACCAATCACTCTTATTCTTGGGGATCTTGACTATTTCAAAAATTACAACGATTTTTACGGTCATCAAGCAGGAGATGATTGCCTTAAACAAGTAGCTGTGGCTCTTAATTTAGCTGCCAAGGGAGAATCAGATTTAGTTTGTCGTTATGGTGGGGAAGAATTCGCCTTGATTTTACCTTATACCGATTATCAAGGGGCGATTAAAGTTGCCCAATCCGCGATCGCCGAAGTAAAAAAGCTGCAAATTCCTCACGCTCAATCTTTAGTTAGCCAATACGTGACAATGAGTTTGGGTATCAGTAGTCAAATTCCCTGCCAAAAATTACAGCCAAAGTCGGCGATCGCTGCTGCTGATGCTGCTCTGTATCAAGCAAAACAACAGGGACGCGATCGTTTTAAGTAATCACCGTAGGCTCATCACGCTGGGTATATTGTTTAATATTAATTTAAGCAGAAATTGTCGCGTAGTCGGTCTTTTCTGGCTCTGATCCCTGTTCGTCAACCCGATCGATATATACGTTCATGTTGTTTAACTCGATCGCACCAAATACCGTAGCAAAAGCAGTGTCTGCTGCATCTTTTCCCGTACCAATCCGTACTAATCCATTAATAGGCGCAAGACGAGTAGCGTCAAACAAATACCACCGATCGCCCAAATATGCTTCAAAACAAGCATGAAAATCGGGTGGCTGTAATTGCCAAGCATAGGCAGAAACAAAACGCGCAGGAATACTTAATGCTCGACAAAAAGCGATTCCCAAATGAGCAAAATCTCGACACACTCCTACTCTTTCGCTCGCCGTATCATATGCTGAAGTTTGAGAGTCACTGCTTCCTGAAAGATAGTCGATTTTGTGATAAATCCAATCGCAAATGGCTTGAACCTTGGCATACCCAGATTCACCGCTACCAAATTCGTCTTGAGCTAATTTCATCAGGCGATCGCTTTGGCAATAGCGGGAAGGATATAAATAAGGAATAACATCAAGAGGTAATTTAGCAGGAGATGTTTCTTGAATCTCATTGATACTATCAGCACGGTGAGTTAAATCTACAGTTGCTTGATAATCAATAACTAGTTTTCCTGTAGGCGCAATTAGACGAAAGTAGCTATTTTGATGGTCTTGATCGAGATATTCTTCTATCTTGCATTCAGGAGAAATCTTGAGATTCTGCTCTAAAATTCGCTGGTATTGATTGGCTAAAACGCGAATATTAAAAATAAATGTACTGCTGCTGGAAATATTGTAGTCTAGGTGGCAGCCAAGTTTAAACTTCATAGTTTTGCTTTCAATTAATATTTTAGATCTTAACTATGTTGTTTGAAAATAGCTCTTTAAATCAATCTCTTGATAGATGTACTTCATTGCTTCAGGTAGATATGCTAATGAAAATTTTATTATAAGGAAATTAATTCCATGAGTATAGAAGATCGCATTAATGCAACTGCTAAAAATGTTGAGGGTAAAGTACAAGAAGTAGTAGGAGAAGTAACGGGTAATCCTCAAGATAAAGTCGAAGGTCAGGAAAAGCAGGAAGAAGCTCAAGTTCAACATAGTGTTGAAAATGTTAAGGACGAGCTAAAAAAAATGATTGACCAATGATTTTGCTTGATTAGTATTACATTCTTAAGGGAAGTTTAAACCACTAAACTTCCCTTTTCTGTTTAAGTATTAACTAAAAAATTTAGGAATTTTAATGATGTTTTAATTCAACAGTGAACATTGCTCATTGATAAAGCGATCGCTGTCAGGCAAAATTAAGGTTTATTATCTAAAATATAAAGATAACTTTACATTTCTTGATACTGTATCAGAACAGGATTGCTTAAAAACACAATCATCATGACCAATACCATCGCGCAAACAGCTAATAGCCAACCGTATAACCTTGAAGAGTGGAAGCGGGGTTATGATTCCCAACCCAACGAATATGAATATGAAATCACGGAAATTGAGGGTCAAATTCCTGTCGAATTATCAGGAACTCTCTTTCGTAATGGCCCTGGCTTACTAGATATTGGTGGTTCAGCAATTCATCATCCTTTTGATGGTGATGGTATGATTAGCGCCTTTTCTTTTAAGGATGGGAAAGCGCATTACCGTAATCGCTTTGTGCAAACCGAAGCTTATGTTAAAGAGAAAGATGCGGGCAAAATTCTCTATCGGGGCGTGTTTGGGACGCAAAAACCAGGAGGATTGTTCAGTAATATCTTTGACTTCAAGCTAAAAAATATTGCTAACACAGGAGTAATTTACTGGGGAAGCAAGCTACTGGCACTTTGGGAAGCAGCAGAACCCCATCGCTTAGATCCCAAGACTTTAGAAACGATGGGGATTGATTATCTCGACGGGGTATTATCTCCTGGAGATGCTTTTGCTGCCCATCCTTGGATCGATCCTAGTTGTGAACTCGATCATGGTGAACCCTGTTTAGTCAACTTCCGAGTCGATCCTGGGCTTTCAAGTAAAATTACTCTGTTTGAATTTGCCCCTGATGGTAAGCTGTTGCGTCGTCATGCCCACAGTGTTCCTGGCTTTTCTTTCATCCACGATTTTATCATCACGCCAAAATACGCGATCTTTTTTCAGAACCCTGTCAACTTTAATCCACTTCCTTTTCTGTTGGGGATGCGTGGCGCGGGAGAATGTGTTGAGTTTCAACCCCAAAAACCCACCAACGTAATTTTAATTCCTCGCGATCCAAACAATAAAAAAATCAGGACTTTTAGCGTTGATTCAGGCTTTGTATTCCATCATGCTAATGCTTTTGAGCAAGATAACCAGATTATAGTTGATTCCATTACCTATCAAACTTTGCCTCAAGTGCAGCCCAATTCTAACTACAAAGAAGTAGATTTTGACAGTATCGATCCTGGTCAACTGTGGCGATTTAAGCTCAATCTTGATGATGGTACTGTTGAACGAGAGATGTTAGAAAGTCGCTGCTGTGAGTTTCCCACCCATAACCCAAATCAAGTTGGTCGAGAATATCGCTACTTATTTATTGGTGCAGCTAACGATAATGTTCGTAACGCGCCATTACAGGCAATCTTAAAATTAGATTTGGCGACGGGAGAAAGAGAAATACATTCTTTTGCCCCTAGCGGATATGTTAGCGAACCAATTTTTGTGACTAAACCTAATGCTGAATCAGAAGATGCTGGCTGGGTACTAACTTTAGTGTATGACGGTAGCAAACACCGTTCGACCTTAGCAATCTTAGATGGCGAAAATTTAGCTAAGGGCGCGATCGCCCTATTACATCTCAAGCATCATGTTCCTTATGGCTTACACGGTAGCTGGTGTGATGAAGTATTTCTGGAAAATTAAAGAAATTATCGATATAGCGAGCGCCAAATTAGACTAAACTTTGTGGGTGAAATGTCTAAAAATCCCCCAGTATTTATTGGGGGATAAAGTACGAAATATAAACAATATCAACATTAATTTAACTGTTGAAATGATCGAGTTCAGGAGATAAATTAATAATTGCTTTACGTGGTAACAAACTTACAATAAAATGATTTAAATTAGTTTTCAACTGCTGGCTACTACTACGATAAGGCTGAGGTAAGAATAGATCTCCTGCAAGCAAATAAATAATTGACACGGTAAAACAGAACTCTACAAATAATTTCCAGCGCATTTTCGTCACACCAAGTTACAAGATTAATTATCCACAATTAATTAACTAGATCTCTACTTCTATTGAATACTTAATTTTTTTAGAAGTATGAAGACTAGATAAATTAGGACTTATATTAATCTCAGTTTAATCACTCTACCTACTCAGCCACTTCCGTATTCTTGCTAATCTTTTTTCAAATCAATCATTTTAAATATCTAGATTTCTATTTATTACCAACAAAAACCGCCCCCAAATAACTAGAGGCGGATTAATAGAATTATTTAATTAATTTATTTAATTAATAATGTTGACTAAATATCTAGCAACAATTAGTCACGACTGTTGATCGCAATTAATAATCGCAGAATAAATACAAAGAGGTTGATGTAGGTAAGATACATCGAAAGCGCCGCAGGTAAATATTGCTCGTCGGTATAGGTACGAGGCAAAATATAAAAGTCAACGACTGCTACTCCTGCAAAGATGGCTACTCCAACACCAGAAATAGCTACTTCTAGCCAGCTTGGTGTGTAGATGCCAAAAACGGAAAAGAGTAATTGTCCGATTAAGACTATGAATAATGCCATAACTCCCAAACGTACTGTCTGAGATAAAGCTAAACCATCTTCTTCGGATAGGTTAGAGCCAATTTTACGCCCGACAATAAAAGTCGCACCACAACCCAGGGCAGCAATACCGACTCCCTGAATGCCAACTCCAGAACTACTGAGGGCTAGATAAACAATGCCACTCAAGGTATACCCTGAAAGAAGACTGTAAAGAGCGAGCAAAGGTAGCGCAGTAGTCTTGTTTCCCTCACTGGCAACTCCACGAGCGACAAAAAAGAGAACCAATTCAGCGATCATCGCCCCAATAAAGGTGGGCATGAATAAATCGGGGCGAGAAGCAATTACCCCCAAGCCACCATATGTTCCCAACGCGGTTAAAACTAAGCCACCGCCTAAATAAGGTAGCGCATTGGTAATGACATTAGGGCCAAGGACTGCCTGTCCTTTAACCTCCTGCATTGCCTTTTTAAAGTTACTAGTATTACTCATAATTTTTGACTGAGATTTATCTTAATAGTTTAAGCTTGCTTATTTATTTTGATCTTAATTCAATTAATAATCTTAAGGTGTTGGGAAATTACCGAATAGCAGGAAGTAGGGAAATGGGGAAATAGGGAAATGGGTAAATAGGGAGATAGGGAGATAGGGAGATAGGGAAATGGGTAAATAAAAAGACCATCCCACAAATTACATGAGATAGTCTTTCAATGCTGTATAACCAGCTTAGAGCTTAGAGCTTTAATTAATAATCAAAATCACCAGCACCACCGCCAGCACCGCCTGAACTATTTTTTTCAGGCTTGTCAACGACGATACATTCAGTAGTTAAGACCATTCCCGCGATCGAAGCAGCATTTTGCAGTGCTGAGCGAGTTACTTTAGCTGGGTCAACAATACCAGCTTCAAACATATTGACGAACTCGTTAGTAGCAGCATTAAAACCAATACTCAAGTCTTTTTCTTTGACTCTTTCGGCAATTACCGCGCCGTTTTGACCAGCATTTTCGGCAATTCTTTTTAAAGGTGCAGTCAAGGCACGGGCGACAATAGTTGCACCAGTCAAAGCTTCATCCTTAAGGTTAGCGTTTGCCCACTCTTCCAAACCAGGAGCTAGATGAGCTAGGGTAGTACCGCCACCAGGAACAATACCTTCTTCTACCGCAGCTTTAGTAGCGTTGATCGCATCTTCTAGACGCAATTTACGGTCTTTCATTTCGGTTTCCGTTGCAGCACCAACTTTGATTACTGCTACACCACCAGAAAGTTTAGCCAAACGTTCCTGTAGCTTTTCTTGGTCATAAGAAGACTCAGTTGCTTCTATTTGACGGCGAATTTGCTCACAACGGCTTTTAACTGCCGCTTCATTACCTTCGGCAACAATAGTAGTGCTGTCTTTGGTAATGTTGATACGACGAGCAGTACCAAGCATGTCTACGTTAGTAGATTCTAGTTTCAAACCAGCATCTTCAGAGATAACCTGTCCACCAGTAAGCACAGCAATATCCTCTAGCATTTGCTTACGGCGATCGCCAAAACCAGGAGCTTTAATTGCAGCTACGTTTAGCACACCACGAAGACGGTTGACTACCAAAGTAGCCAAGGCTTCTTTTTCAATATCTTCGGCAATAATTACCAACGGTTTGCCCTGACGTGCTACCTGTTCCAATACAGGTACGAGATCCTGTACGAGATTGATTTTTTTGTCGGTAATCAAGATTAGAGGTTCTTCTAAAGCAGCCTCCATTCTTTCGGTGTCAGTGACAAAATAAGGAGAGATATAGCCTTTATCAAAGCGCATCCCTTCGGTAATCTCTAGTTCGGTAGTCATAGACTTACCTTCTTCTAAAGAGATAACCCCTTCTTTACCGACTTTATCCATTGCCTGAGCAATCATATCGCCGACTTCTTGGTCATTACCCGCAGAGATCGTGCCGACTTGAGCGATCGCTTTAGAATCACCTACAGGTTGTGCCTGTTCTTTGATTTTGCCTACTAAATGCTCGATCGCTTTATCAATTCCCCGTTTGATGGCAATGGGGTTTGCTCCTGCTGCGACGTTGCGTAGACCTTCTTTAACGATGGCATGAGCCAAAACTGTAGCAGTAGTAGTTCCATCTCCCGCTACATCGTTGGTTTTGGAAGCTGCTTGACGAATCAAGGATACGCCAGTATTCTCGATGTGATCTTCTAATTCAATTTCTTTGGCGATCGTTATCCCATCATTAACAATTTGGGGCGCGCCAAATTTTTTTTCGAGGACGACGTTACGCCCTTTAGGGCCAAGGGTAACGGCTACCGCTTCAGCCAAGAGGTCAATTCCTTTTTCTAACGCACGACGGGCTTCGTCGTTATAAATAATAGATTTAGCCATTTATTTTGATTTGCCTTTAATGAAAAGATGAACAGTGAATAGTAAAAATTCATGATGCTGTGATTAATAGTTGCCAGTAGCTACAACCTTAATCTGGGTAACTAACTGATAACCTAATCAAAAGACAAATTAAGCAACTGCTGCCAAGATATCTTTTTCAGATAGCAAAACATAGTCTTCACCGCCTAGCTTGATGTCAGTTCCCGCATATTTGGAATATAGGACTTTATCTCCTACTTTCACTTCTAAAGGTGCGTAACCGCCATCATCTTTGGGTTTACCAGGGCCAACACCCACAACTTCACCAACTTGAGGCTTTTCTTTGGCTGCATCGGGTAATAAAATACCACCAGCAGTTTTTTCTTCACTGGCGCTAACTTTAATGAATACGCGATCGCCTAGTGGCTTTACAGTTGTAACGTTGATACTAATAGCTGCCATGCAAAATTCTCCAGAATAGATAACTAAAGACTTAAATATTTCGAGTCATACTTCGTAGCAAATGTGAAAGTTGCCTCTTTGTTTAGATTAGCACTCTCACTATCCGACTGCTAATTTAGCTAAACTACGTAACCTCTGGCAACAGTTTTTTTAGTGTGGTTTCCCGTACAAAGTAAGCAGTTATCTACCCAGAAGTGATGGGTAAATAGGTGTCTGGAGATAGGAGCAGGATCGAAGAGATGGTGTAAATTTACATATCTTTGCTGAAGGTTTGAGCGTCAAGCCCAGCAAAAAATCGTCCCGCATATTTAAATCAAATTTAAAGTTGTTCTGGGGGACGATTTGTTAAAATAACGCTCTAAGATTTTTAGGTATAAATTGCTACGCCAACTTTAGCAGCTTACTTAAATAGAAAGCTCACTTAGTTCTCTAGTCATATACTCAAAAGGCTCATCAATAAAGCTAGTATTTTCAACTCCCTGACTGGCTGCCATTTCTTTGAGCATATCCTTCATAATCTGAATGCCTACCACTGTCGGGCCGATTGGCACTCCTAGAGAATTATAAGTTTCTCGCAAACCCTGTAGAACTCTTTCATCTAAAACATCCATACTTCCTGCTACTAAAGCATAGCTAGCATAGCGAAGATAGTAGTCCATGTCTCGTAAACAAGCAGAATAGCGACGAGTAGTATAGGCATTTCCGCCAGGACTAATAAGTTCAGGAACTTCCTCAAATAATTTGAGTCCAGCATCCTTGACAATGGTGGCAGCATTCCCACTAACCATGGTGGCAACAGCTACCCTAGCATTACCCGAAGCAAAAAAGTCTTTAAGACTATCGATTGCATTACGGTCTAGATAACGACCTGCGATATCATAATTTCTAATTAAGTTGGTAACAGCGTCTCGCATCTTCTTTAAATTTCTCCCAACAGCAATTTTTTAAAATTTATCTAATTTCGACTATTAATTTTAGCCTTTAGTTTTTCAGCTATGTCTTAAGCTACTTTTATTAATAATCCCATAAGTCGTAGCAACGGCTACGGTTTACTTTAGATTTTGACATCTTAGATTATCGTTACCTCGACAGTGGAGCAAATTTAAAACAAAGCTTAATCTTGCTTGATTCCACAGCCTTAAAATATTCGGTAGCTTTTGGTGCAAATATAGCCTGAGACAATTGATTTTAATAGCTGAAGTGCCTAAAAGTTATCACTAAACGCTCGACCAATTTTATATATAGCTTTTTGAATCTATTACGTGACAAATTTATGTAACCAATGTTACATTTTACAAAATTGCGACCAAGTACGATCAATTCAACTAAGTATTTATTTGTAAGAAAAATATAACTGTCATGGGATACGAATCTCGCACACAAGCAATTTATCAAATCATCGATCGCGAACCAATTCCTGTTGGCCCCCCATCTCGTTTAGAAGCTCTTTGGGCAGTAGATGTTTTTAGCCTCAATAAAATGAAGCAATGCCTGCCAAAAGCAGTATTTAAATCTTTAAAGAAAACTATTGAAGCTGGTGAACAGTTAGATGTCTCGATTGCAGATACTGTGGCATCAGCGATGAAAGATTGGGCTCTTTCTAGAGGTGCGTCCTATTATGCCCACGTTTTTTATCCCATGACCAATGCCACAGCCGAAAAGCATGATGGTTTCATCTCGATTCAGAGTGATGGCAGTGCGATCGCCGAATTTGCGGGCAAGCTTTTGGTTCAGGGTGAGCCTGATGGTTCATCTTTCCCTAATGGTGGTATCCGCTCCACTTTTGAAGCCAGAGGTTATACTGCCTGGGATGTAACTAGTCCTGCCTATTTAATGGAAACAGACAACGGGGTAACTCTTTGTATCCCGACAATCTTTGTTTCTTGGACTGGAGAAGCATTAGATAAAAAAACTCCTCTGTTACGCTCGATTGGAGCAATGAACAAGGCAGCAACTAGGGTTTTGAAGATGCTAGGTGATACCGATGTAGCTCCCGTAAATTCTAGCTGCGGTGCCGAACAAGAATACTTTCTAGTGGATTCTCTCTTTGCTAATAGTCGTCCCGACTTATTGTTAGCTGGTAGAACTTTATTTGGGAAACCTCCAGCTAAGGGTCAACAGTTTGATGACCATTACTTTGGTGCAATTCCCGAGCGGGTTCAGGTTTTTATGCAGGATGTGGAAAAGAAAATGTACCGTTTAGGTATTCCTGCTAAAACTAGACATAACGAAGTAGCTCCTGGTCAGTTTGAGATTGCACCCTTCTTTGAAGCAGCTAACGTTGCCTCCGACCATCAGCAGTTAACGATGACTTTATTGCGTCAAACTGCGAAAAAACACGGCTTTGTCTGTCTGCTACACGAAAAACCCTTTGCAGGCATCAACGGCTCTGGTAAGCATGTCAACTGGTCTGTGGGTAATTCAACTCAGGGCAATCTACTCGATCCTGGCGATACTCCCCATGAAAATTTACAGTTTTTAGTTTTTTGTGCTGCGGTAATTCGTGGAGTACACAAATACGGGCCTTTAATGCGGGCGGTAATTGCTAACGCCAGTAACGATCACCGTTTGGGCGCTAACGAAGCTCCTCCTGCGATTATGTCGGTCTATCTGGGTTCTCAGCTAGAAGAAGTATTTAATAAAATTGCTGCGGGAGAACTCGACGGCCAATATATTCAAAGTGGCAAGATGAATTTTGGCGTAGATACCTTACCTCCCCTATCTAAGGATGCAGGCGATCGCAATCGAACTTCTCCTTTTGCCTTTACAGGAAATCGCTTTGAGTTTCGTGCGGTAGGTGCGAGTCAATCGGTTTCTGGCCCATTGATTGCCCTCAATACCATGTTGGCAGATTCTCTAACTGCGATCGGCGATCTTTTAGAAGGCGAACTGGCTAAAGGAACCAAGCTTAATGATGCTGTGGTTTCAGTCATCAAAGAAGTAATGCAGAAACATAGTGCCGTAATCTTTGGTGGTGACGGTTATTCCGCTGAATGGCATAAAATGGCGGTGAAAGAAAGGGGTTTAGCTAACCTGCCTACTTCAGCTGAAGCTTTACCCGTACTGAAAGAAAAATATATCGAGGAGCTGTTTGAAAAAACTGGAGTTCTTTCTCCTGTAGAGCTTGAAAGCCGTTTTGAAGTTTATGCCGAGCAGTATGTTCTCTCAATTGAAGTTGAAGCCAAGTTAGTCATCGACATGGCAAAAACAGCGATTTATCCTGCTGCTATGCGCCATTTGGCAGATATTGCTGCCACCGTTGCTGGTTTAGAGGAGATGGGCATTAACCTCAATCAGGATAATATCAAGACAGTTGTTGAGTTGACTAATTCTTTAACTACAAAAGTATCTAAGTTGGCTTCAGCTTTGGCTAAAGAAGATTTTGGCAGCATAGAAGAACATATGAAGTATTCTTCTAGTACTCTTCGTTCTTTGATGGATGATGTTAGAACCGATGTCGATGCTCTAGAAGCCGAAGTTGCTGACGATCTTTGGCCTCTTCCAACTTATCAAGAGATGTTGTTTATCAAATAATAAATAGCATTCCCTCAGCTTTTTAAGCTTGAATATATTTCAGGAGGTCGTAGTATTATCTACGGCCTTTTTTAGTGTTGCTTAATTATTATTTGCTCTAGCTTTTTGTCTAATCAAAAGTTTAAGCCAAGAATGTTTGCTAAAGTTAAAAATACTGTATGGTTTTTGGTAAAGATTACAATAAGTATATACTTTCGACACATAATTTATTGCTAATTATTATGTTTTCCCGATGCTCAACACCAGGTAATTAGGTCTAAAGTAATCTTATATTAGTCTTGATTGCGCCCAATAAAATAGCTCTCAATTATACAGTTATGTGTGATTAAAAATTGTATTTAAAAATACGGCAAAAAATAAAAAAACCAAGCAGACTAGGTAGAATTAAGTTTGCCATTTGACTATAGGCTAGCTATATTTTTTTGAATTAATTTAGAGTCTGACTCAAGGGACTTCAAATTATCTAACAACATCTAACAACTAAAAAAACACTCAAGTTAAAGAACTACTATGAATAAAGGAACACAAGTTGGAAACTTGCTTCCAAGACCTTTAAGAACAGTCTTTAAATCGTTCTCTTTTTCCTGGCTTTTGTGCATTCCTTTGGCGGCAATAATTGTCGTAATTTGGAATACAGCAGCTACAGCGCAGGGACTTGAAGCCCCACAAAGCTTAGAAGAATTAACAGTTGTTGTAAATACAATATTTCTCTTATTTTGCTCGATTCTCGTCATTTCCATGAATGCTGGATTTGCGATGGTAGAAGCAGGATTTTGTCGTCAAAAAAACGCGGTTAATGTTCTAGCTAAAAATTTAATTGTTTTTGCCGTCGCCACTTTAGCCTACTGGGCAGTTGGCTATGCTTTTATGTATGGTGAGGGAAATCCCTTTATTGGATTACAAGGTTTCTTTTTTAGTGGCGATCCTGCTCCTTATGGCAACGATGGCTATCCAGCAGCTGTACCAGAAGCAATTAACTTTTTATTCCAAGTTGCTTTTGCCGCAACCGCAGCAACGATTGTCTCTGGTGCAGTAGCAGAAAGAATCCATTTTGGTGCCTTCCTAATTTTCAGCACCTTACTAGTAGCTATTTCCTATTCGGTTACTGGCCACTGGATTTGGGATGGCGGTTGGCTAGCCGAAATGGGCTTTAGAGATTTTGCAGGTTCGACGGTAGTTCACTCTGTTGGAGGGTGGGCAGCTTTAGTTGGTGCAGCTATGCTAGGCCCTAGACTGGGTAAATACCAAAACGGGAGAATTAATGCTATTCCTGGTCACAACATGGGCTTTGCTACTCTAGGATGTTTAATCTTGTGGGTTGGCTGGTTTGGGTTTAACCCTGGCTCTGAACTTGCAGCTACAGCTAATGTTCCTTACATTGCGGTTACGACTAACTTAGCAGCAGCAGCAGGTGGGGCAGCATCTACATTAACATCTTGGCTCAAAGATGGTAAGCCTGACTTGTCCATGATCATTAATGGTATTTTAGCTGGTTTAGTTGGTATTACTGCTGGTTGTGCAGATGTTAGCTATTTATCCGCTATCATTATTGGCTTAATCGCTGGTGTGATTGTAGTTTTTGCTGTTGGTTTCTTTGATAGTATCAAAATTGACGATCCTGTAGGTGCGACTTCTGTTCACTTAGTATGTGGTATCTGGGGAACTTTGGCAGTAGGTATTTTTAGTACTAATCCAGAACACAATATCGTTACTCAACTAATTGGTGTCCTGGCCGTCGCTGCATTTAGTATCGCTTTTAGTGTAATTGTTTGGAGTATCCTTAAATTCACTATTGGTCTGAGGGTAGATGAAGAAGATGAAAGAAGAGGTTTAGATATCAGCGAACATGGTATGGAAGCATACAGTGGCTTTGTTAAAGAAGCTGATGTGTTATCTGGTGGTGCAGGGATTCCTACTGGCATGAGTTCAGCTGAAACTTCTGAATTTTAATCTAGATCTAAAATATTCATTAATTCATTAAATTAAATATAATTTTGCTTCTGGCGATCGCCATTTCATACCGATCTATGATGGCGATCGCCTTTTGTTCCTGTCAACAAACTCTAGACTAATAATCTGGTACGGTAAAACCTTGAAGAGACTCTGATTCGGTTAGATTTTTGCCTTGGATTAATACCCCATATCCTCCCAAGCCTGTAGGATCGATTAGCTGATGCAAAGCATCGCGACGTTTGAATATTTCAGAAATACTAAATTGACCGCTGGATAATTCATTAAGGCGATCGCCCAAGCCTAAAGCCATTAAGAACAGTCCTTGTTGAGTGAAGCCGATCTTATGCAGATTATATAGTTCCCCATAAAGTTCTAAGGCGGTAAAATTAACGTGAGCAGTAATATCCTGATAGCCCAAATTAGCGTAAGGATTATTGTGACGACGGTGTTGATAATAGCACTGTAGAGTTCCCCGATCGCGTGAGGGAAGGTAATATTTCTCGGCGTTATAGCCATAGTCAATAGTTAATACATAGCCCCGTTTCAGCTTGCTGGCAACAGTTTCGAGCCAATCTAAAGCCTGGAGATTAACTTCCGTGCGATAGCCTTCTGGATATTGCTGCTGTGACAAGTCCACACCTAGTCGCTCAAAGTACTGGGTTAATTTTTCGGTGGAGATGCGATCGCTAATTTCGGTTAATTCGCGATCTTGAACACTTAAATACACTTCTTTTAGTTTTTGTCCTTCCTTCTGTACCAAATGCACGGGAAAGGCATCAACCAGCTCATTCGAGAAAAAACAGCCTTCAATACTTTCGGTCGCTAGATCGGGCCAATTCTTCCACGTCAGATCAAACTCATGCCAAGATTTAAGTCGTTCTTGCTGCTGTTTAATTAAGCTTGGCGATCGCTCAATAATAATATATTTCAAAGCCTTTAAGAAAGACTGATGCTCAGTACCCTGAAAATAATGTAAAATATCTTGTGCTAATTCGCCATTTCCTGCACCCATTTCCACTACAGAGAAAGGATTGGGACAGCCTAGATTGTGCCACATTTGCATTAGTTGCACTGCTAACAATTGACCAAAATCTGAACCCAAAGAAGAAGCAGTAAAAAAATCCCCCTGAGAACCAATGCTAACCCTTGCCGTATAGTAGCCATACTGCTGGTGATATAAAGCTAAAGCCATATACTGAGCAAAAGTAATTTGCTGTGGCGAAGAGCTTTTAATTTGGGTCAGCAGAATCTCCTGTAACTTTCGAGAATTAGAAAATTCTGGCAAACTGATCATAAAATCTGCGCTGACTTTAAGTTATCTCTTTTATTATCCATCCAAGAGGACTATTCTCAAGGTGTCACATTAATACTCGGATATAACCTTGGTTATTGTAAGCTGTGGGGGAATTTAATTACTTTAGACCAAGATTATGCCCTAGTTCCTACTGCAATTCTCAATTATAAGATATGGTGTAAATCGATTTTAACAATCCGTAATGTGAATGAGTGGTTTAAAAAATAAGATTAAAGCAGTAACCTTAGTCGATATACTTCAGACAAGGGCGATGGAGCAGCCTCAGCAGGTAATATACAATTTTCTGCTGGATGGAGAAACACAATCAGTTAGTCTAACTTATGGACAGCTGGAGCAAAAAGCTCAGGCGATCGCTGCCTACCTACAGTCTGTATGTTCCCCTCAAGATCGGGTTTTATTATTATTTCCCGCAGGACTAGATTACATCACTGCTTTTTTTGGCTGCCTCTATGCTGGGGTGATTGCCATTCCTGCTTATCCTCCCCGCCCCAATCGCTCTTTAAACCGCATTCACAACATTTTAAACAACGCCCAGACTAATCTTGCTTTAACTAACAAAGAGACTCTACAAAGCTTGGAGCGTCAATTAGACAGCACTACAGAATTACAGAATCTAGGCTGGATCACCACAGATTCAATTGATGAGAATACAGCAGCACAATGGCAAAAACCTCACCTCTCCACCGAAGATATTGCCTTTCTCCAATATACGTCTGGTTCAACCGCAGAACCGAAAGGAGTCAAGATTGCCTATCAAAATTTACTCCACAACTTAGAAGCGATTCATAACTGCTTTCGCCACTCACCCCAAAGTAAGGGCGTAATTTGGCTACCTCCCTATCATGATATGGGTTTGATCGGTGGCGTACTCCAACCTTTATTTGGCGATTTTCCCGTTACTCTCATGTCCCCCTTGATGTTTTTACAAAATCCCCTGCGCTGGCTTAAGGCGATCGCCAGGGATGGTGCAACTACTAGCGGTGGCCCAAATTTTGCCTATGATCTCTGCGTGCGTAAATTTAAGCCAGAACAGTTGCGAGGCTTGGATCTCAGTACTTGGCAAGTAGCATTTAACGGTGCTGAACCAATCAATCACGAGACTTTAACTAAGTTTGCTGAAACTTTTGCTCCTTATGGATTTAACTATGATGCTTTCTACCCTTGTTACGGCATGGCAGAGGCAACCTTAATTATTTCTGGGGGTTCCAAAAATTCAGCTATTGTAACCAAGACTGTTCAGGGTAAAGCTTTAGAACAAAATAAAATTGTCCTCGCCGACATCAATGAAACTCATCCCCACACTTTAGTTAGCTGTGGTCAAAGTTTAACAGATCAACAATTGGCGATCGCTAATCCTGAAACCTTGGCTAGCTGTCCACCTGGAGAAGTTGGTGAAATTTGGGTATCTGGTGCGAGTATTGCCCAAGGATATTGGCGACAACCAGAGATTACCACAGCTACTTTTGGTGCTTATCTTCAGGATACTGGGGAAGGCCCTTATCTCAGGACAGGTGACTTAGGCTTTATCGACCAGGGAGAGCTATTTTTTACAGGTCGTCTTAAAGATATGATCGTGATTAAAGGACGTAATCATTATCCCCAAGATCTTGAAAAGACAGTGCAAGAAACTAGTGCTTGGATTAGACCAAGTTGTGTTGCCAGCTTCTCTGTAGATCTAGAAGGTGAAGAAAAGCTGGTCATCTTAGCTGAAGTAGAACGGAAATACTGGAGTAGTAATCGGACTAGAACTAAATCTAACAGTAAAACTACCTCGTCAGAAATTATGACAGTCAAAGAACTAACCCAATCGATTCGACGGGAAATAGCTAAAAATCACGACCTCCATGTGCATACTACTCTGTTACTGAAGCCAGGCAGTTTACCAAAAACTTCTAGTGGTAAAATTCAGCGTCATATGTGCCGTGCAGATTTTCTGGATCATCTTATAGAAGGTCTACCCGTATAGAGTATTTATAAGCTATTCTTCGATGACACTCTACAAAATATTTCATCTTATTCCCCAAAATAGCTGTAATAATTAACCAATATTGCTCAACTTTGTAAATATTAAAATTAATCTGGCAAAATCGGCGTTACAAATAACTGTAGAACAGCTCTGTGGTTAAAAGTAATTATGATAGAAAGCAATATAGAATCAATCCTGCAAGAGAAAAGAGTATTTAATCCTCCACCAGAGTTTGCTGCTCATGCTGCGGTCAGAAGTATGACAGAATATCAAAAACTCTACAATCTAGCAGCGAAAGATCCTGCTGGCTTTTGGGCAAAACTCGCGGAGAAAGAACTACATTGGTTTAAAAGATGGGGGAAAACTTTAGATTGGCAACCGCCTTTTGCTAAATGGTTTGTTAACGGCAAAATCAATATTTCCTATAACTGTCTAGATCGACATTTAACTACCCACCGCCGAGATAAACCCGCTTTAATTTGGGAGGGAGAGCCTGGAGATTCCAGAACTTTAACCTATGCTGAACTGCATCAAGAAGTATGTCAGATGGCAAATGCAATCAAGCAGCTAGGAGTTAAAAAAGGCGATCGCGTGGGCATATATATGCCGATGATTCCCGAGGCGGCGATCGCTATGTTAGCCTGTGCCAGAATTGGTGCTGCTCACAGTGTAGTATTTGGTGGTTTTAGTGCCGAAGCCTTAAAATCTCGTCTTCAGGATGCGGAAGCGAAGTTAGTCATTACTGCCGATGGTGGCTGGCGCAAAGATAAGATCGTCCCCCTCAAAGATGCGGTAGATCGGGCGATCGCCCTTGATGTTCCTAGTGTGCAAAATGTTTTAGTGGTGCAGCGTACCCAGCAAGAAATTGCGATGCAGCCAGGACGCGATCATTGGTGGCATGACCTTAAGACACAAGTTAGTAGCAATTGTCCCGCCGAACAGATGGATAGCGAAGATTTGTTATTTATTCTCTATACCAGTGGGACAACAGGTAAACCCAAAGGAGTCGTCCACACTACGGGAGGCTATAACCTTTATACTCATATGACCTTTAAGTGGACATTTGATATTAAAGAAGATGATATTTATTGGTGTACTGCTGATGTGGGCTGGATTACAGGACACAGTTACATTGTTTATGGCCCATTATCTAACGGCGCAACGACGGTAATGTATGAAGGCGCACCTCGTCCTTCTAATCCTGGCTGCTTTTGGGATGTGGTAGAAAAATACAAGGTAACTATCTTTTATACTGCTCCTACGGCTATTCGAGCCTTTATCAAAATGGGCGATGAACACCCAAATCGTCGCGATTTATCATCTCTACGTATTTTAGGTACGGTAGGAGAGCCAATTAATCCCGAAGCCTGGATCTGGTATCACGAGGTAATTGGGGGCGGACGTTGCCCGATTGTCGATACTTGGTGGCAAACTGAGACGGGGGGCTTTATGCTAACTCCTTTACCAGGAGCAACACCAACCAAACCAGGTTCGGCGACTCTACCATTTCCTGGTATTGTGGCAGATGTGGTAGATCTCGGTGGGAATCCAGTTGGCGAGAACCAAGGAGGCTATTTAGTCATTAAACATCCTTGGCCGAGTATGATGCGTACTGTCTATAAAGACGACGATCGCTTTCGTCGCACCTATTGGGAGCATATCCCGCCTAAAGATGGTAAATACCTCTATTTTGCAGGAGATGGCGCACGTAAAGACGAAGATGGCTACTTCTGGGTTATGGGTCGAGTAGATGACGTGATGAATATCTCAGGACACCGTTTAGGTACGATGGAAGTAGAATCAGCCTTGGTATCACATCCTGCGGTAGCTGAAGCAGCGGTAGTATCTCGTCCTGATGAAGTTAAAGGAGAAGATGTCTATGCTTTTGTCATTCTCAATAGCACTCATACTTCTAGTGATGAATTGAAACAAGAACTAAAGCAGCACGTAGTTAAAGAAATCGGTGCGATCGCTCGCCCAGGCGAAATCCGTTTTACTGATGCTTTACCCAAAACCCGTTCTGGCAAAATTATTCGTCGTTTTTTGCGTAATCTAGCAGCAGGAGAAGAGCTAGTGGGCGATGTTTCGACGATGGAAGACCTCAGCGTCCTCGATCAACTGCGTCAAGGCTAAACAATGAACGGTGAGTAGGTAAGGGCGGACGTCCTAAAGGATTCCCTAACCCTAAAGGGTACCGCTTCGCATAAGGGCGACACGGAGTTAGTACCCTTGCGGTATACACCTTCGGACGATGCGACCCTAAAGGGTTAGCTTCGCGTCAGCGAGTCCTAAAGGATAAGCTTCGCAAATGCTTTAGTATAAGCTTCGCGTCGCCGTTCGCTCTTACAGGTAGTAGGTAGTAAGTCGTCCTTTAGGGCAATATAGATCTTAGAGGATATCTGAAAAGTCTAATTGCTACGTTTCCAGTGGGTAGATCCCCCTAAATCCATGCCACTTGCTCTACTTGGGGAGACCCCAAGACCGCAGTGGCTCCCCTTGTTAAGGGGGACTTTGATTCCGATTCCCCCCTTGTTGAGGGGAGGCAGCGCGTTGCGGAGGTTTCCTCCGTTGTAGCGACTGCCGTGGGCTAGGGGGGATCTGCTAGGGTCTAAGCATAACAGAATTGAGTTCTCAGACATCCTCTTAGTAAAAAAACGTCCTAACATTGTCTAGAATCGCTATAAATCAAAACGCGCGGAGTGCCTAAAATTATTCAACCAAGCTTGGGGATTGAACCAATAATTCGTCTAATTGTCCTCGACCATCTAGTTCATAAAGGTCATCGCAACCACCTAAATGGCGATCGTTAACAAAAATCTGCGGTACGGTTCGTCTACCCGATGAACGTTGAGCCATATTATCTCTAGCTTCATTATTACCATCTATCTTGTATTCGGTAAAATTAACGCCCTTCCACCACAACAGCAGTTTGGCACGAATACAAAAAGGACAAGTTGCCCAAGTATAGATTTCGACATTAGCTTTAATACGCTCTGGGTGACGATTTAAAAGAGGATTGAGAAAATCGAGCATTTTATTAGTTGCTATATTTTTATTTTTGTTTATTTTTGCCTAAATTATAGCGATTGTTACTGTGCCTAAGATTTTTGACTGCGTAGCTTATAGAGCGATCGCCTTCGGGAATTTTTGCAGATTTGCCAACGTGATAAAGTTATAGATCTAAGGCATAGTGCCTATTGGTCGAAACTCCCTTGATTACAGACAGTTCAGACCAAGCTATTAAATAGAAGAAAAGCAAATAGATGGACACTTATTTAGTTACTGGAGCAAATCGAGGTATCGGCTTAGAATATTGTCGTCAACTTAAGGAGAAAGGATCTAAAGTAATAGCAGTCTGTCGTTCCGCTGCCGACGAGTTGCAAAATTTGGGCGTTTCCATCAAAACGGATATAGATATTACTTCTGATGAATCAGTTGCTGAGTTAGTCAAAAGTCTCGATGGTCAGTCGATCGACGTTTTGATTAACAACGCTGGTATTTTAGAACCAGTTAGTCTAAATCGCTTGGATCTAAACAGTATTCGTAGACAATTTGAAGTCAATGCCCTGGCTCCACTAAGGCTTACTCAAGCTTTGTTACCCAACTTGAAAAGAGGCTCGAAGATCGCGATCATGACTAGTCGTATGGGTTCGATAGAAGATAATACTTCTGGTGGCTCTTATGGGTATCGCATGTCTAAAGCTGCTCTGTCAATGGCGGGGAAATCTTTATCTCAAGACTTAAAAGCGAAAGGTATTGCTGTTGCGATCCTTCACCCAGGATTAGTAAAAACTCGGATGACTGGTTTTACAGACTCTGGCATTACACCCGAACAATCGGTTAATGGTCTTCTAGCTCGTATTGAAGCTTTGAACTTGGAGAATACGGGAACTTTTTGGCATTCCAATGGTGAAGTTTTACCTTGGTAAATCCGTGATAAATTATTTACCTATCAATCGGTTTAAATAATTAGAGAGTTTACTTTTTAATTCAGGTTCGGTTAAAAGCCCCTGACTCGGACTAAAAAGCAATGTTAGTAAGAAAAAGGCAAAGATGACCATAACGATCGCTGCACCAGAAGGCAGATCGAAATAATAGCTACTATACATGCCAGCAATAGTAGAAACCATCCCAATAATTGAACCTAAAAACATCATTTGGGATAGTTCTTTAACTAATAGATACGCGGTCATGGCAGGGCCTACTAATAAGGACATGACTAGCAATACTCCCACAGTTTGCATACTAGCAACAATAGTTAAGGTGATAGCACAAATTAGACCCAAGTAAAGTAAATTAACTGGCAAACCACAGGCTTTAGCACCTAAAGGATCGAAAGTATAAAACTCTAGTTCTTTATAAAAAAGTTTGGTTAATCCTAAAATAATTACTGTAATAATTACAGTGCGCCAGACATCTCCAATAGTTACCCCTAAAATGTCACCAAAAAGAATATCTCTCAAATTTATTTGATCGGTATTGAGGGTCGTAATTAAAATTATCCCCATCGCTAAAAAACTGGAGAGGGTTAACGCCATCGCTGCATCAACTTTGATCCGCGATCGCTTTTGAATCCCCATGACAACTAAAGCACTTAATACCCCTGCAATAAATGCTCCCAGCGCAATGTTTATTTCTAGGAAAAAAGCGAGGGAAATACCAGGTAAAACTGCATGAGAAATTACTTCACTCATCATGCCCATCTGTTGCAAAATCAGATAGCTACCCACTACCGCACCTAGAATGCCCAACGACAAGCCAATCGCGATCGCCTGGCGCATAAACTCAAATTCTAACGGTTCAATTAACCAACTTAGCATTAATGGGGTGGTTCACAGTTCCTGGTTGAAAATTAAAATACTGGTAAGCTTGGTTGATATTCTCGTTAGTTAAAACTTCTTCTTTTGTGCCAGAGGCAATTAACCGTTTATTGATTAATAATAATTGATCGTAATTATTTAATGTCTCACTTAAATCGTGACTAATCACCAGTAAAGTCTTCTGCTGCGTTTTTAATTCGGCAAAAATGTCAAAAATAGTTGTTTCTGTCTGCCGATCTACATTGTTAAACGGCTCATCAAACAAGAATAAATCTGCTTCTTGAGCGAGCGCTCTGGCGAGAAATACGCGCTGCTGTTGTCCCCCCGATAATTCCCTGATTTGACGCTGACGATATTGCCACATACCGACTCTTTTCAAGGCATTGCGAACCAATAATTTTGATTGCCGACTATGGTTGCGAAACCAGCCTGTAGTTGCTACTCGTCCCATCATCACGGCTCTTTCTACCGTCACAGGATAGTCCCAATCAATTTGCGATCGCTGTGGCACATATGCTACTTTACTTAACTGCTTAGTGACGGGTTTGCCAATCCATTGCGCTACTCCATTTGAATAGGGAATTAAGCCCAAAATAGCTTTAATTAGCGTACTTTTTCCTGCGCCGTTTGAGCCGAATAATCCCGTTAACTGTCCTGGTTGTAGAACAAAAGATACGTTTTCAACAGCTATAGTATGACGGTAGTTGACGCTTAGGTTACAAACTTCCAGCATTAATAGATCGCAATGATAACGGATCTCATTATACCTTAAAATAATTGGAATCATTATCATTCTGATTTATTAGTAGCAATTGATTTTATGTTTAAATTCAGCTTAAAAAAGATTCAGGTTAAATATATTCTCAGTTTAGTCGTTATTGGCACGATCTCTAGTGCGATCGCGGGTAATTTTCAAAGTAAAGGCAACCTAGCTCAGGCAGAGTCAAAGCCTAAAGTAGTTGCCTCTCATAATGTGATCTGCAATTTAGTTCAAACCATTGCTCAAGACACAGTTGATTTAACTTGTCTGATTGATGCCGATCAAGATCCCCATACTTATAATCCTACTCCTTTAGATCGCAAGGCAATTGAAGAAGCCCAATTAATTTTTTATGGCGGGTATGAACTCGAACCCCAGGTAACTAAGTTATTATCAGCTACGAAAACTCCTAAAATTGCCTTATATGAGCAGGTTGTTACTGAGCCGCTGATGGTTGCCGAGCATCATCACCATCACCATGAGTCAGATGAGTTAGATGAGTCAGCAGAAAAACCTGAATTAGAACCAGATCCTCATGTTTGGCACAATATCGAAAATACGGTCAAGATGGTAGAGCTAATTCAGTCAATATTGTTACAAGCTAATCCCGAAGCAGCAGAACAATACTTAGTTAACAGCACCACTCTAACCGAACAACTTTGGCAGTTAGATGCCTGGATCAAAGATCAGATTGCCACGATCCCCGAAGAGCAAAGAGTTTTAGTCACCACCCATGATTCTCTGAGCTACTATGTTAAGGCATATTATTTCAAAGACTATCAGACTCTCCAGGGTTTAAGTGACGAATCTTCCCCTAGTGCTTCTCAGGTGCGCAAACTCTCAGCCGAAATTAAACAAGCAGGAATCCCCACCATTTTCGCCGAAGCTACTGCTAGCGATCGCGTACTACAAAATATAGCTCGTGCTGCTGATGTCAAACTATCGACAGAAAGACTTTATGCTGACGGACTAGGGGAAGCAAAAAGCTACATTGAGATGATGTCTCACAACACCTGTGCGATCGCTAATGGTTTGGGTGGTGAGTGTAAAGCTTTTAGCCCTGGGAAGTAAACAACTAGTAAATTATGGAGATTTTATCCTAAATTACTCATGCTATATTACAGTTTGTACTCGCTGACTTTAGCATGATAATGGGGATGCATTTACTAATACATCCCCATTGATTAAAGATTAGGTTTTGGCTATTTTTGGCTATTTTTTGGTTAGTAGGCAAGAGTCTCTAAAGTTTCTTTAAGGTAACGTCGGACTTGCTCATCTAGTTTTATCTCGCTACTAATGTCTCTTTCTTGCTGCCAACTTTGGAAACCTGAGCTTTTGGAGATCGCCTCTATGAGACTGAACCAAATTTCTTGCTCCTTTTCGTTTGGCGAAGCGATAGTTGAGTTTGTCATGTATATAAAATTTTTATTACTCTATACCTCTTCAGTTTAGCTCAAGTAGATTAAGTATCTGTATTCCTAACGACATAAATCCTCAATTAATTAAATAAATATTAGCAAAGCTTAATTTGTTTCTTGCTCTCTAGTCGGTGTAGTTAACAAGGGGAGTTGACTGACTTTAATTCCCGCAGTCGTAAAATCACTCTTGACTTCTTCTAAACTACATTGCTCAATTTGGGCAAACTCTGATTCACTAGTTAACAAAACCTGAAATGCGCTCAAGGGTATCTGAAGAAAAAGATTGCTACCCAAAAAAGCAATGCTGGCGATCGCTAATCCTAAAATACGCTGTTGAGGTAATAAACTAGCAAGTTCTATTCCTGGCGAAAAATTATATAGCAACCACAGACTAAAAAGCATTAACCCTGTGGCGATCGCGCTGATTACTTTTTGTTGCTTTCTTTTGAACAAAGCCAGAATTTTTCTTTGCTTTTGAGTTAAAAATTCCGGCTGGAGAGCAACAAATAGGACGCTAAATATATTAAACGGACGGTATAGCTGCATTAACGAGACTGGAAGAATGGCGATCGCGATTAGCCAAGGTAATTCTATCAAATAAGTATACCTATCTCCCACCGTTAACCCAATCACCGCGATCGCCAGCATTAAGGGAAATACAATTATGCCCCCAAAATGAATCCATAAAAAAGGTTCAGAACGAGTATTCATTATTCTTGAGCATTAAATAGAAATATAAGGGCGGCTCGCGAGTCGCCCCTACAGGTGATCTAAATGATCTTAGTTGGTTGCCAAAGTACGACGTTTGAACACTAGCTCGTAAGCTTCGATGATGTCACCCTCTTTCCAATCAGAGAATTTAGTTGCACCAATACCACACTCAAAGCCTGTGTTTACTTCTTTTACGTCATCTTTCATACGTTTGAGAGAGCTAAGATCGCCTTCGTGGACAATGTTATTGCCGCGACGAACCCGAATCTTGCAGTTTCTAACTATTTTGCCTGATAAAACATAACAACCAGCAACCGCACCCCGACCGACAGGGAAGACAGCTCTAACCTCAACCTGACCGAGACTTTCCTCCACCTGTTCGGGATCGAGAAGACCTTCCATGGCCCCTTGAATCTCATCTAAAAGCTTATAAATGATATCGTACTGGCGAATATCCACTCCTTCTCGATCTGCTGCCTGTCGCGCTCCTGCTGCTAAGGTAGTGTTGAAGCCAATGATTACCGCTCCACTAGCTGCTGCAAGGTCTACGTCAGTTTCGGTGACTTCTCCTGGAGATGCCATCAGAGTCCGAACCTGCACTTCATTTTGTGGCAACTGCTGTAGAGAACCGAGAATGGCTTCTACAGAACCTTGAACATCGGCTTTGACAATTAGGTTAAGTTCTTTAAGTTCACCCTCTTGAGCCTGGGCTGAGATGCTGCTGAGACTAATTCGGCGCGAAGATAGAGACTGGAGTAATCGAGTGTCTCGTTGAGCAATTGCGCGCTGATCGGCGATCGCTCTTGCTTCTTTTTCATCTTGATAAACATCAAATTCGTCTCCAGCTTCAGGAACTTCATTGAGTCCCAAAATTTCTACGGCAAAAGATGGCGTGGCAGCTTCTACTTTCTTGCCAGTATCGTCAACCATGGCGCGAACTCGACCGAGAACTGAACCTGCAACAATGCTGTCTCCCACTCTCAAAGTACCATTTTGCACTAGTAAGGTTGCTACAGGGCCTCGATTACGGTCTAGATTAGCCTCAATTACCGTTCCTTTGGCAGCACGGTCTGGATTAGCTGAAAGTTCTTCCACTTCCGCCACCAGTAGGATCATCTCTAGTAATTCGTCTAGGTTATCTCCTTTAAGCGCACTGACGTGAACCATGGTGGTATCTCCACCCCAGTCTTCTGGAACTAGACCCTGATCCGTCAATTCTTGTTTAATGCGATCGGGGTTAGACTCTGGCTTATCTACTTTATTAATCGCCACAATCAGCGGTACTTCAGCAGCTTTTGCATGGCTAATTGCTTCTTTGGTTTGAGGCTGAACTCCATCATCCGCAGCAACGACCAAAACGGCGATATCGGTAACTCTAGTTCCTCTAGCACGCATAGCGGTAAAGGCTTCGTGACCAGGAGTATCGAGGAAAACAATCTGTTGCTGTTTACCATTGTGTTCGACATCTACATGATAAGCACCAATATGTTGTGTGATTCCCCCAGCTTCTCCAGAAGCGACAGTACTCTTGCGAATCGAGTCTAGCAAAGTAGTCTTACCGTGATCTACGTGACCCATAATGGTCACTACAGGAGGACGAGGTTGAAGATTCTCTAAATCATCAGCATCCAACATTTCTGTGTTTTTAATTGCTGCCGATTTTTCTTCAGGAGTTTCCACGATCACACCCAACTCTTCAGCCACCGAACGAGCGGTTGCCAAATCTAAGGTTTGAGTAATGTTGACCGAAATTCCTTTAAAGAACAGATTTCTAATAATATCTGTCTCAGGAGTATTAAGCCTGTCTGCTAAATCCCGAACAGTTAAATTATCTGTCAGAATAATCGACTCTGATAGAGTAGGGACGGCTTTCCCTTTGGTTTGACGCTCATTCTTTTGAGTCTTCTCAGTTTTAAAGGATGGCTTCCGTGGCTTCTTGTTGACAGTCGCTGCTGGCTCGTGCTGCATTGACTTGGGCTTAGCAGGGCGCGCCGTAGACAAGCTGAAGGCCTCATTGATCTGAACTGCATTAGCATCAGAATCATCAAAATCTTCGTCATCCAAAATCGGCTTGGGCCCACGACGTTTCTTCGCTGCTTTGCCTTTACCTAACTTAGCTTGCTTACTTTCATCCTCTTCTTCGTTTTCCCACTCTTTTACTTTCTTCGGAGGAGCAGGACGCTTCAGGCGAGTAACTTTTTTAACTTCTAGATCGTCCGATTCAACATCATCACCATCGAGATTTTCGACTATTTCTTCATCTTCTACCTCATCTTTTGGCGCTACTTTAGCCACTGCTTGAATCTTCTGGGGTCTTTGATTCAGCTTAGGCAGGGGTGCAATAACTTTTTTCTTCTTTTCTTCTGGCTCTGGTTCTTCTATTTTGTTCTGAGGTGGCTCTATAGAGCGAATTTTTGGCTTGCTGGGAGACTGAATTAAATTTCGGCTAGCTGATTTTTTCGCTTGAGGTCTAGAAGGTGGCACAGTCAACCTAGGTGGTTGAATTGAACCCACTTTAGTTGAAGATTCTGATTCGACATTGGGAGCAGTGGATGTTAGCGCTTCATCTTGCTCAAAACCAGATTCAGCTGGGGAAGGTTTGGCTGGCGTTGAAGATTTTTCAGTAAACCTTCCCGAAGAATTTGGTGCTTGTGGTCTAGAAGGTGGCGCAACTAATTTAGGCGATTGTCCATGAGAATTTGCTGCTTGAGTTCTCGAACTGGGGTTCGAGTTGTCAGTTCGATGATGTACAGCTAAGATTTGCTGTTTGCGTTTGGCTGGGACTTTCAGAGCTTTATTACCTTTTTTCTGAATATCATTGTTGTTCTCGGTGCGAGGGGACTTTGTCGCTACCGATCTAACTCTTTCTGCATCATCAACCGTAATTGTACTACTGTGGCTTTTGACTGCAATATTGAGTTGTTCGCAAATTTCTTTAATATCTTTATTGTCCAAATTCAATTCTTTCGATAATTCGTATATTCTAACTTTGCCGTTGTTCATCCACTATGCCCCTCAGTTGACTATTTGTATTTTATTTGACCATTGGTTTATCCATGTAGTCCTTCATGTGTTTAGGTTTTGGTCACAGATTACCTTGATTAGGCTATGTATGACCATCGATGTAAGTTGATTAAATCTATCCTTGGATTAGGATCTAAATTAAACCATAAATAATCAGAGCAAGTTTCAGATTACAGCTAATAGTAATTTATCCATAGCTCTATTTTAAAGAAAAACATCAAATTATAGATCTAGTCTAAGATTTTATTTTTAACAATTTATATTTTGTCGCTAAACTCTGACCAGATCAGCTTAAACGTTCTTGTAAATTTTGATAAATATCATCAGGCACTTTGGTTCTCAAAGCACCTTTAAGGCGGTTTTTACTTTTGGCTGTGGTTAGGCAATGAATATTGGGGCATAGGTAGGCAGAACGTCCCATTCCTCGATCTAACTGAACGGCGTAACTAGATGCTACGCGCACGACGCGCCAAAAAGACTGTTTGGGGGCAACTTTTCGACAGCTCACACATTGACGATAATTGATCTGATTCAAACTTTGGCAATTTTTTAAGATTTTGCTCAGATTTAGGTCTGGCTAGATGGACAATTAGAGCAGGTTTGCGCACTGGAAACTAAACTCTAGCGTAGCCTAATCTAACTTAGCGACGCTAGATTTATCTGTTAAGTTACTGGCTCTTCGGTAGATTCGGTTTCTGGTTCAACTAATTGAGCGGCTTCTGCAAGCTGAGGATCTTCCGCCACAGCTTCTTCACTGTCCACGTCTTCAGACTCAAATTCCTCTTCAGCAGAAGCATTACTAGCTTGAGATGATTCTGCTTGGGCTGCCCATTTTGCCATTTCTGCCTCTTCATCAAACTTAGCAATATCTTTGATATCGATTTTCCAGCCAGTGAGACGAGCTGCCAAACGAACATTTTGTCCTTCTTTGCCGATGGCTAAACTTAATTGGTCTTCAGCAACTAGCACAATTGATTGTCTATCTTCCGTATTGGCTAAAACTACCCGATCTACTCTGGCAGGACTAAGCGAATTTGAAATATAGGTGGCAGGATCGGGCGACCAACGAATCACATCAATTTTTTCCCCTCGTAGTTCATTAACCACGGCCTGAATTCTAGAACCCCTTGCGCCAATACAAGCTCCCACAGGATCGACATCTCGCTCCACAGTATCAACAGCAATTTTAGTACGAACTCCTACATGACGAGAGGGAGGATGAGCCTCTCTGGCAACAGCCACAATCCGAACAATTTCCTCTTCTATTTCAGGGACTTCGTTGCTAAATAGCTCGACGACTAGGCCTGCTGTAGCCCGAGAAACCATCAACTGTGGCCCCCGATGGGGCGTATCTCTAACAGTTTTCAGATAGACTTTAAAAGTTGTGTTGGAGCGATAGGTATCGTTCGGTAGCTGTTCCCGTTTAGGCAATTCGGCTTCAACTTCTGGCTGTCCTAGTCCACTAGTAACCGCGACAATTGCTGATTGACGCTCAAAACGAACTACTCTAGCCTGTAGTACTGTATCTTCCAGGTCTTGGAATTCTTCTTGAATCAGTTTGCGCTGTTGATCTCTTAGTTTTTGGAGCAGAACTTGCTTGGTTTGAATTGCTGCCATGCGTCCAAAGTCTTTTTGCTCTGGGGTGACATCTACCAATACTGAGTCTCCAACTTGAATCTCTAAATCGTCTACCTGCTCTTGAACTTCGCTGAGGGCAATTTGATGATCGCGATCTTCAATCTGGTCTTTACTGATATCAACAATCACTTTGGTTGTTAAAATTTGAAATCCTTCTTCTTCTGTGTCTAGCTGAACATTGAAGTTTTCAAAATATTCTTCGTCAAACTCTTCATCACGAGCTTTAGAACGACGAAATTTTTCATATCCTTTAATAAGTGCTTCTCTTAAGGCTTCTTCAACAGAGCTACCTGGTAGATTATATCTTTGACTAATTTCTTCAATGGTTGCCCTCAAGCCAGGCAAACTTACTATAGTCATGGGGTACTCCTAAATAGTGAAATAAATATTTGGATGGCTGATATTTTGTTGAGCGTAAAATGTTTGGTTTATTCTGGGTTATCCATCATCAAGTTGTACCTTAGCAATCAATTCACGGGGAATGGCGATCGCTTTTCCCTTATCATTAATGTGAATTGTCGTTTCATCTCGATGTTGCAGTCGCCCTTGCCATTGTTTTTTGTTTTTATAAGGAGCAAATGTTTTGATGGTTACGCCAAATCCCTTGAAAGCTATGAATTCGCGATCTGTAGTTAAAGTGCGGGAAACACCAGGACTGGAAATTTCGAGAACATAGGCCCCAGGAATAATTTCTGTTAGGTCTAGCTTTTCTTCAAGCAGACGGCTCATTTGTTCGCAGTTTTCCAGGCTAGTATCCCCCTCAGAATTCCTCACGTCTATTCTCAGAATTGGCGGTGTTTTATTAGTCTGGAACACAGCGTCTACCAACTCTAGGTTGAGATCTTCAGCCAAGGGAGATGCTAGTTCAATAATTTGAGGCACAAGAGGATGAGTCATGTTGAGCAAAAGATTTGGTTTTGCGCCAACTAACTTAGATGGTGAGTTGGAACTATGATTGATTTTGACAACAAAAAAAGCGGGCAAACCCCACTTCCATGTTAAATATCCTTGCAGGCAGAAAATTATTAGTTTATTCCACCAACATTTCTGCAATACATCATACCAATAAAATCAAAATTGCGACAATTATTCGTCAGCAGCGGTTTAGATTTGCCATTTGCTCTTAGTTGATGGCTAATGAGCGGTCAAATTAATGCCAATTCCTTCTTGCAAAGAGACACAGTTGAACAATAGTTAACCTAAGTGTCTGAACTTAGGCTAAACACTGAACTACTGTGTCTCTCTAACTAAACTTGCTTAACAAATTTAGAACAAGCCTAAAGTTAAAGACTCGTCAATTGGAAAAGTTGCACCAATTCCTAACCAAATAGTTACGGCAGTTCCAAATAGGAATGCTGTAGTTGCTACAGGACGACGGAAAGGGTTTTGAAATTTATTGACGTTTTCGATGAAAGGAATCAACATTAAACCTAAAGGTACTGCTGTTTGGGCAGCAATTCCCAACAGTTTACTAGGCACTACCCGTAAAATTTGAAATACAGGGTACAAATACCACTCAGGCAAAATCTCTAAAGGTGTAGCAAAAGGATTAGCAGGCTCGCCTATAACCGCTGGATCTAGTACTGCCAAGCTAACAACTAGGCCAATAGTTCCCAAAATTACTACAGGGAAAATGTATAACAAATCATTAGGCCAAGCAGGTTCACCATAGTAGTTGTGACCCATACCTTGCGCTAATTTAGCGCGTAAAGCGGGATCGCTGAGATCTGGCTTTTTTAATGTGGACATAATGTTCTCTCCTAAATTTACTCAAAATCAGCTGATGAAATAAGCAAAATATTAGCTATTTTAACTGTTCTTCGCTGTATTCAAAGTGGCACATTTATTGTATAAAAATATTTTATAAATAAAGTTAAGTAGTTGTAATCTACCTCTGTGCCAACTGGCGTAAAGCAGTAGGTATATATATCTTTACGCAAATCCGTCTGGGAGTTTAATTCCTTTGACGGAAACTCTGGTTGATTATTTACAAAGGCCCAGAGATACCTTGTTTGCGAATCATTAAAAAGTGCAACAGCATAAATACTGCAATCAACCAAGGTAGGACGAAAGTATGTAGGCTGTAAAAACGCGTTAGGGTGGCTTGACCAACACTAGCACCGCCTCTTAATAATTCAACCATTTGATCGCCGACTACGGGAATGGCTGCGGGGACACCAGATACAATTTTTACCGCCCAATAACCAACTTGATCCCAAGGAAGAGAATAGCCAGTTACCCCAAAGCTAACTGTCAGTACTGCCATGATTACTCCAGTAATCCAGGTCAGCTCACGGGGCTTTTTAAAACCACCAGTTAGGTAAACGCGGAAAGTATGTAAAATCATCATCAAGACCATCATGCTGGCTGACCAGCGATGGATTGAGCGAATTAACCAGCCAAAGCTGACTTCGTTCATGAGGTACTCAACTGATGTAAATGCTTCAGCGACGCTGGGTTTGTAATAAAAAGTCATGCAGAATCCAGTCGCAAACTGAATTAGAAAGCAAACTAGAGTAATACCGCCCAAGCAATAAAAAATATTGACATGGGGTGGTACATATTTACTGCTGATGTCATCGGAGATTGCTTGAATTTCCAGACGCTCATCAAACCACTGAAAAGTTTTTGAATCTGTTACTTGTTTAGAAAACATGAAGCCTTATAGATTAGCTAACAAAAAATAGTTATGGATGGGTTTACCGATTAGACTTGCAGAGCTTGGCATCAATCTACAATCTCAGAATTATTGGCTGGGAAGATAGCATTTACAATACCGCTATACAAAGTCTCAGGTAGCAAATGCGTGCTTTATTAAAGTTTATCTGTTCAGGAACAGAAATTGCGCATTATGTATATTTGCTGTTTAAGTCCACAATAGAGCCAAACCATACTAGGGATGCTTTAGCTCTATATGAGAGAATGTAACATAGCTTTAAGCTATGATGTCTTTATTTATTGTCGTATTATACGCCAATTTTAGCTAGGGATAACTAGATATCCTGCAACAGATTGACAGTTAAAATAATCCACCTCAAAAAACAACCTCGATTAATACGTAACAATTAATTAAGAATTGCTAAATTTAAAATAATAGTCAATAGTCAAGATATAGCCTTACTTAATCTCTACTACTTATGGTCAAAAAAGTTTTTTCCTTTGCTTTAGCAGTACTTTTCTGGATTGGTTCTTTTTGCTGGTATACCCCTGATGCTCAAGCCTTCACAGAGGAGCAAAAGTTACTGTTGCAATCTTGGCGAATTGTCAATCAGTCTTACTTAGATGAAACCCTCAACCATCAAAACTGGTGGAAGTTAAGAGAAACATTTATTAAAAAGCCGTTACGCGATCGCGAAGAGACTTATGATGCTATAGAAGAAATGCTGGCAACTCTAGACGATCCTTTTACGAGATTACTTAGACCAGAGCAGTATCATAGTTTACAAGTCAACACTTCAGGAGAACTTTCGGGTGTGGGGCTACAGATTAATGTTAACCCCGAAACTAAATTAATCGAAGTAATTTCTCCTTTGGCTGGTTCTCCTGCCGAAGCAGCAGGAATTGAACCAAGAGACAGCATTCTAGAAATTGATGGAGTAGATGCTAAAACCATAACTTTAGATGAAGCAGCAGCAATGATGCGTGGGGCAAGAGGGAGTAAAGTATCTCTAAGAATCCAGTCTGGTCAAGATCGAGCTGCTAAACCGCGTAATGTAGAAATAGTACGCGATCGCATTTCTCTCAATCCTGTTTATACTGCTTTGGATACCAATACCGACAAAAAAGTTGGTTACGTGCGTTTAAATCAGTTCAGTGCCAATGCGGCGAAGGAAATTGCTCACGGGGTTAACAAGTTAGAAAAGCAGGGTGCAGAGGCTTATATTCTCGATCTGCGGAATAATCCTGGCGGTTTGTTACAGGCGGGGATAGAAATCGCTCGCATGTGGATTGATAACGGTACGATTGTTTATACCGTGAATCGTCAAGGAGCTTTAGGTAGCTTTGAATCTAATAATGAAATTTTAACGGCAGATCCGTTAGTAGTTTTGGTCAACCAGGGTACTGCTAGTGCTAGTGAAATTCTAGCTGGTGCATTACAAGATAATGAGAGAGCTTTATTAGTGGGGGAAAAAACTTTTGGCAAGGGACTAATTCAATCTTTATTTGAGTTGCCCGACGGTGCAGGTTTAGCTGTAACAGTAGCCAAATATGAAACTCCGAACCATACTGATATCAATAAGCTCGGGATTATGCCCGATGACGTAATTACCCAGCAACCAATTACCTATGCGCAAATTGCTACGTCAGCCGATCAGCAATACCAAGAGGCATTAAGGCTGGTAACAGGTGGAGTAAGTGTTTTAGCTAAGGCAGAATAACGAAGTGCGATATGCCCTAAAGGACTAACTTCGTGTCGCGGAGCGGTATCTCCAACTATGCGAGACAAGTCCTTTAGGACGTGACGATAGGAGCTAGTCCTTTAGGGTATCCTTTAGGATAAAGTCGGAAACTAAAAGCGATCGCTTGATTCAGGCATGGCATATTTAGTCTAGTGTAAAATATTCTGATTAAGAATAAAACGAAATTTTAGCAAGAGATTTAATCAGATGTTTAACTTTAAGGGAACAAAACCCAGCAATTTAGGAGTTAAAGATGGTAAGTTAGCCCCTTGTCCTGGAACTCCTAACTGTGTCAATAGTCAAAGTGATAATGCTCAAGCAAAAATTGAACCTTTGCCTGCGGTATCTATTGCCGAGATTAAAACAGTAGTAGATAGCATGGAGGGGGCTACCATTATTGAAGAAAATGAGAACTATCTTTATGCTGAGTTTAAAAGTAAGCTCATGGGCTATGTAGATGATGTAGAATTTTATCTTGGCTCTGATGCCAATGGCGTTCAAGTACGCTCTGCCTCTAGGTTGGGGAAATCCGATTTAGGAGTCAATCGCAAGCGAGTTGAAGAAATTAGAAGCAAACTGAAAAAATAATTGGTGGGCAAAGATCTTTCCTGAAATGTTGATTACTCTGGTTGATCTTGCCCAACCGATGAAAACGCGATCGCTTTATTCAATAGCCATACTGGAGCTCGATTTTTTCCAGCTACTTTTTCTAGTATAGCCCTACGTAAAAACGTTAGGACATCTTTGAAATACTACTTCCTATTTCCTATTTCCTTCTTACGAAATTTCCTTATCCGAAGGTGTACCCTTTAGGGCAACGCGGGGAACCCGCGCGACGCGAAGGACGCGAGCTTGCGAGCTAATCCTTTAGGGCTAGTCCTTTAGGGCAACGGAATTTCGCGCTACTTACGAGCCAATTACTATTAATGTCCTAATCTAACTTTGTACGGCTATATTAATGAATCCTACCAACAAAAAAAGCCTGTAGAAAGGTTAATCTACAGGCTAAATACAACTAATTGCTGATTGCTTACTGTCTAAGCTTCATCCAAAGCAACGATACCAGGCAGAGTTTTACCTTCCAGCAATTCTAGACTTGCACCACCACCAGTAGAGATGTGACTCATTTTTTCTGCTACACCAACTTTTTCGACCGCAGCGACGGAATCACCACCACCAATGATGGTAACCGCATCAGATTTACCTGCTAGAGTATGGGCGATCGCTTCTGTTCCCGCAGCAAACTTATCAAATTCAAATACACCCATGGGGCCATTCCAAATTACGGCGTTGCAGTCAGCCAAAGCATCTTGAAACACTTTAATGGAATCGGGGCCAATATCTAGTCCCATCCAGCCATCTGGAATATTTTCAATACTTACGGTTTGAGCATTAGCATCAGGAGCAAAATTATCAGCTACCACAACGTCAGTCGGTAACAGCAATTCTACACCTTGTTCTTTGGCTTTAGCTTCTAAGGATTTAGCTAGCTCTAGTTTATCCTCTTCTACCAAAGAATTACCTACGCTCAAGCCACGAGCTTTATAGAAAGTAAAGATCATCCCGCCACCAATCAGCAGCTTGTCGCACTTATCTAATAAAGTTTCAATTACACCAATTTTGCTCGAAACTTTAGAACCACCAATAATCGCTGCCAAAGGACGTTTAGGATTATCAACTGCATCTTGAAGATAGTCTAATTCTTTCTCAATCAAGTAACCAGCAACGCTAGGACTTAAATAATGAGTTACGCCTTCAGTGGAAGCATGAGCGCGGTGAGCCGTACCAAATGCCTCGTTAACGTATAAATCTGCATTAGCAGCTAGCTGTTTAGCAAATTCAGGGTCATTTGCTTCTTCTTCATTATGAAAACGTAGGTTTTCTAACAAGACAACCTGACCATTGCTCATGGCATTAACAATAGAAGCTACGCTGTCGCCAATACAATCATCACACTTAGTCACATCTTGTCCTAATAGCTCAGAAAGTCTTTCAGCCACGGGAGTAAGGCGTAATTCTTCTTTCACCGCACCCTTGGGACGACCCATGTGGCTACATAAGATAACTTTACCGCCCTTGCCCACTAAATCTTGAATGGTGGGTAATGCAGCTTTGATGCGAGTATCATCGGTAATGTTGCCACTATCATCTAAGGGAACATTAAAATCGGCTCTTACTAAAATTCTTTTTCCAGAAATATCTGCTTCGGTTAAACTCGCGACAGTCTTCTTAGCCACTACAACTTTCCTCCTAATTGCTTGTTAAATAAATTAATAAAAATCACCCAAGTTCAACGATGAACATAAAATAAATTTTAAAATTGGGGCTAGGATTAATCTACCAGAGGGACTGCACTAAAGGAAGCATCCTACTACAGTAATTATTCGGCAAGGGAAGAAGCGCGATCGCCAAGACGACTTTGAGCGTGTTTTATGAGCTTAAAATAAAGCGATCGCTATAAGAATTTAAGATCTCATTGCAAGTCTCGGCTAGATATTTTGTACCCACTCAAGAGATAACTTTTTCTGCGATCGCACACAATCTTGGAGGTAGAGATTTATTAGACTCTGATATGGAACTCCCATCTCTTCAGATAAACCCTTGAAATAATCTATAACTTCTTCTTCAAGTCGAATCGTCACCTGCTTCTTGAGTTTCTTGAAGTATGGATTCTGAACTGAGTCAGAGAAATCGTACTCGTCTTTCATAATAAAAAGCTGCGGTATCGCATTTAAATTGTGTTGCGAGTATTTCTATATACCACTCTCTTAGATATGCGATCGCCAAGACAACTTTGAGCGTATTTTATGAGCCTAAAATAATGGGATTGCAATACTAATCTCGACCGTTATTAATTCATCAATAATGGATTGGCGATCGCCATAGATATTTGTTGTCGGGTTTCACTTCGTCCTGTTTATAAAATTGGAGATCGCACCTTTTATGTGTGGAGATAGAAAAGCGATTAGGCTTCCCTAAAGGACTAGCTCCGCGTCGCGCCTACGCTTCGCGATCGCGTTATCAAATAGAAAGATGATCTAAAACTTAGTGCTTCTAGCAAACCAGCCTATTACAGCAGCAATAATAATAAATGCTATTTGTCTCCAGTTCTTGAGTTCACCAAACTTTTCTGAAATGTCAGGTAATTTACTCTCTACGGTACCCAATCGTTTCTCCGTTGAATCTACTTTGGTTTCTACCGCTATCAGCCTTTTATCGATTGAGTCTACTTTTTCAGTCAACTTCTCAACCTTGCCATCGAGTTGATCAAAGCGATCGCTAATCAGAGTTTTGAGTTCTTTTAGATCTGTACTTTGTTTGGTTGCCATTAGTATACTATGAGTAAGTTTTAGCTTGGGAAAGCTTCTAGATGACCGTCAGGAGGCTTCCCTTTCAATTTTATTATCTCACTCTAGCTATTAATGAATAGTACGATCTGTGACTTTTGCGATCGCCTTTTTCATGGGTAGAGTATAGAAAAGCGATTAGGCTCCCCTAAAGGACTAGCTCCGCGTCGCGCCTACGCTTCGCGATCGCTCATAATCTAGCCGTAATGATATTTACAAGACAGAATGATTATTTCCTCATTAGTCACTTTATAAACTAGACGATGCTCGCGATCTATTCTTCTTGACCAATAACCACTAAGATCGTGCTTTAATGCTTCTGGTTTTCCCAAACCTTGAAAAGGATGGCGATTAATATCTTTGATCAGTTCGATAATTTTGCGATGTATTTTTTTGTCTAACTTTACCCAATCATTGAAATCTGCAAACGCAGACGATTCAAAGACTATTCTTCTGCTCATTACAAGTCTTCTAAGTCAATTTCAACCAAATTAGTCTTGTTGTCAACATTGGTCTTAGCTTGCATCAATCTTTGTCTGTTTACGTCAGACTGAAGTAAATATTCCGTTTCATTTACTTCGTAAATAATAATCTCAATATCTTTATCTTTGTAAGTCTCTTTCAAACCAGCTATAAATTTTTCATCTAATTCATTAGCTTTTAATCTATATGAACTTTGCATTATGGTTAAAATTCAGTCGATTTTACCAACATAATATAACATTTGTCTTAACCTCATTAGAGCTGGCAAATTTTATAGTGATGCGATCGCATTTTTAATATGTAGAGATGGAAAAGCGATCGCTATAATAGTTAGTCTGATAAACCTAGCCAGCTTTTGAGAGCAAGATCTAATTTTTGAGCATCAGGCTTTTGCAGTTTGCCAATAATTTTAATAACTAGCTTTTGATCGATCGTATAAATACTTTTAACTGCACTAGAGACATTTAATCCTGGTGCTTGCCAATCAACTAAAACAAATTCTTCTGACAATAAAGAATTTGTTTTACTTGTGATGGGAACTATTAAAATCTTCTGGGAAATATGCCGAGTGTTAACTATAATAGCAGGTCTAACTTTAGAGTTAGATAAATCAGAAAAAGGATAACGAACTAAGATAACATCATTCTTTAAGTAGTTCGGCATAGATATCATCCTCTGAATTATGCCAAACTTTATCTAAAGAAACTTGGCTAGTTTTACTCCAAAATTCTGTTTCTTGATCGGGTAAAACTGTCACTAAAACTCTTGTTCCTTCAGGAAGTTCTAATTCATCTAATATTTCGATTTTTCCTTGGCGCACAGTTGCTATCAATGTTTTTAACATTTATTTATTTTGGCAAGTTTCTGATTGTAAATTATAATTTTAGCTGCACCTACGAGATGCGATCGCGTCTTTTATGTGTAGAGATAGAAAAGCGATCTCTAATACACAATCATTCGCTCTTTGCTTTTTGTCCATTCCAGAGAAAATCAGACAGCAAGAAAGAATTAGTTTCCAGATCGGCTTTGAGCGTCCGATTCTCCTCTATCAAACGTCATGTCGATCGTTTACTTGCATTCAAAAGATGCGATTAGAGAATTTTCTTTTAGTAATCGTTTAAGCTGGGAAGATGCTTCTGATTCTTGGCGGACATGAAAATCGATAAACAAACCAATTACCTCCGCTATGATTGAGCGATTTTGAGATTGTGGTTGAGTGGGCGGAAAATCTAAAGCAGTAACTTGTAAAGTAGGGTCAAGGCGATCGACAACAGAAAAGTGATTTGCTCCTGCCAATAAAACTAAATAAGAATCAGCTTGTTCTCTCGAAATAGCTTCTCTAAATGTTCGTACAATAGGAGTTGCTGCGGTTTCCCATTCATTGACACCATAGATATGGCTATTATTAGCAATTACTCCGTCTTCAGTACCTCCAAGCAGCAACATCGGTGTAGAATTCGGCAAAGATAGAATAGTATTAGGCTCGTATCCTACTTGAATTGGAGCAGCAGTGTGCGCTCCGTAACTAAAAGCAGCAGTTACTTGGCTAAAAAATTGAGTGTTAGCATTTTCTAAAGCTATCCTCCCGCCAGCAGAATGTCCGCCTAATACAATCTTTTGCAAATCTAACAGATCTTTAAGTACATCCATTGTATTTAACTGCTTTAATTCAGCTAAAAGTGCAGGTAAAGCCAAAGCGGAGGGAATAGTACCATAGACATTAGGTGACAATGCAGCAAAATCAACACCAGGAGTGAGTGAAATGCTACCAGGAAAGCTTTCTCCTAACCAGTTAAACAAAACTACTACCAGCCCACGAGGAACTAATTTGAGCGCTAACCACTCGTACATTGCTAAATTGCAATTAACACCACTAAAGAAAATTACTACGGGAAAAGGAGCTTTAGCTCGATCGGCAGGGTACGAAGAGAATATCTGCTGATTATCTGGAGTTGATGCTGGATAAAATACCTTAAGCTGTATTGTGTCGTATGGTGGTTGAGCATTTTCGACTTTCGTAGCTTTCCAAAAAGCTTTAACATTCATATTTTTTATGTTTTATTGAATATGAGTTTGGTTACATTTTAGAATGTTGCCTAAAAAACCAGCTTTAAGTTCCTCCCTTCATTGTGCATAATCTACCGCCAAAAGCTTATTTTGCTTAGTTTGGGCTTTAGATGAAGATTTAATCTTTCAAAAAGAACGAAGTCCCCCATTGTTGGGAGACTTGAACATTGCAGACTTAGGGGCAAAATCCCCAAGAGCTAAAGTACCGCAGCGGCAGCCTTAACTCCAGATTTGGGTTCAAAATCATGACCAAGCTCAGTTAAAGTCGCTTCTAGACAAGAAATGACCGTTAAGATATCGCGATCGCTGACAAAGCCTAGATGACCCACGCGGAAAATCTTACCTTTAAGATGATCCTGTCCACCAGCTAGAGCAATATCGTATTTCTGACGCATGGTAGATCTAATTGCTTCAGCATCATCGCTCATGATTGCTGTTACTGCTGTACTTGCTGCATTATCAGGCGCTAGGAGATTTAACCCCATTGCTTTAGCAGCATCGCGAGTAGCATTGGTCAAGCGTAGATGACGGGCAAAAATATTTTCTAAACCTTCTTGCTGCATCATTTCTAAAGCGGTTTGTAATCCAAACATCAGGTTGATGGGAGGAGTAAAGGGACTGCTATTTTTAGCATTGGCTTTTTTGTATTTACCCAAGTCCATGTAGAAACGAGGAAACTTACTAGTTTCATAAGCCTTCCACGCTTTGTCACTGACTGAAATAAAGCCCAAACCTGGGGGAATCATATAGCCTTTCTGGGAACCAGATGCCACTACGTCTAATCCCAAGTCATCGATGGGGATATTATAAGCACCTAAACTAGTAACAGCATCAACAATAATTAAAGCTTCGCCGTGAGCTTTTACGTGCTGGTTAATCGTTTCTAAGTCGTTGAGTACCCCTGCGGATGTTTCCGAGTGAGTAATGACCACCGCTTTGATCTCTTTGTTGGTATCTGCTTCTAACTTAGCGCGAATTTCTTCGGTGTCTAGAGGCTTACCCCATTGGGCCGTAATCCGTTCGGTGTTCATGCCAAACACTTCGCAGATCTGCGCCCAGCGATCGCCAAACTTACCGTTGACACCAACCAAAACGCGATCGCCAGGACTGAGGAAGTTAATCATGCCCGCTTCCATTGCCCCCGTACCTGATACGTTAAGGGAAAGCACTTCGTTTTTAGTCTGATGTAGCCATTTTAAATTCTGATTAATCTCGGCAATAATTTGACTAAAATCACCACTACGATGGCCGATCGGGTGTTTGCCTAGAGAAACCAATACTTTCGCTGGGACTGGAGTGGGCCCAGGAATCATTAACATATGCTTGTCTTCCATGAAGTCTTCCTTATTATTCAGCTAACCAGGTCGTTTATTTTATCTTATGGCAAGGACGCATGTACATCGACCAAAAAAAAAGTAGTCAATAGGATTGAAAAACTAATGAGTAAAACCACTGTGGGCGAAGCAATTTGCCTAGGCTATCTTGAGTGAAAGTTTAGCTTAAGATAGTATTTGAAGAATTAATTATGCGAAAAATAACGCTAGCATTAGCTATAGCAACTTCTATCTTTACTTGTAGCGAAAAATGTCTTGCTAATGACTTTCAGCAGCTCATTTCTGGCAAACAAGCACCTCTAACAAAACAATTCAAAGATTTAGATGACTCTTGGCGACAAGTAGCGATTAGTGGTCAGTATGAAATGGCAGACCTGATGAAGTCTTGGACTAGTCTTTTTGGTGCTGATATTTATAATAATATTTATTACACTCAAGGTAAAACAGTTAAGGTTAACGATGAAATCTATTTAGTTGCCTATCGCCTAGCAACTTCAGGCGAACCCTTGAATATTAACTCCCTGCTAGAAAATTTTATGGGTTCTACGGCTGCTTTAACAGGAGGTGATTGCGCTTCAATTACAGCTACTGAAAAAATCACGCCAGAAACTACTGTTGCCTTATCTCTCTTGAATTTAAAAACCATTGGTAGTTTAAATAATGTTCGCCCTTTTGATCTCAAGACGGATTTAGCGATGCTCGAAAAAGCTGAACAGCAATCAAAAGAAGCATGTGAGCAAGCAAATTTAGTAGCAGTTAACTCCCAGGTTGAATCTCATCTACAAAGCTTAGGTAGTGCTTTGCGCAGTTATGCTGAGCAAAATGAGTATAAATTGCCAGATATGAGTAGTCTAGAGACAGTTAAGCTGGCATTGCAAGATTTTGTCTATGACGAATCTGTGTTTTATCATCCAAAAACTCAAGAACCTTATTTAGTGAATGCTTTTTTATCCGCCCAAAATTTAGTAGATCTCGACAATGAGACGCCAATTGTCGCTTTTTATGAGGCAAGCCCCGCAGCAGATGGAAGTATTGGTGTAGTTTGTACTGATGGTTTATATCAAAGAGTTCAACCAGAGGATTGGGCAGCAGTTAAGCAAGCTTCTAAATTGCCTTAAAGACTAACTTGAATTAAGAGATAAGATTTCTTATCAAGAACAATTAAGCACAGGATATTATGTATAGTGTTTCATGGGAAGATAAAAATCTGCTTTTCTAAAACGAAATCGAGGTTTTTACAATGGCTCAACTTAGATTAGGCGACACTGTGCCTGATTTTACTCAAGATTCCAGCATGGGAGAAATCTCCTTTTATGAATGGGCTGGAGATAGCTGGGTAGTTCTCTTCTCACACCCTGCTGACTACACTCCTGTCTGTACCACTGAATTAGGTGAAGTTGCTAAACTCAGATCTGAATTTGACAAGCGTAATGTTAAAACAATTGCTTTGAGCGTTGATGATGCTGACTCTCACCAGGGTTGGATTTGTGACATTGACGAAACTCAAGGAACAAAAGTTGACTATCCAATCTTGGCAGATGGAGATAAAAAGGTTTGTGACCTTTATGACATGATTCATCCGAATGCCGATGCCAAGGTAACAGTGCGTTCTGTGTTCATTATTGATCCCAACAAAAAATTACGCCTCACCTTAACTTATCCCCCAAGTACAGGTCGTAATTTCCCCGAAATTCTCAGAGTTATCGATTCCTTGCAGCTAACTGATAATTATTCAGTTGCTACTCCCGTTAACTGGAAAGATGGTGAAGACGTAGTAGTTTCTCCCGCTATTCCTACTGACCAAGCAAGACAGAAATTTCCTAAAGGAGTTGATGAAATTAAGCCTTATTTACGGATGACTCCTCAACCAAATAAGTAAGGTTGTGTGACGATTACAATCAGCGATTAGGGTGGGTATTACCTGCCCTTTTTTATGGCGCAATAAGACGATTTTAGGTAATATGCGATCGCTCTTAAGATTTTCGTTGAGCGTATGATTAAACTAGAGGATTAACAGCAATTAGGAGGCGCTAATTATATGTTGTGGGGCATGGAGCTATCTTATACTGAAGAAGAAATTTTGCGTAAGTATTTTCCAGTTCTGAAAAAATATGGAGTTTATTTTGATGCAGAAATTTGTGATTTGATTGAAAACTGCAACAATAATTTAGAGAGTAAAATTCAGTCTTTTATTGGCTGGTTTCTTGGTTTAGAGTATTGGGCTTTAATCCAAAATAAAAAACTAGTTCTTCCTGATGCCAATGAAATTTTATGCCAAGCTTTAACTGAAGAATGGTATCCGACTGACTTTCAGAAAGAAAGGTTAATGGAAGCTGGTTTATATGCTTACGACATCGCAATTAGAGAAAAATTGGCTAAAATAGATTTCTTTAGAGCGATCGCCTATTATGTTCCTCATAACTCCAAAAGAATTGAGTTTTTCTACTGTGGCGAAATGATTTGGGCAGACAATATCATTGAAATTCTCAAGGTTTCTAACGAAGAATTAATTGAAATGTATCAGTCTAAAGTAAATCTGCACCAAGAAAATCTACAAAAGCTTGGAATCGCTTAGGATTGAAACTGATAATCAAGTTAAAAATTCTAAATGCCGTATGCTACTTAATCAAATCGCTAAATTCTTCTTGTTAGGAGTGACTCTGGTTAGCGCTTGTAGTAGTTGTAGTGGTAATTTGTTAACCCAGCCAGAGATTATTCCTGGAGGTATTAACAGTAATTCTCCCGAAGAATACCCCGACTATAGCCAAGATGGTCGTTATTTAGCTTTTGCTTCGGATAGGCGCGGTCAAAGAGATATTTTTCTCTACGATCTTCAGGAAAAACGTTTGATCTCTTTACCCAATCTTAATCGCCGAGATTCTACACAAGATCAACCTGCTTTAAGCTCAAATGGTCGCTATATTGCCTATGTATCCACCGAAAGAGGTAAAAGTGATATTTTTGTTTACGATCGCCAACAGCAAAAAACTGAATTGTTAACGGTTAATGTTAAAGGCTCTGCCCAGCAGCCTACTATTAGTGGTGATGGTAGTCAAGTTGCTTTTCAGGCTAGTCAGTTAGGACAGTGGAAAATCGTTATTGTTAAGCATAAAGTCGATAGTAATTAGGAAAAGCTGCGCGTCATTTTTTAGGGCTTTTTTTGTCGCTTTTTTTCTGACTATATTCTTGACGACGTAAACGCAACTGAATATCTTCCAGTAACTGACGATTTACCCCCATTAAATCGGCGATTAACCCAAATATCCACAGCTGAACGCCAATGAGAATCAACATAGCCGCCAGGATTAAACTAGGTACGCGGGGTTTAGCAGGATCGTCGCCGATAATTCCCCAAAATAACCATAGCCAACGACAGCAAAGTAAAAATCCGAGACTAAAAGGGACACTTCCCAGCAGCATAAAGAACTTTAGCGGACGATAAGTCATAAAGATCCGCACAATGGTTAGAATAGAGCGCTGAACATAAGTAGAGATATTTTTAACTAACCGAGAAGGACGCAGAAAGCCGTTGGTACGGATGGGAACAGAAGTAATGATTAAACCCTTTTGACCAGCTTGAATAATAGTTTCTAAGGTGTAGGTATATTCATTGAAAACGTTCAGCCTCAAAGCAGCCTCTCTACTGATGGCTCGAAAACCGCTGGGAGCATCAGGAATCTGGGTTTGACTAGCCAGACGAACGACAAAACTACCTAAATTTTGCAGCAATTTTTTGATGGGGGAAAAATGTTGAATTGACTGAATTGGTCTAGCACCAATCACGATCTCAGCATATCCCTCTAAAATCGGCGCAATTAACTTAGGAATATCGGCTGCACAGTATTGATTATCGGCATCGGTATTGACAATAATATCTGCTCCCGCCTCAAGACAAGCCTCGATTCCCGCCATAAAGCCTTTAGCCAAACCTTGATTAGACTGTAAATTAACAATATGGTCAACACCACAAGCTTGTGCTACTTCTAAAGTGCGATCGCGACTACCATCATTGATAATCAGCCACTCCACCCGATCGATACCAGGTAATTGCCGAGGAAGTTGCGATAAGGTTAACCCTAGAGTTGCCTCCTCGTTATAGCAAGGAATTTGAATAATCAGTTTCATATTGTTTTTGTTGCCAAGGCAAACCGTATCTTTAAGAAGATGAGCCTAGATTGTTCATTGTTCATTGCTACTGCGCTCGATCGTCCAAAAAGGGAAGGTTTGACTGGGATTGATCACTACGCCGTTAATATCGTTTTGCGCAAAGGCATAATCTTTAGTCTGCCAAAGGGGAATATAAGGTACATCCTGACTCATTACTTCCTGTAATTGAACTAAAATTGCTTGGCGCTTAGCGACATCTTGTTCCTGTCGAGATTGCTCGATTAGCTGGTTAGCGCGATCGCTATAATAGAATGAACCACGACTTTGTGCTGCACCCGATTTACAACCAGTCTTAGCTGAACCCTGGCTACAGCCGAGAAAAGGCTGAAGATAATTATCTGGATCGAGAAAGTCTGGATACCAATCGACTAAAGCAGCAGGATATATTCCCTGACTGAGATTGCTAAAAAAGGAAGCCGACTCTACACTCTGGGGAACAAACTGCACTATTCCTCCTAGTTCACTTTCGGCATAGGCTTTAATCGTTTCTGCCACAATCCCCCTGGTAATTGAGCCGCTGGGATGCCAAATTTCGACGATCGCTGGATTTTGCGCGGAATAACCTGCTTTGGTGAGCAATTCTTTGGCTTTAGCCGTATTAGCTTCACCATATAGTTTTTTAAATGTCGGTTCATAAGCAGCAAATGCTGTGGGTACAAGACTATAAATCGGTTCAGCTTGTCCTTTTAAAACTCTTTCGTTGATTAAACCACGATTAATGCTCGCAGCGATCGCCTGACGCACTTCTGGCTGGTTTAAGGGTTCTTGCTGTAGATTCAAGACGAGATAGTTAACCACTGTTCCCGAACCTTCAATTGCCTGATGCTCTGTTTTCTTTTCTAGTAGGCTTTCTATTTGCTGAGGATCGAGAGACTGATAGGCTACGTCAACTGCTTTGGTTTCAAAGCTATTAAACAAGTTAGCTGAATTTCCGCCATAAACCTGTAAATTAATGCCTTGATTGGCTGGCGCTTCACCCCAATAATTAGGATTGCGATCGAGACCGATCGAATCGCTTTTGAACTGACTTAGTTTATATCTGCCTGTCCCCACTAACTTATTGGGATTAAATTCTCCTGCACCTATCTTGTAGGCTTGGGGTGATACAGCACAAGCACCTGGAAAAGCGAGTAATGCGGGAAAAGCAGCAAAGGGTTGTTTGAGGGTAATTTTTAGCTCGTATTCACCTGTTGCTTCCACTGACTTAATCACATCGCCTAACAGGAAAGCAGGTTTTCCGCCATTTTCGATAAAACGTTGCAGCGAAAACGCCATCGCCTTAGCATTAAACACTGCACCATCATGAAAAGTTACCCCTGTTCTCAAAGGAATGGTGTAAATCAAACCAGCTTCGTCAATGACTGGCATGGCAGTTGCTAAGAGTGGCTTAATGTTTGTGGTGCCGACTTCGTAGGTATAAAGACTTTCTGCCACATTATAAAGAATGTTTAACCCTGCTATTTCGTAGCTATCTGCGGGATCGAGAGTGCGTGGCTTTAAAGTTGTACCGACAGAAATACGATTACTATCAATTGGCTTTGTCTCCGACTGATTTTGACTGTTGCACCCCACCGCCAAGATAAAACAAAAAGAAAATAGAATTAGATATTTACCTAAATATTTACTGATTTTTCTCAGTCGTTGCCCAATGCCAGAAAATCGATTAGTACTCATTACCTAGTAAGATTTAAAAGTCTATCCCGCATGATACTGGGTAATTAAACAAATCGTCCTCAGAAAACTAAAACTTTGACGCTACCGCCGTCGGAGACGGGGTCTAATACTTCTCGTTTAACAAATGCGGATTAATATATGAGGCTAGAAAAGTAACGAGTAACGAGTAACGAGTAACGCTACCTACTATTCACTACCTATTTGCGAAGTTTATGCTAAAGCACTAGCTACGCGTCGTCCTTTAGGACTACCTACTACTTAACTAATCAATAACAAAGCTTAAACGAGAAGTATTGAGATGGGGTCTTCCCGCGAGGAAACATAAAATCGACACAGAAGCGATCGCTTTTTTACAGGTTTGCTTAGATCTGCTTGATGAGTCCTAATTGCACTGAAAATTCTTTGCGTCTCTGCGTCTTTGCGCGAGATTTACAATCAAAATATTAAGTGCAAGTTTAAGGAGAAATGGTATGACAATTAAAATTACTGATTTTTATTTGCTGACATGGCAAAAATATTGCCCAAGACAACATATCGGGAACTTTTGCTCTTGCTATTACGTAGGAGAAAACGTTTAAAAGTTGTGGGAGAGTCGATGCTGCCATTACTACAGCCAGGGGATGAAATTCTGCTCGATCTCCATGCTTACCAAAAATATTTGCCTCAAATTGGTGACATTATAGTCACTCTACACCCGCTACAGGTCAATTTACCTATAGTCAAAAGAATTACCGCGCTCAAAGAGAATAATAGCTATTTTGTCACAGGAGATAACGCTGAAGCTAGCACTGACAGTCGCCACTGGGGAACGATAGAGTTCTCTGACATTATGGGCAAGGTTACTAGTAAATTTCACTAATGAATTTATTAGATGACTTGTAACTATCAAGAGTCGCAAACAACAGTATTGTCCTAATTAAACTTGTTTCACCAAAACACAGCTAAATTTTTCGCAACTAAACAAGCTCGTTGATTATCGATCCACTGCTAGTTGAAAAGCGCTTTGATCTTCAAAAATTTCAAAAACTTTATCTAACTGAGTAAGCTCAAACATGATTCGTACTGACGGAGGAACCGAGCAAATTCCGAAACTGTGACCGAGGCTTTCTGCCAAACGAAATGCTTTAATTAGTGCCATTAAGCCTGCACTATCCATAAATTCTACGGCTTCCATATTTACTAGTAAAGCAGAGTCTACTGAGGACTTTACTTCCACCGTTAAACGCTCCAGAAACTCTGTTGCATTTGCTGCGCTTAAGAAACCTTCTGGTCTAAAAGTCGTAAATTTTGTACGTGTTTGTGTGCTGCTCATTTTATTGTTTCTCGTCCTAGATATTGCTCAAAAACTAGTTTTATGTTTTAAGATTAATCTGTATATTTACGGATATCTACTATTTTTTACGTAATTTACGTAATCTTAATAAGTAAATGAAGTATCCCTAAATTTTTACCTTAAATTTTGTCGGTTGTGGATCTAGGTATATTGCTTTACAGCCTCTAGATCCATACTATGTGTTGAAAACTCCGTTCCACCCTAAATCATGAGAAACACTTTATATTTATTTATAATATTTATAATCAATTTGTGGATCGCTTAAATCAGGGCATTCACTAAACTTTCAGCTTAAACCAACATTTAAAAATCCGCTACGCCATTAACCATATCCGTACAAAGTTAGATTAGGACATTAATAATAATCGGCTCGTAAGAAACGCGAAATTCCGTTGCCCTAAAGGGTAAACCTTCGGATAAGAAAATTTCGTAAGAAGCAAAGAGAAAGTAGTATTTCAAAAATGCCCTAACGTTTTTACGTATGGCTATATTGTTGTTAACAGTAGATTTATTATGATTGAGTTGAAATTAATATTTGGTATTGGAATTTACTAAATCCATAATGTAAACAGTTGTTTCTTCTTAATATCAATAGAATTTAGAGTATAAAAGTAAAAAGTAAGGAAAAATTGCATTTTTTACCCCAAAGGAAAGCAAATGTCATCAAACATGATTTTAATCATATTTAAAACTTATCTTGATGAGCCTGCCAAAATGAATGAATAAACTTGTTTAAATATTTTTGATTGGAGATTTTCTGGTCAAAATGATAGCTATTATCTTGTAATTGTGGTATTAAATAAATTATTTCTGTGTCTAGAGCAGGTCGAAATAAACTAGCTGGCCACAATAAATCTGAACCAGATTGTAAATCAATTAACTTAAGTTCTTGAGCGCTTTTACTATAGTCAAAGTTTTGGATTAATTTGGATGAACGTTCTTGCTGAAGGAATTCTAATTCAAGCGATCGCTCTAACGACTCTGACTTCAAGCTACTTGGTGTATCAGCCGAGATGACTAAACAAAGTGGTCTAAACCAACAAAGTTGACGGTGAGGAATTAACTGAATTACCTCACCATAAAGATAACTGTTTTGATGCTCTAAACATACTATTTGACTGACTTTTAAAGGTAAGTCAACCGAATTAGAGATAATATTATCCATCGCTATAGCAAGTTTATAAGATTTGCCAGACTTAAACTCAGTTAAGCCGAAGCACAAATAGAAACACAAATAGTGCTTATGTCAAATATCCCTGTTTTTTCAATTGAGTTAGGATTTTAGCAACACTTTCTGAGACATCTTCGAGATCGGTGCGACATTCAACTTCAGGGTTGGTTGGAGGCTCATAAGGATCGTCGATGCCTGTAAACTGCTTAATTTTACCTGCTCGGACTTGTTTGTATAACCCTTTAACATCCCGTTCTTCACAGACTGAGATGGGAGCATTAACAAAAACTTCCACGAAATCATCGATATTAGCCCTCATTTCCTCTCTGATGGCACGATAAGGACTGATAACAGGGACTAAAACAATTACGCCATTACGAGCTAATAGTTTTGCCACAAAACCAATACGGCGGATGTTAGTGTCTCGATCTTCTTTGGAAAAGCCTAGGTCTTTAGTCAAATTTTCTCTGATTTCGTCACCGTCTAAAACCTCTAGCTGATATCCTTCAAACCGCAGTTTTTCCGTAAGTGCTTCCGCGATCGTACTTTTTCCTGCTCCACTAAATCCAGTAAACCAAACCACTACACCCTGCTGCTTCATAATAATTTTTATTCTTTAATAAATTTTTATGTCTCACCGTATTCTACTTGATGGGGGTCTAAGGTCAAAGTTAAATAGATTTACAGATTTACGTTTCTCTTTCGGCTAAGGTCATCCAGAGTTCGGTATGATGATCGATCTCGGCGTTTAACGATGCTAATTTGGCAGACAGTTCCTGCACTAGGTTAAAATCACTACAGTTTTCTGCCAGAGAGTTTTCCAGCTTTTCTTTGTCAATTTCCATTTGCGCAATTTTGGCTTCTAACTTTTGATATTCTCGTCTTTCAAAGTTAGATAAAGGTTTGATGGTCTTATCTTGAGGGCTAGATTTACTGCTACTGGGGTTTTTTGGTTGAGTTTCTTGTGGTTTGGCAACAATTTGTTCTTGTTTAGCTAATTTATCTAATTTGTCTGCCTTTTTTTTCTGTTCTAAATAGACCGAATAATTACCAGGATAGAGTCTCACTTCTCCTTCTGGCTCGATCGCTAAAATAAATTCTACAGTCCGATCTAGAAAATAGCGATCGTGAGAAACGACAATCACACAGCCGTTAAAGTTCTCTAGATAGTCTTCGAGAATCGCTAAAGTCTGTACGTCTAAATCGTTAGTAGGTTCATCTAAGATCAGCACATTAGGAGCATCCATCAATACCTGGAGCAAAAACAGCCTCCGCTTTTCCCCACCTGAGAGTTTATGTATCGGCGCATATTGTTGATCGGGAGGAAAAAGAAACTTCTCTAACATTTGAGAAGCGGTGATTTTAGTACCATCAGCCGTAGTCACAACTTCTGCCACTTCCTTAATATATTCAATTACTCGTTGATTTTCATCTAGAGCAGCCAAAATATTATCGGAATGTTGATCGAAGTAACCGATATGAATTGTCTTGCCAATATCTACCTTGCCTTGGTCTGGTTCGATCCGTCCAGTAATAATGTTCATCAGAGTAGACTTCCCTGCACCATTAGCACCAATGATGCCAATGCGATCGCTTGGGGTAAATTCATAGCTAAAATCTTTAAACAGGATATGTCCGTCGTAGGATTTAGCAATATTCTCCAGTTCAATTACTTTTTTGCCGATGCGTCTACCTGGAGTATCAATATCAACCTTTTCCTGTGTTTGCTTGAACTCCCGATCCTGCATGTCGCCAATGCGATCGATCCGAGCTTTTTGCTTCGTACTACGGGCTTTTGGCCCTTTCTTGAGCCATTCTAGCTCCCGCCTTAAAACACCCTGAAATTTACGTTGGCTACTGGCAACAGACTCTTCTTGGAGCGCTTTTTTCTCTAGATAGTAAGAATAATTACCAGAGTAGGCATAAAGATCGGCGCGATCGATTTCTAAGATGCGAGTGGTAACATTATCTAAAAAATAGCGATCGTGAGTAATTAATAAAATTGCTCCCTGAAAACGAGCTAAATATTCCTGTAACCACTCCACCGACTCAGCATCGAGGTGGTTAGTCGGCTCATCCATCATTAAAAGATCTGGTTCGTTAAGCAAAGCAGCAGCTAGAGCAATACGTTTACGATATCCTCCAGAAAGATCTTTTACTTTGGCATCAAAATCCTCAATCCCTAATTTACTCAAAACAATCTTGGCTTTTGTTTCCAAATCCCAAGCGCCGAGAGTCGCCATTTTTTCTGTTACCGTGGCTAAACGAGACATTAAAGTCTCCAAATCACCACCCTTTGCCAAAGCTATTTTGTGGGATAAATCCTCATATTCCCGCACTAGCTGCATCTGCTCTCCACTATCAGCAAACACTTGGTCGATTACCGTGAGATTTTCATCTATTTCAGGCTGTTGGGGTAGATAAATAACTCTGGCTCCAGACTTAAGCAAACGCTGACCACCATCCGTCGGCTCAATTCCAGCAATCATCTTTAACAGAGTAGACTTACCAGAGCCATTAACGCCAATCAACCCCACTTTGTCGTTAGGTTCGATGCTAAAGCTGGCATCCCGCAATATTTCTTTGATGCCAAAATCTTTTTTAATATTCTGTAGAGTTAAAATGCTCATTTATAATGCTTTTTAGGGAATAGCTGGGTTTAGATTTTTTAGCTTCTTGCTTTTAGCTTTTAGCTTTTAGCTTTTAGCTAATGTTCAGAGTAGATACCAATGATTAATGATCGATTTATATGCTTATTATTGGACATCGAGGGGCAATGGGACATGAGCCTGAAAATACTTTATTGTCTATCAAAAAGGCGATCGCTTTAGGTGTTGATGCAGTAGAAATTGATGTCTACAACCTCGAAGATAATTTAGTCGTAATTCACGATCGCGATTTATCTCGGACGACTAATGGTACAGGTTATCTAGAGAATAGCAGTTTTAGTTATGTGCGATCGCTCGATGCTGGTAAAGGTGAGCAAGTACCTACTCTAGAAGAAGTATTTAAAATAGTAGCTCGTCAAGTCATAATTAATATTGAATTAAAGGGCAGTAATACCGCTAAGTTAGTAGTTGATTTGATTCAAACACATCTAGAGCTGGGATGGTCTTACTCAGATTTTGTAGTTTCCTCTTTTAATCATGATGAATTGCATCGGGTTAAGGTAATCTGCCCTAATATTATTACGGGAACGCTAATTTACGGTTTACCCTGGCAATATCTAGCTAGCGCTCAACAGCTACAGGCAGATTTAGTTATTCCTCACTTAGATTATGTCACTTCTGAGTTAATTGAGTCTGTACATCAACAAGGTCTAGGGGTTTGGGTATATACCGTTAACCAGCCTGATGATATTAAGCTGATGAGAGCATTAGGAGCGGATGCTATATTTACCAATTACCCTGAAAGAGTCATTTTAAATACTGATTAATGAATCGCTGGATTGGCTGGACTCGCTGGATTTATCCGATAGTAGGCTTGCTGCTGTTAACTTTTGCGCTCTATACTTGCCAAAAAGAGTTAAATCGCTATAGCCTTGACGATATTTTAGGCGGTTTTGCTCTAATTAGCGATCGCCAGTTAGCTTATGCTTTATGCTTTGCTTTTACAGGTTATTTTGCGATCAGTACCTATGACCTAGTTGCTTTTCGTCAACTCAATCATTATTTAAGTCGTAAGCGGATTTTATTTACCACTTTTATTACTTATGCCGTCAGCAACACTACGGGATTTACGCTGCTAATCGGCGGGGGAATTCGCTATCGTTTCTATTCCTGTTGGGGTGTGCCTCCCCGAATCGTTGCCAAAATAACTGCTTTAGGCAATCTTACTTTTTGGTTAGGGTTACTGACTCTCAACGGAATTACTTTTTTGGTTCATCCCCTGCAATTACCGCAATTTCTGCCGATTCCGACAATGGTAATGCAGTATCTGGGAATTGCTGCTCTGTCTATAGTCGGCGCGTATCTTTATTTTTGTTGGCGCAAAAAAAGCCTAAAAGTTAAAGGCAACATTTTGCGTTTTCCTCAACCAACTATTCCTCTAACCCAAATTGCCGTTTTTTCCCTTGACTGGGCATTAGCAGCGGCAGTTTTATATTGCCTAATTCCCAGCTATCCTCATCAGTCTTACCTGCACTTTTTTAGTATTTATCAGCTAGGGATGGCAGCCTCAATCATGAGCAATATTCCTGGTGGAATTGGCGTATTTGAAACCATCATTATCTTTTTATTGCCTAAAAGTATTTTTGCTCCAGACATTTTAAGCTCTCTCTTAGTTTATCGCTCAATCCGCTTTTTAATTCCTTTGGCGATCGCCCTAATTTTAGTCTGTTGTTTTGAATTTAGACAAAGGTGGCGCTCAAAAACTCGCAGTAAATAACACCAGTAATAACTGTTGACTTAGCCAAAATAATCTGGTTCATTACCAGGTTTCCACTTAATATTGCAGCCAATACTGGGCTTTTGTTCAAAGTTGATCTCTCGATCTTGTAGCACAGCGTCGATCGCCTGACGTAAATCCTTGCCCGTTACAGGAACACCATTACTCGGACGACTATCATCTAATTGACCACGATAAACCAGTTTGCTCGAACTATCAAACAAAAAGAAATCTGGCGTACAAGCAGCAGTATAGGATTTACTTACTGATTGGCTTTCGTCGTAGCAAACAGGGAAATTAAAGTTAAGCTCCTGTGCCATTTCCTTGAGCTTCTGGGGAGAATCGTCTGGGTAATTGGCTACATCATTGGCGCTGATTGCTACTATACCTAAGCGATCGCGATAATCATGACCGATTTTAGCTAACTCTGACTGAATATGCTTAACAAAAGGACAGTGCTGGCAAATAAACATCACTAATAATGCTTTACTACCAGAAAACGTAGCTAAAGAAATAGTTTCTCCCGATACTACATCAGGTAAGTGAAACTCAGGGGCAGTAGTGCCTAACGCCAGCATAGTTGAAGCAGTTTTTACCATTAGAACAATCCTTGTAAAATCCCATCAAAATTATCTTAGATCAAAAACAAGAGTAAAAATACCGAGCTGAGATTGCTAAATTATTTTGGCTCAGGCGATCGCTTTTTGTTTATTTTAAACATCTTTACCAAAGACAAAAGATGTGAACTACTCGACTCTGACCCTATCGGGTACAGAGCGAGCCTCTTTCCCTCGGTGGGGCAGTTTTGATTGAGGCAAGTTCCAGCCCCAATAATTTTTGCAGTTTGGCTGAATTTTCATCGCGATTTAGCTCCGCACCGCACGAGCAAGAATGCCATCGGTCAGATAAGGATTTTGGCACTTTGTTTAGACAGGCGTAACAATGCTGCGATGTTCCCCAAGGATTGACTTTGAGGACTCGTTTGCCAAGTTTCCAAGCTACCCATTCTAGTATCTGAAAAAAGCTCGAATGCCCAGCATCGAGCCAGGATTTGTTCATTCCAGAGCTTTGAGATTGATTGTTTGGCAGAAAACCACCTTTGCCATCAGGCTTAGACTTGTTTCTTCTAATTAAATTTTTTAGCTTCAAGTCTTCAATAAAAACAACATCAGCCTTTGAGAACAACCAATAAGCAATCTTCAAGTGAAAATTTTGCCTTTGTCTTGCTATTTTTTGATGTAATTTGGCTATAGCCGAATACAACCTTTTTTTGTCTTTACTTGCCAACTGGTGCTTGGATTTGGCTCTTTGTAATCGAGCTAATCTATCGGCTGCCTTTCTCAAAAATTTGGGAATTTCAATATAAGTCCCATCATCACAAGTTAAGAATCGCTCTAGTCCAATATCAATTGCACAACTGTTTTCTTTAGTGGGACAAATTGCTTCATCCTCTTTAATCGGAACAGTTTGATCTTCGAGAGCTAATGATAAATACCAGCCATCGGCTTCTAATTTAACTGTTCCCAACTTAACTACGAATCCAGTAGGAATTGGACGATGTTGAAACAACTCAACCTGACCAATACCAGATAAATCTACGTAATTATTTAATATGTGTTTATTTCTCAACTGAGAATAGGTGAATGACTTGTAATAATGTAATCCTTTGAATTTTGGTTTACCTGCACGATTGCCATTCTTGTCTGGAGTAATAAAGTTTGAGAATGCAGTCTCAACCCTATTAATTACATCCTGTAAGACTTGTGAGTGAATCTTTTTGTACTCAGGAAATAATTTTTTGGTGTTTTTTAAGTCTCCTAGTTGAACCGTTTGCCATTGGACATAACCACCAACAATATTGGGGTGTTTATCTCCTTTTTGAGTAATTGGAAGTCCATCATCACCCAATTTTCTGCCATCCCTAACCTGAACTCGAAACTCAGGTATGTCTTGGTAAATCCTATTTACGGAAACTAGAGAAACATTTAGAGGACATGAATTAACAGGAGTTCTGGTTTCTTGCCACCAACTAAAACGCTGACCTAATCGATAGTTATATTGACGACGAAGAAGATTCAACCACTCAATCATGGTGGCATTTTGCTCTTTGGTTGGTCGTAATTTATATTGATAGGTCAGCTTCATAATATAAGATTATCTAAAAACACACTAGCGTATCCAGTCGCAAAGTCAGAAAAGAATTTGAAGTAGAATTGAGACAATTTTATTGGGATTGGAGTAAAGGATTTTGGAGCGATGGCTACTCAGTTGATTCTGTAAGCTTTGCAAGTCCGCGTTGCCTGGGGTCTCCCAGGCATTTATGACGGACGCTCCCCTAGAAATTCTTAAGAAATATGTACAGAATCAGGGTGAAGATTGCTCGTCTCCACTGCGTTCCGACGTTAAGGCTTTTCATCCTGACTCTCACCCTAACGGTTAGAGAGCAGGAATTCTCAGCCTAAGAGGTTAAAACGATAAAATGTATATAGGCAAGTATTACTATTTTTGTGGTAAACAATGACTCCCGATCCTAAGATTGTTAACTCGATTGAAAAGCTCAATTACCGCGTCACTGTAGGCGACGTGGCTGCACAAGCAGGGTTAGAATTAAATTTTGCCCAACAAGGGTTATTAGCCCTAGCTAGCGAGGCTGGAGGGCATTTACAGGTAGCAGAGTCAGGAGACGTAGTTTATCTATTTCCTCCAAACTTTCGCTCTATTTTACGTAATAAATACTGGCAGTTACGCTGGCAACAAACCTGGCAGAAGATTTGGCGAGTCTTGTTTTATATCATTCGCATTTCCTTCGGGATTATTTTAATCGCCTCAATCTTGCTAATGCTAGTAGCAATTCTGCTCCTGGTAATCGCCATGAATTCGACTAACGAGGAGAGAGAGGGAAGCGATCGAGGCTTTGGTGGAGGTTACGGAGGCGGATTTTTTGTACCTCACTTTTGGCTGGGCGATATCTTTTGGTGGTTCGATCCTGGCTACAACCGTCGTCGTCTTCAGCGTCGTAAACAAACCAGTAATTATCAGATGAACTTCTTAGAGTCCGTCTTTTCCTTCTTATTTGGTGATGGTAATCCTAATGCCGATTTAGAAGAATATCGTTGGCAGCAGATCGGTTCAGTAATTCGTAACAGTAAGGGTGCGGTAATTGGCGAACAAATTGCCCCTTATATCGATGAAATGGATCGAGATGAAGACTATATGATTCCTGTACTTAGTCGCTTTAACGGTTATCCTCAAGTTTCACCCCAAGGAGAGATTATTTACTACTTTCCTGAACTTCAGGTAATGGCTAACCACCGACAAGAATCTATTTCTACAGCAGGCTATTTACAAGAAAAACTGTGGCGTTTTAGTCAAGCCAATGGTAGCCAAATTACTCTAGCGGCTAGTTTAGGTGCTTTAAATATTATTGCGGCATTTGTCTTAAATTCTCTGTTGAGAGGAGGTGCAGTTTCTGCGGTTACCTACGGAAAGAGTATCGTGTTATTTGCTGCTTCGATTCAATGGTTTTTATTAGGCTATGGTGTTTTATATCTTTTAATTCCTTTGGTGCGCTATTTTTGGATTCAAGGACGCAATCCCAAGATTGTGAAGCGTAACCAAGCTCGTGAACAAAGAGCGATCGCCCTCAATCAAGCCGATCAGTCTCTACGTCAGAAATTAGCCTACGCCAGTCAGTTTGCTCAACAAAAAGTAATTGGCGATCGCGACATCACCTACACCACCCAAGACGATCTTTTAGATCAAAACATTAAAAATGCCGATAAAATCGATCAAGATTGGCAACGGAGAATCAGTGAGCAGTAGGTAGTGGGTAGTAGGTATTAGGTAGTAGGTATTAGGTAGTAGGCGGTTGAGCGTAGCTCAGTAATCAGTAATCAGTAATTAGTAATCAAAAATATGAGTAAAATTAACGAAATATCAGGAAGAGCGATCGCCGTTGAGGGAAATGATATTGATACAGATCGGATTATTCCTGCTCGTTTCCTCCGCTGCGTTACGTTTGATGGTTTAGGAGAACATGCTTTTGAAGACGATCGCCTGCAAACAAATGGTAATCATCCTTTCGATCGGCCTCAACACCAAGGAGCGAGTATTCTCGTAGTCAATAATAACTTTGGCTGTGGCTCTTCACGGGAACATGCACCTCAAGCTCTATCTAAATGGGGTATTAAGGCGATTGTCGGACAAAGCTTTGCCGAGATTTTTTTTGGTAATTGTGTGGCGATTGGTGTTCCCTGTCTAATAGCTAATCCAGAGGAGATCCAGCAGCTACAGACAATAGTTAAAGAAAACCCTAAAGCTAATTTTATCGTTGATTTAGCCACAATGTCCCTCAAAAGCGATCGTTTATCTGTTCCCGTGAAAATGAACGAAGGTTCAAGACAAATGTTTTTGTCAGGTACTTGGGATAACTGCGGACAGTTAGTTAGTAATGCCGAGAAGATTCAAATAACAGCGACTAAATTGCCTTATGTAAATTGGCAGACTGCTTAAATAAACCTAGAGCGATCGCCTGAGTAGACACATTAATTTATCGAAGTAATAGGTAATGGGTAATGGGTTCTATCCAACTGAAATTCGCTGTAAGTCGAGAAATATCTAGCCATACGTAATAACGTTATGACATTTCCTACTTCCTATTTCCTACTTCTATAAAACCCCCCGCTAAAAATCTTTGGTTTCTAACGGGAGAAATATTAACCTGCTAAACTGGAATACTCGATTGCTCGTTGCTTAAGCAGCTTCATTGCTTTATTTTTGATTTGTCTGACTCTTTCTCTGCTGACACCACAAACATCACCAATTTGCTCGTAGGTCATTGTTTTGCCGTCATTTAAGCCATAGCGCAGTGTAATTACATCTCGCTGTTTAGGAGAGAGGGTATGTAATAGACTTTGAATATGAGCGCGAGTTTCTTGACTGGAGACAAAATCTGCTGGAGAAGCGGAATCATCAGCTAAAATTTGCCCTAACTCAGTTTGATTTTCATCAATCGTAACGTTCAGACTTTTGGGTTTAGTAATTCTGGCAGACTGTGCCAAAGATCTTAACTTATCTAAATCCATATCTAACTCTGTCGCAACTTCACGATCGCTCGGTTTTCTACCCAACTGTTGAGATAGCTGACGAGTGACTTTTTTAATTTTATTTAGGTCTTGAGTAATATGAATTGGTAAGCGAATTGTTCTAGCATAATTGGCGATCGCTCTAGTCATTGCTTGTCTAATCCACCAGTAGCTATAGGTTGAGAACTTGTAACCTTTGCCAGCATCAAATTTTTCAGTCGCTCTCATCAAACCAATACTACCTTCTTGAATTAGATCCAGCATTGATAGACCACGGTTTTGATATTTCTTGGCAACAGACACTACTAAGCGCAGGTTTGCCTCAACCATTTTTTGTTTAGCAATTTGTCCTTGATGGATGATGCGCTGCTCTTCTGGAGTCGGATTGGCTTTATCTAATAAAGGCAACATAGCCTGAATTTGATTAGCGTATTCAACTTCCTCTTCGGCTTTTAGTAGGGGAGTGCGACCAATTTCTTTGAGATAGTCTCGAACTGTGTTGTTTGAATTATTAGCCATGATTACGTTTTAATTTATGATTTTGGGTTAATGTTTTATTTGCTTACTAGAAAGTTGAACGTTGATGATTAAACATTTAAAACTGAGAGTAATAATGCATATATTCATTTAGTTGTTTACAGCCACTAAACTAAATTTCTCAATTTACAATGATCATCAAACATCAACAGGTAAATCTTTTCTCAGGAAAAAAACTCTTTTAAAGGTTTATTCTTCTCCTGCCGACCAAGGTTTAAGAAAATCTGCATACAGGGTTAGTCCCCCGTCTACAAACAAGGTTTGACCAGTTATATATGAGGCATCGTCAGAAGCCAAAAAAGCCGTAATTGCTGCCATTTCTGCTGAAGTTCCCACTCGTCCCATTGGAATATGACTTTCGACTTCTTTGAGTTTTTGAGTGTCATCCGTCCAGCTATTAATTGGTGTTGCTGTTGCCCCAGGAGCGATCGCATTTACTCGAATACCTTGAGGTGCATATTCTAAAGCCAATGTTTTAGTCATGTTTTCCATAGCTCCCTTGCTCATTGAATAACTAATGTAGGTCGGTCTAGGGATAATTTCATGGACGCTGGAAACGTTGATGATGATGCCACCATTACCCCGCTGCATAAAATGTTTTAAAGCTTCTCTGGCACAAAGATAAGCACCCCGCAGGTTAACCTGCATTACCCGATCGAAATCAGCAGTTGATAATTCATGGGAAGGGGAAGTAGTTTGAATACCTGCATTATTGATTAAAATGTCTAGACTACCTAACTGTTCAACAACTTCACTGCACATCCGCACAATATCTGCTTCTTCAGACATATCGCCTGCCACTGGCAACACCTTGCTAGTATGACTATTTTCTTGCTCACTAGCTCTAATAATCAACTCTTTGGTATCGTCAAGCTTGCTGATATCGCCACGGTAGTTTAAAGCCACATTAGCACCTTCAGATGCAAAGCCAGCTGCGATCGCCTGTCCGATCCCCGAAGTCGCCCCCGTAACCAAAACATTTTTCCCTTTTAAACCCTTCATGCTCAATTTCTGCACCGAATTTCTCGTTATCTACAGGTTTATCAGTTTTTCAGGCTAGTCTACATCCTCCTTTAGCAATAGAACCCAGGATTTACTGCTTGTATCTATCTACCTGCGCCAAATAAAGCATCGACAATATCTTTTTCCTGATTCAGAAACATTTCTTTGTAGATGTTTTCTTTATACATCATTTGTTTATGCATCTGGATCAATAGTTCTTGAGCTTCAGATTGAGACAATTGCTGTACGGTATCGCTAAATATTCTATGACTCAATTCTTGCTCCATCGAAAGGGTATTCTCTAATCTATCCATTGTTTTCTTCCTTTTTCTTCTTTTGTTTGTTTTTTCTATTGTAAACAAACCTTAAGATGTCTTGACTCTATCGAATGTAGTAATATCCGCAAATGAATGACAGTAATCACTAAACACAAGAAATAGATAGTTAGGATGAGAAATGAATGTGTTTTCTCTTTGAAATGACTATAAAATCATCTTTGCAAACAAGTAAAGCCTCAAAGATTTAAGCGCAAGATTATTGAAACTATTTAAACTTATTATTTAAGTAAATTCGACTTGAATGAGATTTTCTAGCCTTTTCTCTTCAAACGTTCTATCAATTCCTGTAACTGTCTTACTAAGGGTGGTAAATCTGTCTGAATTGTTTCCCAAATAATGCCTAAATCCACTCTAAAATACTCATGAATTATAATATTCCGAATTGCGCGAATATCTATCCAGGGAATTTCTGGATACAAGAATTCTACCTCTGGCAAAAGCTGACTAACTGCCTCGCCAATAATTGCCAAATTGTACAAAACCGCCTTGACTGTTTTAGGATCTCGTTCAAAATCAGCAAAATTCATTCCGGCGGTAAAAATTTTAATTTCTGCACTCGTCTCCACAATATCTTGGAGTCGCTGCTGCAAATTTCTAGAAGGCACGTACTGCCTCCCGTAAAACTGCCTCTCGTAAATGTTCTTTTAAAGAATCAGGCGTTCCTAAATCTACTTTACGCCCTAAAATCGTCTCTAAATATCGCTGTAATCGAACAAAAGTCAGTAATCCTACAGGTTGCTCAAACTCAACCAACAAATCCACATCACTTTGAAGATTGGTTTCATCCCGTGCAACTGAGCCAAATAACAGTAATGACTTTACTTTGAACTGTAAAAGTGCAGGTCGATAGGCATTTAACAATGCTAATACATCATCTCGCTTGAGTAATTGTTGATTGTTTTCTACATTCATCTTCTTATTAACTATTTATTCCACAATTTTAAGATGCTTTGTTTGTAGCAAATATTTAAGTATTTCATATTACCTGCAAATTGATGCAGCCATTCTTTACTCTTAAGCTAATTTTAAAGCTGCAATTAGTATCCAAAATTTATTTAATGCGGGGGTTGATGATGACGAGGAAGCTACAGAGCGATCGCTTTTTGGCACAGTCTGGGTTCAGTTTTAGCGTTCTTCATTATATTTACTTCGTTGCATAATTAACTTTGCCACCAAACCCGTCCATCCCGTCTGGTGTGATGCCCCTAAACCGGCACCATTATCGCCATTAAAATATTCATTAAATAGCAATAAATCTTGCCAATGCTCATCATGATGAAATTTATTTAGATCGCCAAAAACTGGTCTAGCTCCATCATCTTTAGGCAGAAAAATATTGATTAAACGCCTTTCTAATTCTAAAGATACTTCCCATAGAGTCATCATTTTACCTGAACCAGTGGGACATTCGACTTGGAAATTACCGTCGTAATAATAATCAAATTTTTGCAAAGATTCGATTAATAAATAATTGAGCGGAAACCAAATTGGCCCACGCCAGTTAGAATTACCACCAAACATTTTACTCTGAGATTCAGCAGATTCGTAGCTGATATCATAGGTTTGGTCCTCAGTTTTAAAAGTGTAGGGATGTTCTTGATGATATTTAGAAACAGAACGAATACCATAGTCACTGAGAAATTCTGTTTCATCCAGCATCTTGTTTAATAATTGACGCAGGCGATCTTCATTCACCACGGCGAGTAAACGGCGAGAATTATGTTCGCATCCTTCCATACAGGCAAGATTACGGCTAAGTTGAGGGCGTTTGTTAACAAACCATTTTATTCTGCCATTCAATCCTGGTAGTTTATCCAGAGTTTTTTGCTCGATGGTAGTTACCGCAAACAGAGGGATTAAACCTACAAGCGATCGCACTTTTAGATCGAGATTTTCACCATTGGGTAGATGCAGCACGTCATAATAGAAACCATCTTCTTCATTCCAAAGAGCTGAACCTTCTGAACCCATGTGGTTCATCGCATCAACGATATAGAGAAAGTGTTCAAAGAATTTACTGGCGATATCTTCGTAGATATCATTATCTTGGGCTAACTCCAAAGCAATAGTTAGTAAATCTAAACAATACATTGCCATCCAGCTAGTACCATCAGACTGAGATAGTTTTCCCCCTGTTGGTAAGTCGCCATCACGATTGAAGACACCGATATTGTCTAATCCAAGAAAACCGCCTTGAAAGATATTATTATTTTGCTCATCGTGTTGGTTTACCCACCAAGTAAAGTTAAGCAGTAGTTTTTGAAAGACTCGTTCGAGAAACTTTTTATCTGAACGTCCATACATCTCTTGTTCGATGCTGTATACGCGCCAGGCAGCCCAAGCATGAACAGGAGGATTAACCCCATCAAAATTCCATTCATAGGCTGGCATTTGTCCATTAGGATGCATATACCATTCACGAGTAAGGCGCTCTAGCTGTTTTTTGGCAAAGTCAGGATCGATCGCCGCCAAAGGTATCACATGAAAAGCTAAATCCCAGGCTGCAAAATAAGGATATTCCCATTTATCAGGCATCGAGATTACGTCATCAGTATGCAGATGTATCCAGTTACTGTTGGTTCCTTTTTGACGCGACTCTGGTGGCTTAGGTTGAGCAGGATCTCCTTCCAGCCAGGTATCAACTATGTAGTGATAATATTGCTTATTCCATAGCATCCCTGCAAATGCTTGACGTTCAATATTTTGCAGTTCTGGACTTTTTGGATCGGGCGAAACTCGTTGATAAAACTCATCGGCTTCTTGTTGACGTACTTGGAATGTATCGTTAAATGTTTGTCCAAAGGGAGTCTTAAGATCTGGCCGATCGCAGAGTCTTAGTTGGATACTTCTGGTTTCCCCTGCTTTTAATTCTAAATTGTAATAGGCTGCAAATTTTGTACCAATCTGATTTGGGTTTACCGCATCCTGTTTTCCTTCCACGACATATTTATGAAAAGCGTCTTTAACATAAGGAGATTTATTTTTTGTGTCAGAGGATAAACGTTGATAATTAGTATCGTTTTCGGTAAACAGTAGGGGCGAACAGCTGTTTGCCTCCACATTAGCGCAATACAACCATCTTCTACCCAAGTCGGGGTGCTGCGCCTCAATAACGCTGTATTCTGTCGATTGTTCGTAGATCTTTAATTTGGGCTGATCTACCTCATAACCCCATGACCAAATATTGCGAAACCAGAGAGTAGGCAGTAAATGTATTGCTGCGTTTTCCTCAGCGCGATTTGTTACCTGAATGTTGATTAAAATATCTTCATCGCTTTGCTTGGCATATTCTACCGTAATATCAAAATACTTATCTTCATCAAAGATGCCAGTTTCCAGCAATTCAAACTCTCTATTCTTTAAACCCCGCTTTTTATTCTCCTGTTCCAACTGCCAATAGGGAAAAGCCTTTTGGGGATACTTATAAAGAAACTTCATATAAGAATGAGTTGGCGTATTATCTAAATGAAAATAATACTCTTTAACGTCTTCCCCATGATTTCCCTGACTATTGGTTAAGCCATATAATCTTTCTTTTAAAAAAGGATCGTTACCATTCCAAATTGCTAAAGAAAAACATAACCGCTGATGGTTATCAGACATACCTGCAATGCCGTCTTCTCCCCAACGATATGCTCGATAATGGGACTGTTCAAAGGTAAAATCATCCCAGGCTGAACCATCCGCACTATAGTCTTCTCGTACTGTTCCCCACTGGCGATCGCTTAGATAACAACCCCATCTGCGCCAGTATGCTGTTTTTTCTCGATCCTGCTGTAGTCTAATTTCTTCCTGGGTAAGTTTGGGGGATTTAGACATAAAATGCAGCAAGACTAAACTATAAATTATTATCTAATATATGGCGATCGCTTTAATCATCAAATCTAGCCAAAGATAGATCATAAGTTTTTAGGAAATTTTTCTCACCAAAAAAATATCGACTTAAGCAGCTTTAAAATAACTCAAGTCGATCTAGTATATTTATTATTTGTTATTGATTTTTAGTTTTTTATTGGTTATTTATTGTCTGCTTCTTTTCTCAAGTCATCTGCTTGGGCTTGCATTTCTTGACCATTTTCAACCGCTTCTTGGTCGTCAGAATATTCGCCTAAATTTTCTCTAACTGTGCCTTCAATATTGACGCTTCTTGCTTCTGCTTTCTGCTTCAATCCTTCCGCTGCGTTTTGTATGTCTTTTTTAATGTTCATAATTTTATTTTAATCACTTCAAAGATAATCTAGCAACAATCAATTCAGTTATCTTCTATCTTTTGACTTATTTTTTTAGTCCCGAAAGTTAGCGATTTTTATAAGCGATCGCTGGTTAATTAGTTTTAGATTTACTAGAGTTAGGTGTCTGACTCAAATTAATTTCCCCTTTGGCAGGAATTAGATAGTCTGGGCTTTCTTCAATTGGTCTGGTTCCCGCATCTTGAAAAGTATCTACTATTTCTAGATGAGTTTTACTTACTGGACGGCTGTGATCTTCTGCTTTCATGGTTTAATTACTTTTGCTTAAATCTATGGAGTAAAATCTCAATCCAAACGACTATCATCTCGTTGTTCTAGTTTAGCCTTGAGACCTAATTCTTCATTATCATTCATCTCTAATCCTGCTTGTTTTCCAAGTTCATCGACATTATTCATGTCTAAATCTACTGCTTGATTAATTTCATCAGTATCATTTGTTTCGCTAAAAGGTTCGGTTTGAGCAAACTTTTCTTCACCTGTATTCATAAAAATATTCCTCTTTATATTCTTTAATTATAACACTATTTAACTACTAAGATAACTTTAAATAAATATTTTTGTTTCCAGGAAACATTTCACTGATTTTTCAGTCTATAAACAACTTTTGTAAAGTCAAAAATTGTTAGTTGACAAGCTAATTATATTTGCTTACTTTATCCACTTTTTCATTTTCATCATTTAAATTTAAAAATATACCAAGCTAGTCTGAATTTACATCTAGCATCAATCTAGTTTTTTACATCACGACAGAAAAAATAATTATTATGGCTAATTTGACAGGAACTCCAGAAAGCGAAGATTTACGAGATTTATTTGACTTAAGCTCAGAAAACGACGTGATCAACGGTTTAGCAGGGAACGATGTCGTTATTGGTTATCTAGGGGATGACACTCTTTATGGTTCTGAAGGGAACGATACCGTAAGTGGTGAAGACGATCGAGATTTTGTGGGAGGAGATTCGGGAGACGATCTGCTTTTGGGTGGCGATGATTTTGATACTTTAACAGGAGGCGAGGGGGACGACAAACTTTATGGAGATTCAGCAAACGATCTGCTTTATGGTGTTGATGGTGATGATTCCTTAGATGGAGGAACAGGAGACGATCGTTTATTTGGTGAATCTGGTGATGATCTTCTAGGAGGCGGGCCTGATGGCGGAAACGACACTCTAGACGGAGGAACAGGAGACGATCGCGTATATGGTGACGCAGGTGACGATATTCTGTTTGCTGGTAGTAACAATGATGTTGTCGATGGTGGAGAAGATGACGACGAGCTATTTGGTGAATCTGGTGATGATACCTTGCTGGGAGCTTCAGGTAGAGATACTTTATCTGGCAATCAAGACGACGACATTTTAGAAGGGGAGTTAGGGGATGATATTCTCAATGGTGGGTCAGGTGCAGACACTTTTGTCTTTTCTAATATTACTAATGTGGGATTAGACACCATTGAAGGATTCTCATTCGACGATGGAGACCAAATACAAATCGATGCTGACGGCTTTGATATTGATACAGACGAAATCGCTCGCTTTACTTTTGATTCTAGTTCTAGAGAAGTTCTCTTTGACGACCAAGCTTTTGCTGTTATTGAGGGAGATGTCGAATTTGTTCCTAGCGAAGATATTGATATTGTCTAAATTTTAAGTAAGATATCGTACATCATTCAAAACTAAAAAATTTAACTGGACAGGCATTTGTAATAATGTCTGTTTTTTGATTATTCACATAGATAATTTCACATAGGTAATTTTATGATCGAAGTAATTTGTGCTGGTTCTTTATTCCTATCAACCAATGCCTGTCTAAGCTTAAAATCAATCGATCTAGACTCTATAAATACCGCACAATCTACTCTGGTTCAATCAAATATCTGGCTGGACAAGATGTATCTAGCAGATCGCGAGTCGGAATCGGATTATAATCGTGAACTGGAAAAACTTAGGGAGAGATTTAATATAATCATTCCCGATCCAGAGACAGATCGCGATCGCGATGCAGATGAACGCCGACGAGAATTAGAAAGAGAAGACGGACAATATGACTCGGGAAATGAGCAGGAATCGGATTATCGCCGACAAGCTGATGAAGCAAGAGACGACAATGAGGACAATGATTCAGATTCAGAGTCGGATAATGGCGATCGCGACGCAGATCGGCGCCGACAAGAATTAGAAGTAGAACATCAAGGAGACGAATCTGATCCAGGGGAATATTCGGATAATGAACAGAAATCGGATTATCGCCAGCAAGCCGATGAGGCAAGAGACGAAAATAACAACAATGTCCCAGATTCAGACACAGACGATTCAGACGATGAAGACAGTAGCGATCGCGACGCAGATCGACGCCGACAGGAATTAGAGTAAAGTAAACAGAAAATTAAAGTTATTAAAATTTGCAGGAAACTGTAACCTATTGCCAACAACCATTAAGAAGTTATAGTTTCCCGTTTTTAGCCTTAAAATGTCAAATTTGCTCGCCTTGCCACAGTGCAACCCACTCGATCTTGAATGCTTATACTGATCTTCCTTCTGTTGGCCCTTGAATTGCTTTCCAACCAGCTAAACCGCCTTGAAGTTGTGACACACTTTCAAAACCTTCTTGGCGTATTTTATTAGCTACTGTTTCAGCTTCTTGATCGTTGCTGCTGTAGACGTAGATCTCGCGGTCTTTTGATAAGTTTTCCACAGTTTCCATCAACATTGCACCTGTAATTCTTTCTTCCAGGTAAGATTCGCGATCGCGCGCATCGATAATGGTTAAACCAGGTTCACCCCACTGTAAACGTTCCTTTAATGCTTGAGCGCTGGCTTTAGGAGTAGCTGGCGGAGGAGTAGGAATTGGTTTAGTAATTGTTTCCTTAACATCTGAGATTACTTTTTCTGCTTTGTTTTCAGACATAAATTTGACCTAATTAAACTACCGTTAATCTTTATATTAAGGCAAGTTTTGGCTACTAATTAATCCCTCTAAAGGAATAACTATTAACCGCAATCTAAGTCAGAAATATTTCTTTTGGTTCATTCCTTTAAGCAATTTTTTCTTTAGTCTTAATTGTTATAGGTTGCAATTAATTTAAACATAAGAGACTATCATGCAGACCGAAGAACGTCGCCCAACTCCCGATGAAATTCCCGAACAGAAATTAGATTATCCTGCTTCTCAAAGGGATGTGATTCCCCAGCCTGATAGTGATTTGTCTAACTATAACCCTGCCAATAAATTGACGGGCAAAGTGGCGTTAATCACTGGTGGTGATTCTGGGATTGGTCGAGCAGTGGCGATCGCCTATGCCATGGAAGGAGCAGAAGTAGCTATTTTATATCACGCCAATGATACTGATGCCGAAGATACTAAAAAGATGGTTAAGGACATCGGCAACAAAGACTGCTTGACGATTAAAGGTGATGTTCGCGACTATGAAAGTTGTGAAGCTGCAATTAAACAAGTAGTCGATCGCTTTGGCAAGCTAAACATTCTGGTGAACAACGCAGCATACCAGATGGTACAGAAGAAGTTTGAAGATATCTCCTTAGAACAGTTTCGACGCACGATGGAAACTAACGTTTTTGGTTATTTCTACATGGTCAAAGCAGCGATATCTCATTTAAGCGAAGGGGATGTGATTATTAATACTGGTAGCGTGGTCGGTAAAATGGGCAAGGGAATGCTGGTGGACTACTCTACTTCCAAAGGTGCAGTACATACCTTTACTAAGTCTTTGGCTTTAAATTTAGGCGATCGCGGTATTCGCGTCAATTCCGTCGTACCTGGCCCCGTCTGGACACCTAATATTCCCGCAACTATGCCTATTGAAAAGGTCGGTCAATACGACACCGATGGCATTATCAAGCGAGCAGCTCAACCAGAAGAATTAGCCCCCGCTTTTGTCTTTCTAGCGTCTTCTGACAGTAGTTTTGTCACTGGCGCACTATACGACGTAACAGGTGGACAGTTATCTGCTTAGTCAGAATCGCAATGCTTTTAGATCGATGATTTTACTTCTAGGACGCTTTGTTATAATAGTTGCTCTATTCAACAAGCGTTCTATTTTTAATGCACACTACTGTAAACCCTGAACACCTGCAAGCTATAGATGATCGGCTTTCTAAACGCCCTATAGCTCTTGACCCTGGCGGCTACTATATTATCTATCTAGACCGAGATGCAGGACTAATTTGTGCTAAACATTATACAAATATCATTAACGAGCAGGGATTAGCAGCCGATCCAGAAACAGGAGAAGTAATTGCCTGTGGTGGTAAAAAAGTCGAGCGGACTGTAGAGAAACTCTATACCGCTAGAACTGCTAAAGAATTGTGTGTCGAGGTAATCGAGAAGCCTCAACCCTGTCCGATTACCATGTTAGACCATGCTGCCTACTTAGGTCGGGAATTTACTAGGGCTGAGTATGCTTTAGTTAATGGTACTGAATATATTCAGGATTAATTACCAAGTCCTACATACCAGTAGTAGGTGACCATTGGCACGACAGTAGCTACAATCAAGAAACCAATTACCCAAACTGTGGCGCTTCCTTGGTCGGTATCTTCAGCTTTAGTAAAAGTACCTTCAGTTTGAATCTCATCTTCAATGATTGGTGGCCCTGGATCTTCTTGTCCCGAAAGTATGGCGACAAGGCGATCGCCTGCATCAAGAAAAGCCTGATTATATTTATTGCCCTTGCGAATATTGTAGCCAACGGTATCATCAATAATACTTTGAGCGACTTCTGCGCCAATCAATCCCTGGGCGGTATCTCCTGAGCGAATAGCTACATTGTTTGTTAAAGTATCTAAGACTAACAACGTTTGATTAGCCTTAACTTCAGCATTTGGATACCAATTGTCAAATATTTCCTCTGCTAAAGTATCCACCGTCTCACCGTAGTCTAAACGGCGAATTGCGACCATTCTCACTTCTTGACCTGTCTCACTAGCCAAGTCTTTAAAAGTCTTGCTTAACTTGTTTTGATTAACGCTACTAATAGCATCGGCAGTATCTACCACCCACAATTCCGCATCAAAATTAGGTAGATCGAATAATCCTGTGGCGATCGCTGGTGTGGCAACACAGAATATTGTTACCACTAATAATAGGGTAAATAAAGCTGATTTTAATCGGTTCGTCTGCGTTTTCAACGCTTTAATAGACAAAAAGTTCATTGTTGTTCTCAAATAACTACTTATCACTTACTTTAAAGAATATTTAAAGAATATACTTAGCCCTCAACATAAATAACTGCTGAATGCCCATATAAATAATAATAAAGCCCAGAGTTACCTCTAGGCTCTAAGGCGATCAATAAAGCTAAGAGCTAAAAGCTAAAAGCTAAAAGCTACGAACTAACTCATTAAAAGCGAAGCAGCGCGGTCTTGGGGGTTTCCCTCATGAGCGACTGCTTCAAGAGAACGTAGTCTATTCAAATGAAAACGGCTGTAAGCAATTTAAAGACCAATTAAGCCTTTAATGCCTCCCAAGTAAACTGTAGACAGCAGGAAGTAAGCAAAAAATGCTCCACCGCCGCCACCGATGAAGAAACCTGTAGTAAAATCACTCCAACCTTCTTTGGAAGCAAAAGCAGTAGGTATTTTGCCAGTTGTGATAGTTTCTGTTGGCTGACCACCCATAGCATTAGAGTACAAGGATAGACAGACAGTTAAGATAGTTACTAGACCAAAAGATGATAGTAACGCTGCTATATCTGCATGTTCAGTATTTCTTAAAGGGCCTAAAACTAAAAAAGGCCCATATAGGAAGTAGCCGTGAGCCATACCTACTTCTAATCCGCGACGTAGAGGTGCTAAACCCTCACGGTAGGCAGGAAGGTTACGGATCAAAGATAAGCTAAAATCAGAAGAATTTAGCGGTGTCGCTAGATTACCAATTTGAGGATCTCCTGCGGGCTGAATCGCATTATATTCGTTCATAAAGTTTGATTTCTCCTTAAATCTATTGGATTCAACAAGTCGATTGGGCATGGTCGGGAAACCCGACCGCCCCTCGACTTCAATGAATCCTTTAAATAGCATCACTCTAACTTGGTTTAAGTTCGCTTTTTGTTAAGAATCTTTATAACTAAACCTAATCGGGTTAAGCTTCACAGTAATATCCATGTTGTTAACGTTCGATTCAACAAATAGGGAAAATAAACATGATTGGCGATTATGCAGCTTCTTGGTTGCCCGTAGCAATGGTTCCTCTAGTAGGTCTTGTCGGCGCAGCAGTTTCCATGGCTCTGTTGTTTATCTATATTGAAAACGAAAGCCCAGCAAAATAGTTTTACAAGTTTTACCACAGTAATACTATTAAGTGACTTCACTTTACTTATAATAAATTAATACTCTGTCTTCTCAGGCGGAGTATTTTTTCAGTAATTGGTAATACCACAAATACACAATATTAGTAATCAGTAATTATTTAAGGCGATTGGGCAAAGCCCAAGCTGCGCGATCGCAAATAAATAATGTTCCTGAAGCGACGCACAGAGGAATAGTTACTAAATTGACAAAAGGAATACTAATTAGCGCTAAACATACTAAGCCAAAACTGCCACTAGCTGGTAAAGTTTTGAATACTGTTTTAAGTTTTTGACGGAATTTTAAGCGTCTTCTTTCTAAGCAAGAATCGATAAAATCAAGGCAAACAATTGTAGTAGTTAAAATTATTGAACCAATACTGGAAATAACTGTACCTACTCCTGGAAAAAAATTAATTAATAGTAGAGGAATTCCAATTAAAGCAATTAAAACTAGCTTTTTTAACTCATATAATACGGCTCTTGTTAAATCGCTGACTATATTTAGTTCAATTAGTTCTACTTTTCCTGTGCGATATTTTTCTAATTGTTCTGATAGTTGACCATACCAGGGTGCGCCTAATAATACTCCAAACTGTGTCAACAGAAAGCCCGTGGCAATCAAGAGAACAATTACTAGGACGAAACGCAAAATCGCGATTAAAGCCGAAGCGGTATAGCTAAGAAAACTAAGCCATTGAGGCAAGCTAGCAATTAATTGATTTAACCAGATAGTTACATCTGCTTGAATACTATCGACAATTTGCCAACCAAAGTAAAGTAAGCCACTATAAAGGGCGATCGCCACTACAATATTAACTAAAATAGGAATAACAATATATTTAATTAATCTAGGGTTTTGGATAAAAGTAATTAAGGCGCGAAAAGGATAAGTCGCACCATCCAGTGTTCCAAACCCACCCAAAATTTTTGTCAGAATCTTTAACATTTAAATTAGATCGATTATAAGGATTAATTAAATTTTTATGCTAATTTTTATTCTTGATAGTCGCTTTGAATATCGACTTCTAGAGTATCCTCATCACAATAAATATACAGAACATTAGGACGACAACAAACCTGACAATCTTCAGTATAAGACTGCTGCATACCAGCACTAAGATCGACAAAAGTGCTGTTAAATTCGCCACAAAAAGCACACATATATTCGGCAGTTGTTTGCATAGTTAATTACGTAGTCTTGCAAAAACATTAATCTAAAAATTAAATTGTACACTCATGGTTGGACTATTATCTATTTCTGTAGCTCTGGGCAGATATTGGAATATTAAATATTAACAACTAACTACATATAATAATAAGATCTCATACCAATTGCCAAAAATAGCGAAACAGATAAATCACTAACGTTACGCAGCAGGGCAAATTTGAAATTACTGAAGAATTTTTAGCCTTAGAACCAACAGAATGCGATCGCGGATTATTGGGTTACAGTTTAGGTTGCGCCCATAGCTCTTATTTTAAGGAAAATAATTTAGCTGTTAATCGCGACATTTTTGCCAGATTGATCGAGACAAACCAGTCATAGTTAATAGTTATTTTAGTTATTTTATTAGTGAGGATAATTAATGTTTGCTCCCAAAGTATTACTCCATCCTCAAGAACAATACTTTCCCATGAATCCTTTAGACTTTATCTCGGGTTCTCGTTTTCGTTATCATGTAGAACTAGGAAAAGATTATGGCTACAATAAGGTTTTAAATGATTGGGTTGAAACAGATATAAAAGCTTCAGAATACTATAATGTACCTCTCAAAGTTCTGAATAAGTTTGGTCTTAATCCAGATCAAACAAATCGACGACCAAAAGATCGAAATAGAGGCAAGATCGGCAATGTATTTCTGCAACCTGACGGTAAGCCTGAAGGAAATATTAATCCTACTGGCAACATTCCCTGTTATTTATTTGAGCTAAATGCAGATAATGGTTATGTTTTCCATCAATATTGGTTTTTCTATGGCTATAACCCTTCTTTGGTAGGAATTGATCTCAGTCATCAAGGTGATTGGGAAGATTATACAGCAGTAACTAAAGACGGTAAATTGGTTGGTGCTATTCTTGCTGCCCACGGAAAAAGAACTTATTACAAGCTAGATCGACTAGAAATGGACGGAAAACAGGTACGGGTATATGCTGCTTTAGGAACTCATGCTTTGTATCCCCAAGAAGGTTCATATGGTAAATTTGGTACAGATCGAGCCAAAAGGGGTGGATATGCTTGGGACACATCACAAAATATTGAAATTTTAGCTCAACAGAGTTGGCGAGATTATGCTGGTGCTTGGGGAGAAGTTGGGGAACTACCTGCGACAACTGGCCCATTAGGTGCTTGGTATAAAAGGATTCCAGGAAGTTTTCCAGTTGATTAGGACTTTTCGCTCATTTTGCGTCTTTAATTGCCATAGCCTCATTTAGATGCTTGATCAAAGTTGTTTGGGGTAATGCCCCTTTTAAGTGTTGCCAAGGCAGAATAGTTTCTACTGCTGACCAGCGATCGTGAACGTAGTAATCTAGGGGTGGTATTTGTCCCTTAAGCTGCTTAAAAGCTCGTTTATAGCTACCTGCGGAGTCACCAAATTCTCTCGTTAGCTGAAGTAATTTACCCAAACGGCGATCGCCACGAGAAATTAGAGCCTGAATTACTGACCAGTTATAGCTTTCAGGACGAAAATCAATGCCTTGTTGACGCAGATTTTTTTCTAAATACTTTAAGCGCTTCTTAGCATCGGGATTAACTCCAAACCATTGGAAGGGAGTGTGAGATTTTGGCACAAAAGTACTGCAACCCAGAGTTAAGCGTAATCCAGGCACAGCCTGTTTAATTGCCGACATCATGGCTACCGTCTCTTCAACATCGCTCATTTCTTCTCCAGGGATACCCACCATGCCATAGAGTTTCAGGGCTTTTAAACCTCCTGCTTTGGCGTTAATTGCAGCCTGGATAATCTCATCACTAGTTAGTTTCTTATTAACTATCTGCCTAACCTTTTCTGAACCACTTTCAACGGCAATGGTGATCGAGCGAGTATCACGGCTAGCTAGTGTAGAAGCGAGCTTTTTAGTAACAGTATTAGTGCGCACAGAAGCAATACTCAAGCGTACATCTTGATATTTTGGTTGGGATAAATAATCCAAGATCGCTGTAAATTCAGGGTGTTGAGTAACAGATGCGCCAAGTAAACCCAAACGGTTTGTTACCTTTAGCCCTTTTTCAATGGCAGGAATTAAAGAAGTTTCTAAAGGCGCAGTCCGAAAAGGTAAAGTAAGGTAGCTAGCCAAACAAAAACGACACATTTCAGGACAACTACGTACCACCTCCACCATGTAAATATTCTCCCAGGCTGCTTTTTCTGTCACCACCGTAGAAGCCGAAAGAGTATTACCCCGATAGGTTTGCTTTTGTACCGACTCAGGGATCTCAGAATCGATAGGTGCGATCGCCTTAATCTCACCATCAGGACTATAATAGGTTACCTCGTATAAGCTAGGAATATATATCCCTGGAACTTGAGCTAAATGACGCAGTTTAGTTTGACGATTTGCGTGACGCACCTGCTGATAGGCATCAATAAAGCGATCGAGTAAATCTTCCCCATCCCCCAATAAAATTACGTCAAAAAAATCGGCTAGAGGTTCAGGGTTAGCGGTTAATACTGTCCCGCCACCAAATACTAAAGGATGATGATCTTCACGTTCAATACTGTGGAGAGGAATATCTAAAGACTCTAGTAGATTAAAAATATTAATATAGTCTAGTTCCCAAGATACAGAAAAACCCAACAGTTCGGGATTTCTGGGTAAAGGTTCATGGAGATCGGTAAACAAACGACGAACATCAACATCAGAACGCATTGCCAAAGTTGCCCAAACAATCTGAAAACCTAAGCTGGTAATGCCGATAGTGTATTCATTGGGAAAAGCAAAGATAGCGGGAATAGCGTTATGTTCTTTGGTTGACGGGGTAAACAGGAGACGCTCTTGTTGAAATACACTCACAGATGATTTAGTTAAAATTAGTTTAAATCTCGCGCAAAGACGCAAAGACGCAAAGGGGTTAAATTTAATTTAGTGCATTGTTATAAAGAATTAGTATAACCAAATCGATCATGAGATAGGTAAAATTTTAGATTAGATCTTGACTGTGTTATTTTTGCTATTTGGCAATAGTCTCACGTTTAAATGTTATTTTTAGTCCTGGTAAATTAGAAGTCTGTAACCTCCTACGTATCTCTTGTTTAGCTGTTTCAAATGTAGGAAATTCTTCACTAAGTCCAAAAGGTATCCAGGCACTATATCCGATGTTCTCAAGTTTAATATTGACTTTAGCAGGAACAATATATTTTCTAGCAGAAATATGAAACTTTTTTACATAACCTTCGCCATTATTTAATTTGGTAGCAGGTTTAGCAAAGTCTTTAAAATATTCCTCAAATAATAGCCATGCTTTTTTATCAACACCAGTTAAGCAATAAACAATTTCAAATCTATTGGATGATTGCTTAACTTCTCGGTTATTAATAATTCCTTGAGCAATTGTTGTATAGTAAGGAGACGTTCTAAGATCGACGCTAAAATATTGAACATAAACTCCTATTCGATCTTGAGATAGAGACTGTACTTCTCTAGTATATTTACTAATATTAATTCCTCGACTGACAAGTAAGCTATCAATATCAACTATTTGACTACGGCTACCTATTCCGCGCTTGCCTAGTTTGTAGCCCTGACTAACTTTTGCTAGTTCATTTCTGATATTTTCACGATTAATAGGTTCATTAAAAAATAATTTAATTAAGTCTGAATTATAAGGATTTAATCTCTTTAAATGTACGACGTATTGTTTTTCTTGCTCAAGTTGCTTTTGGATTTTAGTTAACGATTCAGAAGTTATAGCTTTTATTGATTCGCTAGCTAAAGTAGTTTGGGTATATTCAAAATCACTTGAAAATTCTTTAGGCAAAAATGAATTTAAAGAATTAACTTCTATCATATAGCCATTGACTAAAAGACGATACATGAAAGAATAAAAACGCGGGAACTTTTCCCATTTTTGAGCATAAGCTTTACGAGTATTAAATAATGTTTTAATCAGTCCTTCACGCTCTTCCATTTCGGAGTTAAATTTTTTATTAAGAGCGGTAAAATCCAAACCAATATGAATAATATTTAATTCCAATAGCTTTTTCTGAAACAACCAATCAATACCAGTTTGAGGTTGAATTTCTTTTCTTGGAGGCTCTACGCCCAAAATAAAAGCAAAATCAGCGATCGCCACAATAGTTTCTCTTAAAAGTGTTTCTGTTGGGCGAACGTTTTTAGTTTTAACTGGACTAGCATTTAAATGTGGATGATATTTCTCAATGCGTTGTTTTTCTATATTGTCTAGTTGAGTTTTACTTACTTGTTCGTAGTAAATTGTAAAATGCTTCTTTTTTTGCGCTTCTAATTGATAAATACGATGGTGCGCTTTACCTTGCCAGCGTTTACGAAGATTTTTGGCTTTTCCTATATACCAAACATTGTTCGCTTCATCGAGAACATAGTATATTCCTGAATATTCAGGAAGTATTTGTTTGGCTTGTAAAACAACTTTAGGAAGTGCCAAAATATTTAGATCAGCAATCAAATTAGTACCTTTTGAATCTTTGAGATTGTCTTCGATCTTATTATTTTTTTGATTAAAATAGCATTTTTAATTGCGTGTCAAAAATAAACCTGAATATTTAACTAAAATAGCTAAATTCTATGTTTTGATGAAACCCAAATCAGACAATGAGATTGTTCCTGCAACCAAACTTTCTTTAGTTCTTTTCGGTAGTTGCTTAACATAATATTCCATTCGACTAGCAGCAGATTTTGTGCCAACTTCAGCGCTGAAAACCAAGCATAACGGATGACGGTTTCTCGTATATTTAGCCGCTTGGGAACTACCAGACTGATGTACTGCAAAGCGTTTAGCCACATTATTTGAGATGCCTGTGTAAAGAGAGCGATCGCCACAGCGAATTATGTAAATCGACCACATGAGTTCTTTATCTCCCATAATTAATCAGTAACCAGTAATTAGTAATCAGTAATCAGTAATCAGTAATCACGATTCTATTTCACGAGGAAGATCGAGAGTAAAACTGGTTCTTTCTGGTTGACTAGTTAAATAAATATTGCCACCTAATAACTCAATCAAATTTTTAACCAAAGCTAGTCCAATACCTGTTCCTCCGTACTGCCAAGGATCGCGGTTAGGAATGCGATAAAATTTGTCAAAGACTCGCTGCTGTTCATCTGAGGGTATTTCAACTCCTGTGTTGTAGATACTCAACTCAAGTCGATGAGCTTGGGCTAAAGCAGTAATACCGATAGTTTCCCCTGCGGGAGTATATTTACAGGCGTTGTTGAGTAACTCTGTTATAACTCGCTTGATGGTGGAGATATCCGATTTTAATTGAGGCAAGTTTGTAGGAAGATCAATTTTCAACGTCTGTTGTTGATGCTTAATTCTTTCTGTAAAAGGTTCAATAATTTGTGGTAGCCAAATCGATAAATCAATCCACTGCATCGTCATCATTTCTTTTTTGGCATCAATATAGCAAAGAGTAAGTAAATCGTTTACTAGTTGATTCTGGCGATTGCAGGCAGAACGAAAAATGTCTAGCACCTTAGAAAAAGTTGCGGATCGCTTACTACCCATTTCTTTTTCTAGCAGAGTTTCTAAAGTTGCTGAAGCAAGCTGAATACTACTCATAGGAGTTCGCAATTCATGGGAAATCGTCTTGAGGAAATCATCTTTCAGTAAGTTTAAGCGAGCCAGTTCTTGAACCTGTATTTGCGACTGTTGATAGAGTCTTGCCTGTCTAATAGCGATCGCACATTGATTAGCAACCTGTTCGACCAACATAATTTCGTCCACTTCAAAATAGGCTTCTTTGGGTCGCAATAGCCATAAATTACCTAAAACACCTTGATCGTCATAGATCGGACAAACTAGTCTTGTAGCCTGAGTCTGAATAGGGTTGAGTTCTGGAACAAATTCCACAAATTGCAGGGATTGTTTTTGTAAAAGTTGGGCATCGAGTTCGGGAAAATCGGCAATTATTCTGCTTCTACCTTGGCAGTTAGGTGACTCCTTAGTATATTCATAGGCTACTTCTGCCTTAGTGCGATCGCCATTGTAAAGTTCAATTTTGCAGCGATCTATGTTTAAGACTTGACCTATTTCTTGGGTGACAGTTTGCAAGATCTGTAGCTCATCTAAGCTATCTCGCATTTTTTTCATCACCTTGTGAGTCATGGTTTCAAACTTTATTGACCTTTGTAGTTTGGCAGTGCGTTGATTTACTTTCTGCTCTAAATAAACATTCAAGCTTTGAACTCGGTCATATAATTCTGCTTGCTGCACCGCAATTCCCACCTGGATTGCTAACTGTCTTAATAACTCAACTTCTGAAGCTTGCCATCGACGAGGAGTATGACAATGATGAGCAATCAACAGTCCCCACAGTTGCTCATTGGCAACTATTGGTAGGACTAAATTTGCTTTGACACCAAACTTTTTGAGGACATCACTATAGCAAGCAACAAGCTGAGCCTGTTCTACATCTTCAACTACATGAATTCGACCCTGCTTATATTTTTCAAGATGTTTGTCAGTAAAACAAGGATCGTGCAGCTTATAACCAAATACGCTTTGAGTATTCTCGGTTACGGATTCTACGACAATCACACCACTAAAATCTGGTTCAAAACGGTAAATTACCACCCGATCTGTCTGAAGAAACTGCCTCACCTCCGCAACTGTTTGCTGGAGAATCAGTTCTAAATCGAGAGACTGCCGAATTCTTAAAGCGATCGCTGCTAACAAATTTTCGGTTTCTGTTCCTAAAGAAGAACTTACTGAACCTTGCTCAGTATTATTTTGCTGCAATTTAGCAGACCTTACTTCCTTAAAATTAAAGTCAGGCAAAAACTTTTCCCGTTCAAAATTGTTCTCTATGCTCAAATCTTAATATTATTTAAATCTTTTTGGTTCTATATTTACGATTTTTTTTAGATATTAATAATTTTGCTTTGCTTGAATCTTAATTCATCATTAATCTCGATATTTATGCTCAGAAAAACTGCTAGTTTTATTACGATACGTTAAGCAGTGAATAAAACATCGCGATCAAAGATTAATCCAAAGTATGAACGCAGCAGAGCTAGTAAAACAATATCAGGCTGGGATAAAAGATTTTTCAGGGATCGATCTTGTGGGAGTGAGCTTAAAGAATATTGATTTGTGTCAAATAGTCTTCAATCAAGCAATCCTAACGGAAGTTGACTTTACGGGGGCAAACTTAACCAATGCCAACTTTCATTTTGCTTTATTAAATCTGAGCAATTTAAGTGAAGCTATTCTAACAGGAGCTAACCTCAAATCAGCGACCTTACAGTCTGCCTTGCTATATAAAGTATCCTGTGGCAAAGCTCAACTGCAAAATGCCAATTTACAAGCAGCAATTTTAAAACGAGCATTTTTAAGAGAAACCAACCTTAGTCAAGCTAATCTCATCTCAGCCGATCTTAATCAGGCAAACCTAATTGATGCAAATTTGACAGGCGCAAATTTGACAGATGCAAATTTGGCTAATACCTTCCTTCAAGGAGCAAACCTAATCAATGCAAATTTAACAGGCGTAAATCTAGACCAAGCAATATTAACTGGTGCGATTATGCCTGATGGACAGATTCATGACTAGACTGATGTTATAGCCGTACAAAGTTAAATTAGGGTAGTAGGTAGTAGTAATTAGTAATCAGTAATCATTTAATGGACAGTAAAGAATTAGCTCAATATATCGAAGCCACCGACGGGATCTCAAAACCTTGGTTACTGGTACAGCTAAGGTTAAGTAAATTACAAGAGCGCAAAGATCAAATGCCACCCCAAGAATACATGACAGAGTTGGCAGATATTCAAGCCGACTTATTGAAACTGGGAGAGTGGTGGAAAGGTATAGAGGGAGAAGTTTTTGGTTCGTAACTGTCGATTGAGCGATATCTACTCAAAAACCAAGATCTCCAGCAATCTATATCTATTTATAGAGATAAAAACTTTACTTTTGATAGAAGTGAGATTGTATTTATTTATTTATTGTTTTGATAGACAAAATAGATAATAGATAAATTTTCAGGAGAAAGTAATGAGAAAGATAACTCAATTCATTAAATCCATTAAAATTAAGCAAGTATTAACAGTTTTTATGGCAGGTTGTTTACTACTAATTAGTACTGCCTGTAGTAATGATAATGTAGCGCAAGCAGAAAGAGAGGTTCAACCCACAACCAAAAGTTCTATGTCCAAAAGCGGTATGTCTGATACCAATGATACTTATAACAAGTATGATGCCAACCAAGAATACCAAGGTGGCATGAATGGCTACAACGACGATCAAAGATATGATTATGATGCGGGAGCTGCCGCCAAAGCTAAAACTCTGGTTGATAGTGCTAAACGCCGTAAAGCAGATAATTTGGGCGACTATGTAGACAACGTTGGCGATCGCGCGAAAACTACAATTAATAAGGCACAAAGAGAAACTCCTCGTAACCTCAAAAATAATACAGAAAATGCGGTTGATTACGTTCAAGACAAATCTGATAATCTACAGCGCAATCTTAGTAAAGTTCCAGGTGGCGCAAAAGACGTGTTTGATGAAGCTACTTCCCCAATACAAGACACTCTAAACGATGCTAATAAAGTGACTAAGAAGGCTGCTCAAGAAATTAAAGGCAATTTTGAAGACTCTTGAGTTAAATAAAAGTTTGCCCTAAAGGATAAACGATCGCGAGCATAACCTATAGGTTATTGCGCTTTTGATTGATCGACTATGAGTAAATTTGATTATTCGTTAGATTATGAACATCTAAACCTTCGCGATCGCCCAGATCTTTATCGAGTAGGTAAGGGAGAACAGGGAGTACTGTTAGTCCAGCCTTACAAAGCGGAAATCTTACCTTATTGGAGATTTAAAACTCCTGAAATTGCCCTGGAATCTAGCGAGAAAATCTATCAACTGTTTTTGGCATATCTAGAACAGGATGATTTTGTGGGTGCAGACATGGCACGGAAGTTTTTACAAATGGGGTACACGCGATCGCGCAGATATGCTAATCATAAAAGTGGCAAAAAATATCGGCTTAATCCCCAACAGCAAGAGTCGCCAGCAGCCGAAAAGGCAGCCCGTAAAGAAATTTTACCTTTGGAGCAAGATCCCGTAAAGGCAAAATCAGCGGAAATATTTAAGCATAAATGGCACGAAGCTAAAGCCAATCCTAAATATCAACAGCTTTTACAGCTACATCAAGCAAAATATCAAGATAGTAATGGCAAAAAAGCAAATTAGAACAGGTTCTCCTGTATCTTGGCAGTGGGGAAAAGGAACAGCATCAGGCAAAGTAAAAGAAATTCATCACCAAGAGATTAGTAAAAAAATTAAGGGTAGCGAAGTAAAGCGCAACGGTACTCAAAATAATCCTGCCTATTTAATTGAGCAAGAAGATGGAACAGAAGTACTTAAGCTTGAAAGCGAATTGAATGAGGAGTAGTAGTGCTTTGTTAATTAATTAATGATAAGTGAGCAAGCTTGGAGTAATGAGTAATGAGTAATGGGTAATGAGTAATGAGTAATGAGTAATGAGTAATGAGTTTTTTACCTACTACCTACTACCCATATGCGAAGCGGTATACCATTTGCGAAGCTTATCCTTTAGGACTACCTAATCTCAACCCATCAATTAATATTTGACAGAGTAGTAGCAGAGTATCCAGCAGCAAGCTTTGATTTAGTTCATTACTCTCGTTCCGAAGATATAGATCTTAGGAAAGAACTGTAGAGCCGAAGTTATGACCTCCAATAGATGTGCGAGCGCTTCACTGCTTGGTCTAATAAAGGTGTAGTTATACAACCTAAATTCTATGCCTAAGCTAAATATTGGATTAACTGAAGAACAACGTCATGGTGTAATCGAGTTACTAAATCGCGATCTTGCCGATCTTTATCTAGTTCTAATCAAAACTAAAAAATACCATTGGGACGTAATTGGGCCTCAGTTTCGGACTCTACATCAATTGTGGGAAGAACAATACACTGCTCTAACCGAAAATATTGATGCTTTAGCTGAGAGAGTTCGCGCTTTAGGTGGTTATCCATTAGGAACAGCAGCAGGATTTATTCAATACAGCAGTATTCAAGAGCATTCTAATGATCTTCCTGACGCTAACCAAATGGTAGATCGCTTGGTACAAGATCACGAGCAAATAATTCGTAATTTAAGAGAAAACATCGATCAATGTTCTGATGAGTTTCACGACGAAGGTACTGCTGACTTTTTAACAGGATTAATGGAACAGCACGAAGAAATGGCTTGGATGCTACGTTCTTTCCTTGAAGGTGAAAATTTACACGGAAGAGGTGAGCGTCCTGGAGCAGAAACTCAACCAGCAGTTAATGCTTAAGAGTTAGGAGTGGGAATAAGTCTTAAATCTTTTGAATTAGGCTCATTCTTACTTCTTGCTTTTCGATTCTAACCATAAAAATAGTCAAAAAAAATTTAGCAACATGACAGAAACATATCAAGCAGAACGGACAATCACCGCTGTTTTAAAAGAAGAAGAACAGATTGATAATGTGGTTCGTCGTCTTATCGATCGCGGTGTACCTCAAGACCATATTTCCGTAATGGGTCAGAATTTTCAATCTCAAACTCGGATTGCGGGTTTTATTTCCAAAAAAGATGTAATCCTGGGTGGTTTACGTACAGGGGCGGTTTTTGGCTCTTTGTTTGGTTCTCTACTTAGTCTCTTTACTGGTATAGGAGTGCTATTTATTCCCTTTATTGGTTCTGTAGTAGCAGCTGGGCCTATTACCGCAGTCCTATTAGGAGCAGCTAGTGGGGCGATCGCTGGTAGTGCTGGTGCGGGATTAGCTTCGGCTTTAGCTACTCTAGGGATGCCTAAAGAGAAGGCTGCGGTTTATGAAACTCGTGTTAAAGCTGGAGAATTTTTGCTCATGGCAGAAGTTCCTACTGATAAATCTGGTGAATATCAGCTATTGATTGAAAGTGCTGGCGGTGAAGAGATCCATGTTAATGATTCAATCCTACCCCGTCCTTGTCTCGGTAAATGTAACGATGTAACAGATCTATCTCCTGAAATTCGTTCTCACTTATCAGAAGCAGCACAGCAAGACTTTATTGCTAGCTACAATGCAGCTTTGGATGAAACCAACGACGAAACCAGTGCCGAACATCAAGCTTGGGCAGCCATTAAAGATAAATATGACGAAGACGAAAATGGTGTATGGTCTAAAGAAAAAGTAAGCGTCTAAAATTCAAGCATCGCGAAAATCATTCCAATTAATTTCCGCGCAATTAGCTAGTTTTTAAGTCGAAAATAAAAACTAAAGAGTCAAGAGTATTATTAACCAAATATGCTCTTGGCAATTTGTTGTTAAGGACGTTTTCTCGGGAAAATATATCTAAGCGTCACTGCAATCGCCTTAATTGTAAATTGTAAAAATTGTAAAATTTGATTTTTGACCAAGTTCGAGTCAGAATGTTTTAAGTTAACTAGCCAAATTTAGGTAATTAAATCAACATAATTGCGATCGCGATTTTGCCGACCGCAGTTAGAATATAAAAGTGCAGAAAAAAAGAATTTGTAGTTATTCTGGGTTAAGAAAATAAATTCTTAGTTGAATAAAGATCAATTAAAGCCTATGGCTGTCAACGACTTTAAAGATTATTACCAAGTACTAGGGATCGGCAAAAATGCTAGTTCTGATGAGATAAAGCAAGCCTATCGTAAATTAGCCCGCAAATATCACCCTGACCTCAATTCGGGAGACAAACAGGCGGAAGCTCGTTTCAAGGAAGTTAACGAAGCACAAGAGGTTTTGTCAGACCCTGATAAGCGTCGCAAGTACGATCAATACGGTCAATATTGGTCAAACATGGGTCAGCCAGGCACTTCAACAGGCAATTCAACAGGTACTTACGCAAGATCTGCCAATCCTGGAGTAAACGTAGATTTTGGCGATTTTGATTTTGGTCAATATGGCAGTTTTGAAGATTTTATCAACGAAATGTTAGGTCGCGGTGTAGGACGTGGCACTACAAGCTATCGAACTTCAACTGGTGCTAGTACTGGCTACAGTAATATGCCTCCTCCCGATAGTGAGGGTTCAGTTAAACTTTCTTTTTCAGAAGCTTTTAATGGTACAGAGAAACAGTTTGTCTTGGGTAATGAGACAGTTAAGGTGAGGATTCCCTCTGGTGCTAAGTCAGGAAGTCGTTTAAAGATTAAAGGGAAAGGCCCATCTAGCTCTGTTTCGGGACAACGAGGAGATCTATATCTCAATATTGAACTATTGCCTCATCCTTTGTTTAAGTTTCAAGGAGAAAATTTGGCTGCTGAAATACCCATAACTCCTGAAGAAGCAGTCTTAGGTGCAGAAATTACTGTACCAACTCCTGATGGTAAGGTAGCGATGAAAATTCCTGCTGGTGTAGACTCAGGGCAATCTTTAAGGCTTAAGGGTAAAGGCTGGTGGAAACCGAGTATGCAGCGTACCGATTTAATGGTGACGTTGAAGATAGTTACCCCTAAAGATTTAAGTGAAGTAGAACAAGAATATTATCAAAAACTTCAACAGGCTAGTAACTTTAACCCACGTCAGAAGCTCGAACATATTAGGCTCTAAAGGTAATAAGTAATGGGTAATGGGTAATGGGTAATGGGTAATAGGTAATAAGTAATAAGTAATAGGTAACTGAAATGCGCTGTAAAATTTATTTTTGCCTTGCTCAAAATCGCGGTTAAATTATTACGTCAGTCTTAAGGATGGTTTTCAAATAAAATGAGTATAAGCTATATAAAAAGAGCTTTACAAGCATTTTGCGCTTCGAGCAATATCTACCTTAAGATCGACGAAATAGTTAAGCAGAATAAGACATTATAGTGATTATTCCTAATCAAAAAAAAGGAGCATAGATTATTCGCACTACAGCAAATTTTACTAGCACCTAAATTAAGTTTTTAAACTTACTTTCTAGCGACAAAATCTATGAACTCGGTTGTTGAGCTTACTTGAGTAAATCTTTCATCTTTAAAGGTTTACTAGCTTAGATAAATGGATATTACAAATAAAAAGTAAGTCTAATTAATTCACAACCTAATAGGAATATAATTCACGAGCAAAATTAAGAGATATATCGTTATGGCTTATACAGAACCAGGAACAAATACTAATAGAGTAGTTGAAACATTTGCGATCGCTGAAGATCGAGACCGAATTAGATGGGGGCCAATTATCGGTGGTATATTTGTGGCGATCGCAACTCAGCTAATTTTAAGCGCCTTGGGTGCTGCGATTGGCTTGACCGTTGGTGAAACGGGTGGTGCCGTCGGTATCGGTATTTGGTCAATTGTTAGTCTGCTATTGGCATTGTTTATTGGTAGTTGGGTCGCTGCTGCTGGCTCTGCGCCGATGAACCGCAAAAGTGCTTTACTTCAGGGGTTAATCTTGTGGGCAACTACTTTGGCGATCAGCGCCTGGCTATTGGCAAGTGGAGTAACTGGAGCATTTGGTGTGGCAGCATCTAATGCAGGAGAGGTCTTAAATCAGGTGCAGCAGCCTGGAGGGCCAGCCGTGCCAAATCAAGTTCCCAATGTCTCAAACAGTCAATTAAGAGAGGTTGCTGATGTATCGACTAAAGCAGCTTGGTCTTTTATTGCTGGTTCACTCTTGGGGTTAGTTGCATCTTTGATTGGTGCCACCGCAGGGGCAAAAAAACCTAGACCAGTACGTGATACCAGAGCGTCAAATTCTCAAGTACCGCAAAACTACGTTTAACATTTGTTTAACCGTAAAAACAGTAATAAGTAATATTTGGAGGATCGAGATTGAGGTTAGCCTAATTCTTTGTCCTCCATTAATTTTTGCTGGCAAAGTAAATTACCAATATTGGCAATAAATATAAGATATAAATGAAGCGTAAATTAAGGACACGTTTCTTATGTCTGAGAATGGCGATTACCAGGATTCTAGCGCTGAATTTAAGCGCGATTACCCTTCGGGTACCCTAAAGGACTCGCTTCGCGATCGCTATATAGAAATATACGTCGATGCTAATCAGCCAGAATTACTTCAGGGTTTGGAGGAATGGTTACGCTTGGGTTTAATTAGCCCAGAACAGGTTAAAAAGATTGCCCGTAATCGTTTAAGTTGTGTTTTACCGATTCGCGAAGTTGTTGAATCTATTCCTGTTGCAGCAGAAATTAGCGATCTGGGTAATCAAAGGCAGGTTTTAGATCGAGCCACTGCGCCTCACGTCTTGCAAAGGGTTTTTCAGAGTTTTTTAGCTGAATTAAGTATTCGTTGGCTATTATTTCTGGGCATTTTCCTAGTGGTAGTTTCTTCGGGAGTATTGGCTGCTAATCAATGGCAGAGTTTCCCCAACCTAGGACAATATTTAGTGCTTTTGGTTTATACGCTGGGGTTTTGGGGCGTTGGGTTTTGGACGGGGAAAGATGTAAAATTGACATCTCAAACTTTAACGGCGATCGCGATTTTATTAATTCCGATTAACTTTTGGGCAATTAGTCATTTAGGGTTGGGGCGAAATTTCTTAGAATGGGCAACTATCGCCGTTGCTGTCATTAGCTTGACTGCTGCTAGCTATCTTTCTTTTAAACGCAGTCAAAGACTGGTGTGGCTAAGACTACTCTTTTGGCTGTTGAGCTATTTACAGTTTGGCTGGCGAATTCCTTATTTTCCTTTATTAGCTATTTATGGCGCAATCGGAATTATTTGCTGGATTCACGCTCAATTTTTATTGCCACGGCGTAAATATCCCGTCGTTGGGTTACTGTTTGTGTTGGCAGCATGGTCATTATTGCTAGCCAGAATTTTAATTAGCGCTACCGCTTCTCTACCTAATTACAGTTTGGCGATCGCCATTTTTGCTTGGTTAATTGCGGTAATCTATTTAAATCAAGCGAGAAAAACTAAAGCGATCGCCTTAAAACGTAAATCAGTAGCAATTACTAATGCTTTTTTGGGCAAAGTTGGCAAAATTCTCTGCATCATGCTTTTTGTCGCTAGCTGGTTGGTTTCAATTAATGCGGGGTTATTAAATTCATCCCTCTATTTCTGGCAAACCGTAGGCATTAGTGTTCTGGCGATTAATCTATTTAGCCAACGTTTAACTTTATATTGGCGCAAGTTAGATTTAACTGCACTTTTTCTGATTGGTTTACAAACTCTTTATGTCTGCAAAGAATTAATTCCCGACGGTTTACGCAACCAAGCTTTAGATCTGTCTGTGGCGGTGAGTAAGACTGATTATTTTCCTGAATCTGTCTTTGGTTTGACGCTATTTCCTTATGTAATCTTGTTCGTGCTGATTGCTGATTGGCTATATAAGCAGCAGAAAACTCAGTTAGCGCTATATAGCGAATATTTAACTCTAATTCTGGGTGTTGGTTTAACCTGTCTGAGTTTAGCTAATCCTACTTGGCGATCGCTAAATTTACTGTTATCAACTCTTACTTTGGGCTATGTTGCCCGAATTCGTCAGCCAATGAGAAGCAGTCTTGTTTATTGTACTCACCTGTTAGGATTGATTACCCTAGTTAATGCGATCGCCGTTGTGTTCCCTAACTTAGATCGAACTGACTGGAGCATTATTTTGCTTATTTTGACGCTGATTGAGTGGGGTTTTTATCTGACTCAGATCAGACAACAGCGTAGTCAAATTTTGACGCTAACTAAGCAAAGCTGCTGGTATTTTGGTTTGTTTTTAAGTGCTATTAGCTATACCTCTTTTCTATCGGCTAATTCCGCTGTTTGGGGGTTAATTTGGCTCGCTGTACCAGGAATGTTATCTTTAATCGCCAAATATACTCCCAATCTGAAGCAACGCCGTTTGGCTAGCACAATTAGCTGTATTGCCCTGATCCTGGTTCAAATATTGCTATTCGAGCATTTGGCAGCTAGATCGATCGGCTTATTCATCGCCACAGGATTGATGTTTGTCAATGCCTTTAACCTGCGTCGTCTGAGGGTAATGGTAATTCATTTAGGTTTGGCGATCGCTCTGGTTGCCAGTTTATTTGAGCTGGTTATTGGTAATAGTTTGAACGATTATCGACAATGGTTATCTGTTGAGAGCATAATTATTCTCTTGCTATATCAGCTCCGCTTATGGCTGTTAAAATCTAGTGATACACCTAAATTTGGCTATATTTCCCAGCGCACCGCCTTTGGTATTTTAGGAGTAGGTAGGGAAACTCAAAACTTTAAACTGGTTAGTAAATATCTTCAAGCAGCAGACTATTGGGCGATTGTTTTAATTGCGATCGAATTAATCATTATCAGCGCTTTATCTTTCCTGCTGCCTAGTCTAAAAATCGATCGCTATTTTGGACATTATCTTTTCAATACTGCTTTACTCACGGGTGCTATTTTATGGCGCTATCGTCAATCACCTAACAACCTAGTTTTATATACCATCACGTGGCTGTGGGCAATTGTCGCTGGGGGATTAGTTAGGCTGTTTGTCAGCAGTAGTTTAGTTTTGGCTACTAGCAATATTGTTCTCGGCTTAATCGCCTTGGTGATTGTCGTCTTATTAGATCGATCTAATACACCCTGGGCAAAGTTAAATTTATCCTATATCCCATTGGTATATGTAGCCTGGGGCATTTTCTGGCGACTATCATCCTTTAACGCCTATACGGGATTATTAACCCTGGGTGTTGCTTCGATCCTCATTAATACCCAACCAAGTAATGTTCAAATTAATCGGCTAGTTAAATATCTTGGCTTTGCAGGTATCTCTGGCGGTATTTATGAATTAGTTATTGCTCAAATCCAGTTTAGCTCGGCTGCGGATAGTTTAACGATTCTCAGCTTAGTGGCAGCAGCGATCGCTTTTAGCTACCGTTTGTTGGCTTGGTGGTATCGACAACGCGGGTTAACCACTCTATTTAATCTCAGCTTAGCTCAAGTAGTGGCGATCGCTCATCTCCATTGGGCAATGAGCAGTATTTTAAAAATTATCGCTGCGGGAATCGCAATTGAAACCAATGCTCCTCGTTTGATTGCTGTGAGTATCGCTACTGGTTTTTGTCTCGGTGCTTATGCTGTAATTCAGGGTAGAGATGCCGATCCTGCTGCACAACAAAATAGTGACCAACGGTCAGAGCAGGCTCCGTCGTTTTACGGCGGAGTAATCTCTGACTGGTGGGTATATGTCGGCTTAGTCGAAATTTGGGCCACCTTAGTTTATAGTCGCCTAATTATCAGCCAATTGAGTCTTTTTGATCCTTGGCGGCTTGTTTTTACCTGTGCTGTGGCATTATTAATCTATCAAATACCCTGGTCAAACTTTGGTTGGCGAGCGACTCCCTGGCAACGCACCGCCTTAATTATTCCTGCTTTGATGGCGCTAATTACAGCCGAAAATATTTCTAATCTTAGTTTAGTAATTACGGCTCTATTTTATCTGCGGATTGCTTACGCTCAAAAGAATATTCGCTGGAGTTATATCAGCCTGGGATTACTCAACTGGTTTGCCATTCGACTAATAGTCCAACATGACACCCAGTTAATTCTCGTGGCGGGAATGATTAGCTTTTCAATTTTATATCTGGCTCAATTCGATCGAGATCTACAACACCATCGCCAACTACGTCACTACTTGCGTCTCTTGGGAAGCAGTATCTTCTGCATCTCTGCCTTGTTTGAGCAACCAGGAATTATCACTGGAGCGATCGCCTTTGGCTTGATTTTAAGCGGTTTAGGTTTAAGAATTAGAGCCTTTTTGTTTACTGGCACAATTACTCTGGTTTTAACCGTCTTATATCAACTAATTATTTTAATCTTCACCTACTCTTTTCTCAAATGGGTAGTCGGCTTACTAACAGGAATTAGTTCAATTGCGATCGCTGCTGGATTTGAAACTAAGCGCGATCGTCTATCTCATCAACTTAGAAGTTATCGCGAGCAATTACAAAGTTGGCAATAAAAAATGCCTACAACTGGTCTTTAATTCTATTGTTTAAGAATAGCTGTCGACAATTATTATAATATTTTTGTAATTATTAGCTACCTGCTTGAAATCATTTCTTAACCATAAATGGACGCAATTTGATGAGCAAATCCTGAAATTGCTCCCTGTTCAGCATTAATTGAGGGGGTACTTGAAGATTCACTACCCAAATTCAAAAACAGATAAACACAAAAAGTAATTACAGCTGCTAACAGTATTCTTTCAAACATTTTAATTTCTCCCCTACACATCCCTAGATTTTAATTATGTCTTATTTACAATAAATAGACCATAATATAAAGCTAAATTTACAATTAAGTATCACATTAAAATTAAGGTTAAGGTGGATAACTGATTTAATCACCAAGCCAAATCTTAACTAGATATGTCAGTAAAACTACTGTGAACAAGGTAATATTGATTAACTAAATATTAAGTTCAAATTAATTAACCATCATCACAATTAACTCCAATTACACACTGATTTTCACAGCGATTATCTTACCTAGATTCAAATAGATTTTTCTTGCGAAGATAGCTTTCTTGTTCACGGTTCATCTGAAGCTTCTGGCGAAAAATTAGCACAAAGAAACCGAGATCGTCGATTAAATATCTCTTCCAAAGTCTACCAGGCTCGCACAGCAGACGATAAAGCCACTCTAATCCTGCCGAACTCATCCAAACAGGAGCGCGACGCAGATTACCCGCTTCAAAATCGATGGTCGCGCCAATCGCCAAAAAAGTTTTAATTTCAGTCAAACTTAAACGATATTGACCAATCCATTTTTCCTGTTTGGGTGCGCCAACTCCCACCGCTAAAACGTTGGCACCAGAACGATTAATAATTTCAATAATTTTCCCACACTCGACAGGATCGCTTTCAAAGCCCAAGGGAGGTGAATAGGTACCTACTACCATGTTGCGTCCTACTTTGGCATTAATCCGCTGACTAGCTTTGGCTGCAACTCCTGCCAAGCCACCTAGCAAGAAAATTTTGACGCTTTCGTCTTGGCTATAGCGGTGATAAAAAGCGGGAAATAGATCCGAACCTGAAACTTTTTGTTGAATTGGCTGACCTAAAAAACGAGCAGCATACATGATCAGCTGACTGTCACATACTCGGTAATCGGCATCCTGATAGACTTGATAAAATTCAAGGTCTTTTTGCAGCTTCATTAGATGGTCTACATTCGGAGTAAAGACTACTCCGCCATGCTTTAATTCATCGAGCAGCTCACACATACCTATACTGTCGATGGGAATATTTAGTATATTGACTTGCGAATGATCCATTGCTGTTTCTGCTAGATCTTTTTTGGGGGAAGGGTATTTACTCAACTGCAATACTTTAAACTTTATTTACGATTAATATTTATATTTGATGCAAATAAGCAAAAATACCAAGAAACTAAAATGTAGTATTAATTTTTTATCCTGGGGATGAAAGTATGAATTAGCAATAATCAGCTAAATGGAAGTATATCAATTGAGACAATTTGATTAGGCTCTAAACTTTGATGAATGAGCCATTAAACCTCTAAATATGCAGATATGACGTAAATTGCTGAAAAACATAGTTTTTACTCCTGGTTACTTTCACATAAGTACATATTACAGTATGTTTTCTTAATTTAGCTTCACCACTATGTAATTCTTCAGTAAAGATTCTTGTGTCAACAAGTCTTCAATGGTAATACATAAATATCTCTGAGTATTAATACTGAATAATAGTTTTAGGCGATCGCTACCAGGATTTCCTGGAGGATCGAGCTGAGCAATAGACCTTGCTCCCTCACTATCGTTTAAGGGTTGTACGATCTGCTCTTGATTGGTCACCGTGCGCGTAACTAGGCGATCGCCATCAAAAAAGACTTCGGTACTAGTGTCGCTACTAAGTTCGCCAATAATCACTTCAATACTGCTTTGATTGGGAGTAGAAGCACCCAGAACTAACTCTGTTACTTGAGCCATAGGATAAGGCTGTCCCTTCTCGACGATCGGATGCCAGTCGTGACGATTAGTTTTACGATTCCAATAACGAATACCATAGCTATGATAAAGAAAGTCCTGCACCTCAGTACTTTGAGATACTTGCAAAGCACCGATGGCGATCGCTTCAAACTGAAGTTGATGCTTTATCTGAACTTCATCAAAATATTTTCTAATCCAATCCTGTACTATAGGTATTTGTACTGATCCCCCTACCAGCAATACAGCGTCAATGTCTGTGGCGGTGATTCCCTGGCGTTTAGCCTGTTGTAATAACTGCTCCATCAGATTATCAAGCCGATTAAGCAAACCTTGTTGAGTCAAAATCTGCTCAAAGCGATCGCGATCTAAACTCAGTTCGTAAGTTTCCAAGGTTTCATCATCAAAATAAACCTCTTTGGCTTCAGTCACCGTAGAAAGCCGAATTTTAAGTCTTTCTGCTAAACGAGTAGTTAAACTAGATTTCTCTAAAGATTGAGTGGCGACAAAATAATCCACCAGCCAATTATCCAGATCTGCACCACCCAAATTATCTCCCGCCTTAGCAATTACCTTGGCCGTATTTTTTGGTTGAGCAGCATTTTGCCCCAACATTCTTTGACCCCATTTGAGCAAATAACCGCGAGTAGCAACCCCAGCAGACAACTGTACCAAAGATAAATCCAGCGTTCCCCCACCAAAATCAATCACGAGTAAAGACTGACGATCGGCAGCTGTATAACCCAAAGCAGCAGCCGTTGGCTCATCCAAAATACTAATCTGCTCCACCTCTAAAGACTGACACACCTCCATCAACCAAAGACGATAGGATTCAAAACTATCTACAGGAACAGTCAAGACTAAAGATTTAACCTCCCCTGCTGTTTGCTGAAGACTGGTAAGCAATTCCCCTAAAAACCATGCTCCCACCTGCTCAAAAGAAACCTTAACTCCGTCCAGTTCAGGTAAAAAACCTTGAATTTCCGTGCCAATACCCCGTTTAAAATTAGCAAAAAAACGTGTATCACTAGCCAAATCCAAACCGCGATCGCGCACAGCCTGTCCGACGATCACTTTTCCTGCTGCTGCATCTTCTACATAAAGCAAACTAGGAATCAAAGGGGGTTGAGAACCAAGCTGCTGAGACAAGTTAGGGAGCTTAACCAGTTCAGCTTTACCAGTAGCTAAATTCCAACGGGCGATCGCTGTATTGCTCGTACCAAAATCAATTGCGTAAGCGTTGGGGGATAGAGAATTATTTATCATCAACAAGATCGACCATCTAGGCTTATTGCAAATCAGTTTATCGCTTTTATTAGCTGATAACTGACGTTACGCAGAGAAAAGTTAGTAATTACAATATGTAGGGAGACTGGGAGATAGGGAGATAGGGAGATAGGGAGATAGGGAGATAATTATTGCCCCAAGTCCCCGACGCGAAGGACGCGAGCTTGCGAGCTAATCCTTTAGGGCTAGTGCTAAAGCACTTGTCTACCGAACTAAGCGGCATATGCGGAGCAGTATCCTTTAGGACAAGTCGCATAGTTGGAGATACCGCTACGCGACGCGAAGCTAGTCCTTTAGGGCATATCCTTTAGGGCAAGTCCCCAAGTCCCCAAGTCCCCAAGTCCCCAAGTCAAAACTATAGAGTAAATTAGCCGATGCGTAATATCAGCTGATAAGTAGAAGTAGCGCCAAGCAAACTACAGTCTAATGATGACTAGAGGAACTCAGATGTCCAATCTATAGTCGAGCTATGATAAGAAAGCATCAATAATTAAATTAATAGAAGTTAATCAATAATGAAAAACAAGAGATTTCTAGCTAAAGTGGCTAGCCACGCTACAGCGCTTTTTTTAGGAGTTATTTTGACTTTTAGTACTGTTAGAGTGATGTCTTCTAAAGCTTATACCTTAGCCCTAGACAGCACTTCCAATAATCAACCAATTGCCCCTCAAGTCGAATCAGTTCAGGCACAAGCACCCACAGCTATTAGTTCCAGTAGCTTTGTCGCAGCAGCAGTAGCCAATACAGGGCCTGCGGTAGTGCGCATTGATACCGAAAGAACGATCGCCAGTCAAGCTGAGCCTTTATTTGAAGACCCTTTTTTCCGTGAATTTTTTGGCGATCGCTTTGGCGCACAACTACCAAGAGAAAGACAGGTTCGAGGACAGGGTTCAGGTTTTATCACCCAAAAAGACGGCATCATTTTAACTAATGCTCATGTCGTTAGTGGGGCAGATCGAGTGACGGTTACCCTTAAAGACGGGCGAGAATTTGTCGCAGTAGTTAAAGGTACTGATGAAGTTACCGATTTAGCCGTAGTTAAGATTGAAAATCCTGCGGGAGATTTACCCATTGCCCCTTTAGGCAATTCCGCTCAGGTTCAAGTTGGAGATTGGGCGATCGCTGTAGGCAATCCCGTCGGTTTAAATAACACCGTAACTTTAGGAATTATTAGTACTTTAGCTCGTTCTTCAGCCCAAGTAGGTATCCCCGATAAACGAATTGACTTCCTCCAAACTGATGCCGCCATCAATCCAGGAAACTCTGGCGGCCCATTATTAAATGGACGAGGGGAAGTAATCGGCATCAATACCGCAATCCGCCCCGATGCCAACGGCATTGGTTTTGCAATTCCCATCGATCAAGCAAAAACCATTGCTGCTACCCTGGCTGCGGGCAGACAAGTTCCTCATCCTTATGTGGGGGTGCAGATGCGCACTCTTACTCCAGAATTAGCCCGACAAAATAATAGTAACCCCAACTCTCCCTTTGCTCTGCCTGAAGTCGAAGGTGTTTTAATCTTGCGGGTTTTACCCAATACTCCTGCCGAAGCAGCGGGCTTGCGCTTGGGAGATGTAATTACCGCTATTGATGGACAGGTAATTAATGATGCAGAACAGCTACAGTCAATAGTTGACGAAAGCGGCTTAAATAAAAGTCTTCAGTTTAATGTTATGCGAGGCGATCGCCCTTTAAAACTGAAGGTAGTAACCAGTCAGCTTAAGAGTATATCTTAGCTGCATTGTGGCCATTATTTTCCTAGAGTATTTGTTTTATTTGTTCTTGGAGCCATTGGTTAAACAAATCAGTAATAATTAGATAACGCATTTCGCTATCTAGTTTTGGTTGAATAATTTCCGAAACAAAAATTAGATATGTTTGCTTATCAATGACAATTGGCTTAAGAACTTGTGGGGGATGAGCAGCGAATACTGCCATAGAAACTGCTGGCTTGAATTCATTTCTTTTTAAACAGCCTCGATAGCCCCCACGATAACGTAATTCTGGTTCTTGAATATATTGATGGGCGACATCCCAGAAACTAAATTCTTGTTCTTGAATTCCATAGAAAAGTTCCATTCCCAAGTCGAAGTTGGGGAGAATTACTTCATGAATTGTCGCTTTGGTATAATCTAGCTGATGTTCATAAAAATATGATTCAACGCGATCGCTATATAAATGTTGAGCTAATTTTAACGAGAGGGAATTGTCATAGATAAGTTGTTCAAATTCCTCAATCGATAAACCATATTTTTCTAGCCAATCTAAAGTCGCCTGAGAACTAGAAAGGTTATTTTTCAGGCGAAAACTGTCTGCTGCTTGCTGTATTTCTAATTCACTGAGGATAATATTTTGGGCTTTAGCAGTTTCGCTAATAATTTTCCGCCTCGCAATTTCTTGGGAAATTTTAGGCATTAGACGAGAAAACTTTATTTGTTGAATAATTTCCTCTGGGCTAATCGGGATCTGTTCTGGCATTCTCAGTTCAATTTAAAGACTCTTGGTCTATTAAAGCTGAATACCACCCTTTTTTAAACTTTTAAATGGAGCGAGAAAAATATCCGCTAAACGACGTTGACGAATGACAATTTCAGCAGCAGCAGTCTGTCCTGGAGTCAACAGAACTCGGCGATCGCCATGCTGAATATAATTTTGGGTTAATTCAATCTCTAGTTCGTAAAATTCTCCAGGCTGATTAGATTCAGACGTATTATCTGTCGATGAAGATGAACTAGAACTCGGCTTAACTCTCGAATCAGGAGAAATCCAAGTTAAACGACCAGGCACAATACCATAGTCTTGAAATGGATAGGCATCAAACTTAAGTTTTACAGGTAAGCCCACTTTGAGAAACCCGCTCTCGTTACTACTCATTCTGGCACGTAAAACTAATGGCACATTTTTAGGAGCAATTTGGGCGATTGTTTGTCCTGGCTGCACCACCGCACCTGGTTTAGCGATCGGTAATTCAAAAACTGTACCTTCGACAGGAGCATAAATCGTCCGTTGCTGCAATTGATAATTTAAACCTTTAATCAAACTTTCGGTTTGAGCAATTTCTCCTTTGAGGGTAATAACTTGAGATTCAGTATTTTTTAATTCTTCGATAATTTTTAATCCCGCTAGATTATTAGCCTCGACCAAAGATTGCAAACCTCGTTGCTGTTCTTGATAACGTAAAGCAGCTTGGTCAATTTCTCCTGCTGTTTGCTGACGTAATTTGCTATAACCCTGATTCTGCTCTTGATAGCGCGATTGAGCCTGAGCAATTTCAGCTTGAGTTTGATTGAGATTTTCACTACTTTCTTGGGCGGTTTGTTCTGCTTCTGCTAATAAATCTTGAGATAACGCTCCCTGCTCAAAAGCATCTCGATAACGGGGTACTTTTTCGATCGCTTTGCGCCATTTAATTTTTGCCACTTTATGAGCAGACTGGCTAGCTTTAATTGCACCTTGAGCTTGTTCTATCTGGGCTTGTTTTTCCGCTAGTTGATTGCCATAGTTGGCTTTGAGAGAAGACAGATTTTCTCTGGCTTGAGCGATTAAAGCTTCTTTTTCAAACTGCTGTGCCTGATTTTGCTGTTTTTGGGTTTGCAGCGAGATTGACTGTTGATTTTTGAGTAATTGTAATTGATTTAGTTGATTTTGTTGTCCCTGTAATTTTTGTAGTTGCTGACTTAGTTCAGCGTTAACCAGTTCCGACTCTAATTTAACGAGCTGTTGTCCTGGGGTAACTTTGTCTCCTTCTCGAACTGCAATGGACATCACCGCACCACTCACGGGAGCATCTAGCCTCACAATTTTTCCTTGAGGCTCTAATTTGCCCTTGGCCGCACCAATTTCATCCACTTTGGCAAAAGTTATCCAGGGTATCATCACAACTGTTAAGCCAATCAACAAATAAAGCAAAGCTCGCAAAGAAACTCGCGGTAGGGTTTCGACTCCTTCGCGAGTAGATTCTGCCCAGTTACTCTCGCTGGTTACTGCTGGTGGCAATTGCTCTTGATCGACAACTATCTCAACTTTGGGAGTAAGAACTTTTGCCAATAAACCTGGACTCAATTGCGTATAACCTTGGCGAACGGAGGTAATAGCGTTAGTTAACTCCTGTGCCGAACTGCCCTTGAGTAAGTAGCCTGTTGCCCCAGCACACAGGGCATTTTGGAGATATTCTCCATCTTCGTGGGAACTCAGCACCAAAACTTTACAGCCAGGAAAACGCTTAACAATAATTTCGGTGGCGGTAACTCCATCCATTTCGGGCATTTCTAAATCGATTAGAACCACATCTGGCTGTAGTGATTCGACTAAAGCGATCGCCTCTTGACCATTATCTGCCGTGCCGATAATTTTCAGATGATTGGCAGTTTCAATTAATTTACTCACGAAACGCCGTGCAAAACTCTGATCGTCTACCAGCAAAATTTTAATTTCTTTAGGCTGATTAGACTCAACAATTGCAGTGTAGTTTTCAATTTGTTTCATGGCGAATTTAACAATTTATTCAAATAATTATGGGAATTTTAATTAGCGATCGCTAACTGTTGTTGATTAAGATGGAAATACTGACCCCGTTGAGCCATTAATTCATCATGAGTCCCGCTTTCGACCAATACTCCGCGATCCATGACTAAAATTAAATCTGCCTTGCGTACGGTAGAAAGACGATGAGCAATCACTAAAGTAGTTTGATTTTTTAAAATAGTATTTAAGTTATTTTGAATAATTCGTTCTGATTCTGCATCCAAATTGCTAGTAGCTTCATCGAGAACTAGTAAACGAGGCTTGCCTAATAAAGCGCGGGCGATCGCCAAACGTTGCCGTTGTCCCCCAGAAAGTAATCCGCCACCTTCTCCCACTTGCGAACCATATTTGAGGGGTAGCTCGTCAATAAAGTCCGCAGCTCCAGCCAGACGAGCAGCTTCTTCGATCGCCCCTTGGCTAGCATTAGGATGACCAATGGTGAGATTTTCTAAAATCGTTCCCCCGAACAAGAATGTATCTTGATTCACCACTCCTGTTTGCTGTCTGAGGGATTTGAGCGAGATTTTATTAATGTCATAGCCGTCAATGGTAATTTTTCCCTGAACAGGAGCATAAAGTCCCAGTAACAGTTTAGAAATAGTGGTTTTGCCCGAACCACTGCGTCCTACCAGGGCAATGGTTTGTCCTGACTGAATCTCAAAACTGAGGTTTTCAATCGTATTGGTCTGGCTTTCTAAGTCGTAGCGAAAAGTGACATTTTCAAACCGAATTTCCCCCTTGATTGGTGGCAGAGGAACTAAATTTTCTCCTGATAATCCTGTCTCAGCTGCGGTGTTAATGACATCATCAGTACGTTCAATCGCAATTCTAATTTCTTGAAAATTATTCCACAGGGTAATCATCCTTTTGAGCGGGCTAATTACATTCGCCACCAGCATGTTAAAAGCAATTAATTGCCCAATAGTCAGTTGATTTTGAATTACTTGCCAAACTCCAAAAATTAATAACACGCTAGAAATAGTGGTTTCAATTAAAGAAGTACATAATTCCACCCGTTCTTGAATCATCTGTCCCGAAAAAGTAATCCGAATTGACTCATTGATCAAATCTTCCCAACGCCACCTAACTGTCTGTTCTACTCCCATAGACTTGATCGTACTAATCCCCGTCAAACCTTCAATGAGGTAGCTTTTTTCTTTAGTACTGGCATTAAAACTTTCACGAGATACTCTAACCAGAAACGGCGTGGCAAAAACCGTTACCACGGCAAATATAGGTACGATAACTAAAGTCAATAGAGATAATTTCCAGCTATACCAAAACATTAAAGCAAGATAGACAAACAGGCTTAAAACATCCAAGACTGTAGTGATGGCATCTCCCGTTAGAAAACTGCGAATTTTACGATTTTCGTTGATTCTGGAAGTAATATCGCCGACATAACGAGTTTCAAAGTAGTTTAAGGGCAGATTAAAGGTATGGCTGATAAATCCGACAATCAGCGATAAATCTAACCTATTAGCAGTGTGATAGAGCAAATAACGTCGTAGGGTCGAAATTACTACCTGAAAAATTCTAAAAATGAGCAAACCCGTTCCTACCGCAATCAAGGTGGGGACACTACGTTGTACCACTACCCGATCTAACAAAATTTGGGTGAATATAGGCGAAAATAATCCAACAATTTGAATGATGAAGGAGGCAGCAAAAATTTCGAGTATAACTAGTTGATAGGGCTGGAGTATTTTGCCATATTTCCAGAGACTTGCCTTTGTTTCTGGTGCTTGTTCAAACTTGGCTGTTGGTGTCAGTAGCAAAGTATAACCAGTCCAACCAGCGACAAACTCTTGGCGACTGAGAATACGTCTACCGATCGCGGGATCAGAAATAATTACTTGCCGTTTAGTAACTTGATAAACCACCACATAGTGATTTCCTGCCCAATGGGCGATCGCTGGCAATTCTTGACTTTGGAGCGCTAATAAATCTGCTTTACGCGGTCTAACCATAAAGCCGACAGATTCGGCGGCAGTAATTAAACCTTTAATGGAAGCTCCTGAACGATCTACATTAGCCACTCCCCTTAATTGGTTAATACTGAAGTTTTTACCCCAATATTTGCTAATCATGACCAAACAAGTCACTCCACAATCGGAATTACTGTGTTGTTTAAGAAAAGGATAACGTCTTGAGGATTGTTGCCACCAATGAGCAATTTTTACTGTGGGACTAGGGAAATAGGGCAGCGATTGAGTCTCTGGAGCAGCTTGTGCTTCAGGAATTACTGTCTGAAGAGGGGCAATTTTAAGTGCCGAACCAGTGTTTTGCGTTTTGATTGAGGATTTGGCTTTGATTGTTTCGGGAAGATTATCTTCCAGAAGATATAGCTGAGTGGGTTTGGTAATTAGCCATTCTCCCTCGGTTGGTAAGAATTCTCTATCGTAAAGTTGACCTGGGGCTAACTTTAGACCCGAACCGTGAACCATTTCCCCCTGACGCAGGAGCCACAAGTGCTTCTTTTCAGCCAAGTGAGGTGATAAAATGCCTGGCTCTAGTTGCTCTGTTGCTAATAACGGCAAGATTGGCAAGAGATCTTCAACGGACTTTGAGCCACTGACTTGATGACACAACATCAGTAAGTCCCATTTTTCTCCCTGGCGATAAATATGTTCCTGTAGCTGGGGATGAGTCTCTAGCCAAAATTTTGCTGATTTAGTATCTAAATAAGCTAGCGTTAAGCCTAAAGAAGCTCTGAGACTGTACGGTTGCCAACCAGATTCAACAAACAAGTCGATTTGTCCTAGCCAACCTTGGGATATCGAAGCAATCAAATTATCTTCATGATCGATTAATCTGGCTTTACCCGTCAAAATTAGGTAAATTCCGGCTTCTATGCGGTCAAAATGCCAAAACAGTTCTCCTGGATTTGGCTCAATGATTTCTAATTGTGATAAAAATTGCTGAAGTTGAGATTCTGATAAAAGATGATTTAAAGACTGCTGAATAAATTTTGGGTCTAAATCTGGTTTTGAAACCACCATAGTGAATCATTTAATTGAGAATAGGCAGCTGGATTGAGGTCTTGGATCGTAATTCGTCCTGGTTTTGAGTTGCTAGAGGAAGATTCATCGGAACTTGCAGGGTGCTGAGAATTTTTGGTCGATAGACCCATTTGCTTGAGTAACCGATTAACATGGCGATCGCTAATTTCAATACCTAATTCTGTGCTTAAGTGCTGACTCAAACATTTGGCTGTCCAACGTTTGAAAGCGTAACCGTGATCTTTTGGACTACTGGTTACTAACTCCTGAAGACGCTGGAGATATTCATCGTTAACCCTTTTGGGTCTACCAACACAGGTATCTTGCCAAGAATCGCTTTGCGGTTTTTTGGCGATCGCCATCCAATAGCGAGCCATATCTTTGGAACAACCTAAAGCCGAACAAATCTCTACTTGGGATTGACCTAAATGACTCCGCAGAATTATTTCTAAGCGACGACGATGTCTGTGGTCTAAGTTTTTAGTCGACTTTTCGGCAAGTATCTCAGTTAAGATACTGGTTAAGTCTTGAGCTTGATCGTTTACAGTCATTACCCTCCATAAAAAATGATTTAGGTTCTTGGTTTTACTTATAACATTCGATCTAGGCTATTACTAAGTTCTATTAACTAGTAAACAGACAAAAAGAAGACAATTAAGTCGCCGAAAAGACAACTTTAATATTAATTTAAATAGTTTATTTGATTTGATTTTCGCCATCGGTTTTGAAGAGCAAATAATTTATGTAGGTATTTTTACTTTAATGAATCATACCCAAATTTTTTACAATGTTGTTATTAAAGAATCATGAAGCTGTGGTTAAACTTAATGCGCTGCAATTAAATAGTTAAGTTAAATGCTTGAGTATAGATAGGACATAATTTTGTGTTTGCTGTAGTTTATGTCTTTTTATTTACTGTTTACCTGAATTTCGACTAAAATTTTGCGATACAAAGATAGGTGAGAATTTATTCTTCCTCAATTTAATATCTCAAGAGTTATGTACAGCATCTACTTCTTGGGAATTAACTCACAGCAAAATTATCAAATTAATAAAGGTAAAAAAAATGGGAATCAATATTAACGATCTACAACCTCTAGGCGCTGATTTATTATCTGGTTCTGAGAGCGTTATGGGTAACCTTCGAGTTCTTTCTGAAGAAGAATTAAGCCTTTCTGGTGGCGGTGGTTACGGCGGAAAAGGAAAAGGAAAAGGCAAAGGCAAAGGCAAAGGCAAAGGCAAAGGTGGATATGGATGTGGATGTGGAAGCAGATACCACTGTTAATCTAGAACGAGTTATCGATAAAATCGTAACTCTAACGTTGGGATATATCTAACGACTTTGCGAAACTATCGCTTAAATTTTTGTCTTCTTGCAAAAAATCAAGCACAGTTTAAATTGGGTAGCTTAAAAGATACCTCGTCAACTGACTTAACCTTAGAGTTATTGACGGCGTGTCAGAGCTACCTTACTTATTAAAAAAAATTTATTATGGGATTTATTTTAAGTGCGAACAATGTGGTAGATTTCCTGAAGCAGAAAAATGTTTGTCCTCCAGACTTTCAGCCTACTGTTCCCATAATTTGTAAAGAAAGCAAAAACTTCAATTTAGTTGTCAGAACTGCACAGGATGATTCTCCTGACTCCTCGGATTGCACTAATTGCGATCGCGCCAGCTTTTTAGTTAAACAAAATCGCGTCGATCGCGAAGGGAAAACATCTGGACACTTGATTACCGAATGGTTAGTTCAAGAACTAATCAATAAATTTAGTAATTTAGCGACCATTCAACCACTAATTTCTGAGGTAGTCTTGTTTGACCGAGATAACTCGATTCTGGTGTCAGTTTTTTACGATGACTATATTGCCCTTGATAGTTATTATCGAACTTGTCAGAGCTATCATCCCCAAATCGCCCAAACTATAGGTATTAATCTAGCTCAAGTTCATCGCGCTACCTATCAACAGCCGCAGATCCGAAAATTCTTAAGCCAATACTTCAAATTAGATCGACCAATTAGACCCCCTGGCTTTATTCGTGAATTAAATACTGTCACTCCTGATCTTTTTAGCAAAGTTTGTCCTGACGGACTTGAGTTTTATAAGTTATATCAAAAGTTTCCCAGTCTTCAGCAAGCGATCGTCGAACTATATGACAATATACAATCAGCTTGTGTAACTCATAATGACCTTACTTTAGATAACTTTATTATTAAGGCCAATCTCAATCTCGATCGAGAATTAGTTCAAATCAAACCAGAACAGGTAAAAATAATCGATTGGGAACTTATCTACTGGGCAGATCCCGCTGTGGATTTAGGAATGCTGGTATCCCAATATTTAGGAGAATGGCTCAATACTTTAGTTGCCGATTCTAACCTCGATCTTCATACTACTCTTAGTCTAGCTACCTGTCCCTTAGAAAAGATCATCCCGAGTCTGAGAGCATTACTGCAAGGATACCTGGCTACTTTTCCTAAAATTATCGAGTATCGCCCCGATTACATTAGAAGAATAGTTCAATTTGCGGGCATTGGTCTGATTAATCGCTTGAGCTACTACGTTGAGTATCATCATCCTTTCGATAACGAAGCACTTTGTAAACTACAAGTAGCTAAGAATTTGCTTTGTTCCCCAAAAGAAGCGATTAACACTATTTTTGGCGCTACTGAGGCGGAGTTGATTGATAGCAGCACTGCCAAAGCTTCCAGGAATTTGCAGGCAATGGTTTAGATGCTACATAAATAAAGCTCATAGCTTATAGCTAAAAATGAATCACTATGATTTGTAATTCACATTAGGCATATAAAACAGTGTTAGTTTTAAAATGACAATTTCAATGAGCAAACCTACCAAACCAGACGATTTGGTAATTTATCAGGAAAATTTTACGCAAAAGTTTGAAGATATCGTCGAAAATCTGCAAATTACAGCAGATTTAACGATCACTTATCGCGATCGCGAACCTGTAACCATTGCGTCTCATCTTCAAGAATATTTAAAACAAATCTCTCCTGTAAAGCGCAATCAATACCTGGCAGCCAAATTACAAAATTATCTTTACAGTATTTTCAGTTTTGACCTTCAGCCAGAAGAAAATTCTAGTTTAGAAATTAGCAATAATACCGCAACCAAAGAGGTTAGCGATCGCCAAGAGGTGGCAAATTATGTCAATAAATGGTCGAGAACAAAATTCTATCAACAGCTCGTGCAAAATAATCACGGGGAAGGTTATAGCGACCCTAACTGGCTAGTAGTTAAACAAGAAGCTGACTATTGGCACGTAACCAAAAACGATTTAACTTTACACATAAAACCAGAAAAGCATCTGGCAGAGCAGATACAGTTGCAGCCAGGACAATTAGTAGCGATTAAAATGCCATCCAATTTAGTAGAGCGCGGATTTTATATTGCGATCGCCAACTCTGGCCCGATTAAGGCTGCGGACTCCTCAGACGATCTTATTATTCAAATGTATTTTAATGTAAGTTCTCAAGGAGCATTGCTGCTGCTGGATCACCTAAGTCGGGAACTCAATACTCTCAAAATTCCTTTTAATTTTAAAATTGCCTATGATGAGACAAATTTCGCTGAACTCGATGCCGTCGTTTTAGATATCAAGAGTAGTGATTTTGAGCTAGTATATCCAATTGTCGAAACTATTGAGCAAAAAAATCAGCCTTATTTTCGCCCAAAGATACCTTTCTTCTGTCTACCTTTGTCTCCAGGTTGGGGGTTAGCTGAAAAACCGCGATCGCCAAAATTTGAACAAGAAAATATCGGTCAACATTATTGTGGCATTATTGCCACAGCGCTAGTCGAAAAATGGCAAGAAGACGGTCTGACGGAAAACAAATTAACTGATGTTTGGAATTATTTATCTCTAGCGGGGGTAGATATCGAACATCTCTATCTTAATCCTGATTCTACCAAGAGCTATCAAGCTCAAATTGACTAGATTTGGGTTGAAGTTTACATTCTCTAAAAAATTATTAAATTATTATTTCATTTGACATATGCCTATTGAACCTTGGTTTCCCCTTGCGATCTATTATGCAGATCTAGAAAATGCAGCAGAGCAAAAAGATTCTTTAGTATCTAACGTTCTTAAGCTAGAAAAAGAAAGTTACAAAAAACGGATCGATCCAGAGATTGCCTGGACTGGCGATTTTCATGGAGCGGGACACATTCATCGAGACCCTAACTTTGCTTGGATTGTTAAACAACTAGAAACTCATACTCTTCGTTTTTTAGAAGAATTGGGAATAGATATTAGCAAAATAGATTTATATATTCAAAGAGCTTGGCCAGTCGTTTCCCGCGCAGATCAAGCAATTCCTCCTCACAGCCACCATACTGCTCATGTTAGCGCTGTTTACTATATATCTGTGCCAGAGAGTGGCACGCTTAAATCTGGTGCTTTTACAATTTACAACGATGCGGGTATGAATGAAATTATCGCAGGTATTGGCGATGAGCATACTAATGCCATCAAAAAGAAAAATCCTTTTAACTATGAAGAAGGATACTATGCTCCTACAGAGGGAAGATTGTTGATTTTCCCTTCAAAACAACGTCATGGTGTAGAAGCTAACCAAACTGGAGAAACGAGAATTTCTTTGTCTTTTGATATCGTGATTACTTCGGCTGAGAATGGAGATCCTGGGTTGTATGAATTCCTCTCTCCCCCTCCAAGTATGTGGAAAAAATTTGAGCATAACTAAAGCTCAATCCTATTTTCAATCAGTAACTTTTTTATCTACCAGACATCTTGCCGATAAAGTGAGTTTAGCAGAAAGACTATTTTCTGCTAATTCTGCTGGTGAAAATAGAGAAACTTCAACAGCTCGGAGATCGCTTTACATCTTTACATACTGAAGTGTAGCCCTGATGCACGGAACAGCATAAACCACAATGCAAGTGTAGCAATTAGGTACAAATAGAAGCGCAACATAATCAGATTAAATGTGCAATGAACAGCACTATGTAATGCGCGAAACGCCACAAAGATCCACGCTGCGTTCACATACACGTTATCCACCTGTTGCGTAATGAAAAGGTACAGCACTAGCACATAGAAAAGTACTGGAATCTCAAACAGATTTTTGAAGTTATCTGATGGATTGGATACACTTGGTGGCGAGATTTGCGCCAATGTACCTGGCACTGAAAGATCTTGTGAGCTGATTTTTTTACTGGTGATGAAGCTAATACGACGGATGTACAGATACACCCAAACTAAGAATGTTAAAAACATCATCGCCAAAAAGGGACTAAAGATTGCATTTTGCATCATTATTTCTAACTCTCAAACTTACTTATTCTGATGGTTGGTAGGTGATAAAATGTGCGATGCATTGTGTACAAGGCTTGAAGAAATATAGAAGAGGGAAAATCCAATTAAAGGATGGAATATCTCTAGATGAAGACAAGTTTTGAGATGAATACTGGCAAACTGTAACCCCAGCAGAATAGTTAGGCTGACGGCGAGATTTCTAATTTGACGTGAGAATGGGACTATGAACGACCATCCCAGTAGTACTAATGATAATCCGCTATAATCTCGCACTAGCCAGACATGAATATTCCACCAAGCAGGATCATTGAAGTAAGCAACTCCAACCGTTAATAACTGAGCAATCAAGCAGAGATTAAAGACGATTGCAGTTACATAAAAACAGATCTGCATCCAACGTGAAGGAATGCGATCGCGCAGCGGAGGCGGAGCCTGATCGCGAATAATTTCTGAATTTGTGGTCATGACAGTTTACCTATTTTGCTACTTCTAAACTCGATATTCCCTGCATAAATAGCATTGCCTTCTCGACCAACTCACTCCCCGCTTTTTCGGGCGAACCAACATCAAAGGGTGGGGCAGGATTGTACTCTAGTAAGAGTTGAATGATCTTGGCGGTTTCCTCTCCACAGAGGATGCTGGCAATTGTCAGACCAAAATCGATACCTGCTGTCACTCCGCCACCTGTAATCCGATTGCGATCGATTACTACCCGCTCAGTGCCAACCTCAACGCCCAACTGAGCAAGTTGTTCGCGCATCGCCCAGTGGGTAGCTGCTCGATAGCCTTGAAGCAGTCCTGCCTTTGCCAGAAACTCCGAGCCACCACAAACAGAAGTGATGAACTTGGCGGTGCTGCCTTGTTTGCGGAGAAATTCTAGTGTCTCAGGATCGTCGACTACTGTCATCTGCCCTAAGCCGCCACCGATGCAGATAAGATCTAAGCGCGGGCAGTTTTCAAAGGTGGTATCGGGCAAAAGCATCATGCCATCATCGGTTTTAATGGGATATAGCGTTTTCCAGAGCCGATGAATCTGAACACCAGGCAACGCACTGAAAACTTGCTGTGGCCCCACTATGTCCAGCGATGTCATGCCAGGATAAAATATTAAACCAATGATGTGTTTTTGTGAGTCAGTCATGAATTTATCTCCTTAAGGCGATCGCGATTTAATCTATCTTTATAATAAAAGTGGCAACTGACTTCACCTAGTCCTCGATCGGGTACTCTTTTTAACTTTATGATGATCTCTTTGCAGCTTTTATTTGCAGAAATCAACCAGATCAAAAGTGAATCAGATTGGCAAGCACGTCTCGCACCCAAGATTGGTGAGTATTTTGTAGCCAAGCGCTCGGGAATCTTCTTTTTTGACCAACTAAAAGCCAGTCCGAAGTTACCCAAAGTCTTGAAAGTCGCCTTATCTGTTGAACATAATCCTCTTGCACGCTACTTAGCAGAGCGTCATACGCCTGTCCATGAAGGCTTAGTAACCTCCCCCAAGACATGGGCAATCATCTGTCCCCGTCCCGATCATTGGCATGTGATGGCGGGGCCTATCGTCAGCCAGGGTCAATTAGTTGGTGTAATCGGCTGCACACGTGAAAAGTCAATGCCTGCATTTGATACCCAAAATCTAGCTGATTTGAGCGCAATCTGTTTACATTTGTCTGTTTGGACGGCAACAGGGCGATCGCAAAATGTTTTCGACGAAAACCCACCACATCAGCCTTTAAAGCCTTGTCCGTTAACGTCTCGCGAACTGCAAATTGCCGAATTGGTTGCCTTGGGACGAACAAACGCAGAGATCGGCAAAGAAATTTGGATTACAGAAAATTCTGTCAAACAGGCTTTGAAGCGAATGTTCCGCAAGCTTGAGGTTTCGTCTCGTGCAGAAATGGTGGCACAGCTTTACGCGACCAGACACCATTTATAGCAATACTAGACAATGTTAGTAAAGATATGGAAGATTAAATTATGGTCATGAAATTAGACAAGGTTGTTCCTTTTGGAAGATCTCTCGACGTGTACATTAAAATGTTCAATCTATCTTCAGAAGATTTGCAGCAGCGTATCTTGGGAGTTGGCGATGGCCCTGCGAGCTTTAATGCTGAAGGTACAGCAAAGGGATACAATCTTACTTCCATCGATCCGATCTATCAGTTTGATGGTACAGAGATCAAACAAAGATTTGATGCGGTAGTAGACAATATTATTGAGCAGATAATTGCCACACCAAATAATTGGGTATGGAGTTATCATCAAAATCCTCAAGAGTTAAAAGCTAGTCGGATTAAAGCTTTAGAAATTTTTTTACAGGATTATCAATCTGGTAAACAAGCAGGTAGATACATAGCTCAAGAATTACCCCATTTAGATTTTGCCGATCAAAGCTACGATCTGGCATTATGTTCTCACTTTTTGTTTTTGTATTCCGCACAATGCGATTGCGATTTCCATGTTGCTGCTATCCAAGAAATGTTACGAGTAAGCCCAGAAGTCAGAATATTTCCGCTGTTAACTTTGATGCAGGAAACTTCGCCTTACCTAGATTTTGTGATTGATAAATTTAGTAATTTAGGATATTCACCGACAATAGTACAAGTACCCTATGAATTACAGCCAGGAGCAAATCAAATGCTGGTAATTAAAGCTCAAGAGAAATAGCGATCGCTAACTTTCAATTTTTAATCTCTCCTTAATCGATCGATATCGTTGAATTAGTTAATGAAATGAAAACTCGTGGTCAAGTATTGTTAACTGGTTTATTCTTTGCCTCGATCTTGTCTTATATTTCTACGGTAATTAATTGATTATTGCCACATTTTGAACTTTGGTTGCTATCCTAGGTAAAGTCATTACGGAATTCACCGTATTTGGTAACTTCGAGCTGAATAAAATAGCGTTCGGTGTTGCTATAATTCCCCGAGGAGAAGTCGGTTTGGTCTTTAAAAAGAAAGGCTCTATAGCTGAATTAGTGGACAAAGTTCAGGAATGACAACATAATTAGTCTCAACTAATCAATGAAACCAAATTGCTTCTTCTCACGTCTTGATCAATCAAACTTCAAGAATGGGTACTATAAAGTTCTAATGGAATTGACTGAGGATACTTTAAGGTTGGCATCAATCTGTTTGAGGCAGTTTGACGAAATCATAGATTTTAATTGTGTCTTATTTGACGAGCAGCTTTGCTGGTATGCAAAGACGTACCAACGTCAACTGGTATCAAGATCCTCCTCTGGGGGGAATCATGAACGACACTGGCTAACCGTATCTGAAAATCAGTTACCTAATCTGTGCGAGGAGCAATAATTGTGAGATTTCACTGGCTACTATCTGGTTTTATAGGTGTTTTTCTGTTATGCTCCCCCGCTAAGGCAGGAAAAATTGTTTCGTGGGAGTTTGAACCACAGGACAATAATTTAGTTTTTGAAACCGACCAAGGGGTACAGCCTAAAGCTGAATTATTGAGTAACCCCACTCGACTGGTGATTGATTTACCAGGAACAGTTTTGGGTCAAGAAACAGTAAAGGAAAGCTACCAAGGCCCAGTTAATGGATTTCGTATTGGACAACCAGAGTTAGATACCTCGCGTATTGTGGTGGAATTAGCGCCTGGCTATACTCTCGATGCCGAGCAAATTGAGTTTGATGATGTTTCGCCGACTCATTGGAAAGTAACCATACCGCAGCCCGAAGTATCCCGTGTTGCTGCTACCAATAAAGACCCTGAAGTATTAGAACTACCCGAAGTAGATCTGCCGACAGAATTACCAGGACTAGAAGACACTACGGTCAATACTGCTAATTCCGCTAGTGCTGATTCTCCTTATATTAAAGCTACGAGCAATGGCTTTTTGATTGACATTGAGGGCGATCGTCAAATAAAGATTGATTCAGAACGAGATGGCGATCGCATTAATTTCTCTTTTGAAGGTGTTACCCTACCCGAAGATTTAGTCGATCAGTCGATAGCTGTCAATCAATATGGTGTTTCCACGATTGATTTTGAACAGGAGGAAGATGAACAGGCGGTTATGAGTATGCAGGTGACGGAAGAAAGTCCTGATTGGCTTGCTATGTTTAGCCGCATTAATCAAGGCTTGCTTTTAGTTCCTAAAGGTGAACTTCCTCGTTCTACTGCGGGCATTTCTGATGCTCCTTTACCCACAACCGAATCTGATACATCATCTGAAGTAGCCGATAATGACGAACAGCTAAACTCTATTGAAGAAATTGAGCTAGGGGATGATGATACCCAACTGATAATTCATGGCGATCGCGAGCTATCGGCGGTCGCATCCCGCAACAGTAACGGTATTTACCAAATCACTATTAACAATGCCGAATTAGCCGAAGATTTTCAAGGCCCTGAACTACAATCAGGTAGTCCCATCTCCGAATTAAAGGTACGTCAAGAAAATACCCAAGTCGTCTTAGAAATCACCACTCGCTTGAGATATCGTCTAGGCAAACTCAGTGCTAGTGACAACGAGGTGGTCTTGCCGATTGAGGTGGGTATTGCTCCTCTACCTGAAAATGATGCACCTTTATTACCTCCAGGATTTGCCAAGATTCCTAAGGAGAGTACTATTGAGCCAAGTCTGCCTCCTCTAACCGAAGATCGCCCCAGAGTAATTATCGATCCTGGTCATGGTGGTGAAGATTCGGGTGCGGTTGGCATTGATGGTTTGCGAGAAAAAGATGTAATCTTGCCAATTGCCCTCGACGTGGAAGAAATTCTCAGAAAACAAAACATTGATGTCGTAATGACTAGAGACACGGATGTCTTTATTAGCCTTGAGGGTAGAACCGACCTCGCCAATCGTGTTAAGGCTGATCTGTTTGTCAGTATTCACGCCAACTCAATTAACCTCAGTCGTCCTGATGTCAATGGGTTAGAGACTTACTACTATGACAGTGGTCGTCGCTTGGCAGAATTGGTTCACTGGAGTATTTTAAATGGAGTCGATATTGATGACCGAAGCATTAGAAGAGCTAGATTTTTTGTTCTGAGACATTCCACTATGCCAGCTGTGTTGGTCGAGGTGGGCTTTGTCACAGGAGAGGTTGATGCTGACAATCTTGAAGATCCCAATCATCGTCGTCTTATGGCAGAAGCGATCGCCAAGGGAATTCTGGAGTATATTAAACAGAATAATCTTTAAGTTAAGTATTTATACTTCCATAATTAATCTTATTTAAGACAAAACTAACCATTCAATATGAAAAATTCACATCAGCGGATCGGCTTATTTGATAGCGGAGTTGGCGGGCTGACGGTATTAAGAGAAATGTATCGTCAAATGCCGACAGAATCTCTTCTCTATGTTGCTGATTCGGCTCGTTTACCCTACGGAACGCGATCGCCAGAAGAAATTTTGCTCTTTGCGCGTGAAATTCTCGATTGGATGTGTGGCCAAGATCTCAAAATGATTATTATGGCGTGCAATACTAGCTCAGCCTTGGCTTTAGAAGCTGTCAGGAGCGAATATAACGTGCCGATTCTCGGCGTAATTCTATCGGGGGCAAAAGCTGCCGTCATGCAAGGAGAGCGAATTGGGGTAATGGCTACTGCTGCTACCGCTAAAAGTCATGCTTACCGTCAGGCAATTCATGAAATTAAACCCCAAGCTCAGGTGTGGGAAGTTGCCTGTCCTCAGTTTGTCAGCTTAATTGAGCAAAATCAACTATATACCGAACAAACTATATTAGTCGCTCAGGAATATTTAGCCCCCTTGCTAGCACAAGACATTGATACTTTAGTTTATGGCTGTACTCATTATCGACACCTAGAGCCGATTATCCGCACCTTATTACCAGCTTCCGTTAAGGTAGTCGATCCAGCAGAACATATTGTAGTGGCAGCGGATAAAGAATTATCCTTATTAGGACTAAGAAACAATCATTTTTCCTTGCCAACTCGCTTTTGTGTTACTGGATCTCCTCAGCAGTTTGCCGATCTATCTCAGCAATGGTTGGGCTACTATCCGCGCGTACAAAAGATTGAGGTCAAACAACTCGTCTCGGAAGTAATGGCTTTAAATCCTACAGAGTAATTTGACCAACCCTCACAGCTCCGCTTCAGCTTAAGGCGTTTTCATGGGCTGTTTTGAATCCACAGCAGTGCGAGAAATTGTTCTGGCGTTGTGTCTTTGAACTTCTGCTATCTTCAATAAGCCATAAACAATTGAGAGATAGAGACTAGCAAAAAATAAGATGAAAACAGGTAAGTTGCTCAAGTTCATCGTTAATGTGGGCTTATTTAAATCAGATTTTTTTGATTAAGTAATTTTGGGGAAATTAAGACAAGAAATTTCTTTGCACCTTGGATTAGACTGTTCACCTTTTGTCGCCTAATTAGCTTAGACAGTAAACAGCAAAATTTCAGGACAAAATTAACGCAGAGCTATTGTGACCTCTACTTCGAGATACCTTGGTCTGACTAAAACATCCAAAAAAATTGTCTGTATTTAGACTTGAGCTACTCTGATTATCGATCGATTTGTTTCAGCAAAATAAAGCTGATTGCCCTAGCAAGAGATTAGCCCTGAAATAGTTAAGTCTGCTAAATCTGCCAATATGTGATTGGCTCGATCGCACTTTCAGGAGATAACCTTTAGTTTTGGTAATACTCTCATTATTGAGAATAGCACAAATCTTTTAGATTAAATACTTACCTAGTCTTGATTATAGACTTAAATTTGTCATCGTTCTTAAGTTAGTAGTTGGTTATTAGGTGAGCTTCCCTTAAAATAAGTACAATATATGTAAAGTTTCTTAAATAATTATTTGCCATACCTGGCTGAACAATGACATCTTCTACTACCTCGTTATTGACACCCGTTGAAAATGATCTGAATATTTTGACAGATAATCTCAAGCAACTGATTGGGGCGCGCCATCCGATTTTAGGTGCTGCTGCCGAACACTTGTTTGATGCTGGGGGAAAAAGAATTCGACCAGCGATCGTTTTGCTGGCTTCGCGAGCTACTATGTCAGACCATGACTTAACCCCTCGTCATCGTCGTTTAGCAGAAATCACGGAGATGATTCATACTGCTAGCCTAGTACATGATGATGTGGTGGACGAAGCTGATTTGCGTCGCAATGTGGAAACAGTCAATAGTTTATTTGGCGATCGCATTGCTGTATTAGCAGGAGATTTTTTGTTTGCTCAGTCATCTTGGTATTTGGCTAATTTAGATAATTTGCAGGTAGTCAAACTTCTGTCTGAGGTAATTAGAGATTTTGCCCAAGGAGAAATTATGCAAAGCATAAATCGCTTTGATATAGATGCTTCTATCGACTGTTACTTAGACAAAACTTATTATAAAACTGCTTCCTTAATGGCAAATAGTGCGAAGGCTGCTGCTGTCTTAAGTGATGTGAGTTCTGATGTAGCGGAAAACCTTTATAGCTATGGTCGCAATTTAGGTTTGGCTTTTCAAATTGTCGATGATATTCTTGATTTTACTGGTTCAACTGAAGTGCTGGGGAAGCCAGCAGGATTAGATCTAGCTAGCGGCAAATTGACCTCTCCTGTGTTTTATGCTCTGCAACAAGAACCTTACTTGAAAATTTTAATTGAGCGCAAATTTTCTGAATCAGAAGATCTCAATCAAGCCTTAGAATTAGTCAAAAAAAGCGATGGTATTGAGCAAGCTCGTCAACTAGCTAAGGATCTGGCTTATAAAGCTGGTCAAAGCCTTAGTTGTCTGCCTCCTTCTAGTTCTAAAGATGCTCTCCATGAGTTAACTGATTATGCCGTAAGCCGTATATATTAATTTAAGTTTACTCAACAACTTTAATTTTAGATTATGCTAACTTGAAGCAAATTATTAATCATGCTCGGCAATAACATCAAATAAGGCATCAAGATTAATTAGGAGTCAGAAGTCATAAATACGATGTTGGTCTCTAGAAAGGGTAAATTAAAACCCAGCTTAACAGGTAACTATCAGTCAATTTTGGTAATTGTGCTCTTAAGCTTGTTTACTGTCAGTTGTGAAGAAAATAAATTTTCTCAGTGCGAACAGATTTTTCGAGTTGCTCGAGATGTTCAACAAAACAATCAAAATGCTAGTGATGGTAATGAACAGTCAAGCGAAATGAAAAACTGGCTTGAGGCTGCAAATAGATTTAGCCAAGCAGCCGATCATATGACAGTTCTTAAGCTTAATCAAAGTGAATTAATTAAATATCAAAACCAGCTTATTACCATCTATCGTATTTACTCACAGGCTACCTACGATGCGGTAACAGCCAGAGAAAATAAAGATGTTCTTGCCCTTAAATCGGCTCGTCAGGATGCTATCAAAGCGGGAATAATCCAACAGAAATTGATTCAGGAAATTAATACTTACTGCTTAAACAAGCAAAATAATTAGTAAAGCTAAACTGAAATTTTAGGCAAAATTGAACCAACACCAACCATTGTTAGTCTATATAACAAGAACGAACTATTTCTAGGTAAAATGAGCAAAATCTTAGCTTGTGAACAGGCTAGTGCGATCAATGCAGCATTAGAGACAGGGTCGGCGACAGAACAAGAATTAATCTTCCTTTGTCAGCAGGGCGATCGCGACTGTTTTCGTTTGCTATACCAACGTTACCAACAGCGGGTACGCTCAACCCTCTATCAACTATGTGGTTCGGCAATTCTAGATGATTTGGTGCAGGAGGTGTTTCTCAAGGTTTGGAAAGGATTACCAAAATTAAAGACAACTAAATATTTTTCCACCTGGCTTTATCGCATTAGCTGGAATGTAGCGATAGATCAACGGCGTAAATTAGCTAAAGGTCAAGAAAAAACCAGCCTCAATCAAAAAACTTGGGAAAAAGAATTAGACAAGACAAAACTAACTAATTTAGAGCCTGCATCAGATTTGATGCAGTTACACTATCGGGATTTGGTGCATAGAGGTTTGAATAATCTTAGTTTTGAGCATCGAGCCGTATTAGTTTTGCACGACCTAGAAGATTTACCACAAAAGCAAGTTGCCGAAATTTTAAATGTGCCTGTCGGAACAGTTAAATCTCGGTTATTTCACGCTCGCAATTCTTTGAAGAAATTTCTCGAACAACAAGGGATATCTTTTTAACCTTTATTTAGTTTAATCAGCAGCATTATGACTAACTTACGCAATGATCGCCAAAATAACCTTGTCAGTTTTATGCGACATAATCGACCCATACCTGCCGATCCTCACTTAGATCTCGAACAGCGCCTAATTGATTCTCTCGAACCTCATCCCAGACAGAGAAGATTCAGTTTTAAAATAACATGGACTATTCCAGGGGCGATCGCTACTGGGTTTCTGGTCACTTCTGTCAGTTTTGGTGTAAAAACCCCTCGAACAGCCCTCGAACCAAAAGATCTAGAAAACTTTTTAGTCAAAAATTGGTATGATACCCTCGATAATAGCAGCTATACAGCAAACAAAAAAACAGAAGCTTCCTGGTTACTTCCCACCATATCTGAGTCGCAACCAGCTTTATCTGTTTCTGCACAGTAAAGACTTTTATTTTTTGTAGTCTATCAATGATTTTTCAAGCTTTAGTCCGACGACAACGATACTGGTTAACTATAGTCGCGATCGCTCTTTCAATTTTTTATAGCCTACCTGTGTTTGCAGGTTCCTCTTGGTCGTTTTTAACAGGTTATAATATTGCCACTGAAACAATCATTGCCCAACAGTCTTCTTCCGCAACGCCACCAGAACAGACTGTCAGTAGTCTATTTCAACAGTTGGATTTAACCAAAGAACAGCACCAGCAGATTCAACAGATTCATCTCCAGTATCAACAAGAAATAATTAATCAAAAACAGCATATTGCCAGATTGCAGCAACAGTTATCAGATATGATGGTGGGGACAGAACCGATAGAATTACTCCAAGCTAAAAATCGGCAACTAAGTAGTTTACGTCTGAAAATGGAATCATTACACTTTGAGAGTATGCTGGCTATCAGAGAGATTTTAACTCCCCAACAGCGTCAAAAGTTTCGGGAATTAGTCAAAAACTCTGCTGTTAAATAAGGCTTAAGCTGTTCGTATTCAAAGATTAATTCGCATTTAACTTCAATAATTGGCAAAACAATCTGGTTCAATATGTGATAAATTATAAATTGCCAAGAATGAGTATGATAGACGCTAAAAGCCAAATTTAGCTTCTTCTTGATTCAATCTGCGGATATGGTGGAATTGGTAGACACGCACGCTTGAGGGGCGTGTGGCTTACGCCTTGCGAGTTCGAGTCTCGCTATCCGCACCTCACTATCGTTCGGTCTAGGACTGACTTTCACTCGCAAGACGTAACCCACACGTTCAAGCTTTACTCAAAACTTACTCAAAAGTAACTATAGCTGAGAGCTGAACGAAAGAGAAGCGGGTCCATAGATACCCCAATTATTTAAGCGCTTAAATTAGTAACTAGCAAAAACAGGCTTTCTCTAGATGCCTCAATAGAGCGCTTAATTATCGCTATATAGAAAAGTTGTACATTATTCCATCTTTATAGCAATCTGTCAAATCGCTTAAACAACCCTCAGTTCGTTACGAAACCAAGTCTTTCCAGGCGGTTATCTTAAATACTGTAATTAAATGGTTAAAACAACTATTCTTACTGATCTTTATAGGCAATTACGGCACTACCCCTCGATCTAGGTGGATGCCTATAGCAAGGGGTAGTGTTTCAGATTAGCTTTACTTATACTAGTACGTTTCCAGTACAAGCTCGTTATTTTGCATTTTAGAGCTAGATCGAGGTCAAATTTGCACTTTTAGAATCACTCAGATTCTAAAAAGTCTGGTAAGCTACCTAGTCAAATATCGTCTCAGCTTCACTTTAAATCGAATTTTAGGCTGGCATTTTGATAAGAACGTGTTTGAATACCTGAGAGCTAAAAACTGAAAATTAGCTCAACTTATCGTTAACTACCATTCTTTTTCTTAGTAAGTACATCTTTCTAAGTTGTGTCACAAGTTGTGACACAACTAGCAGATACGCTTCCTCTTACGTCTTCTGTCTAATCGACTATTTGACCTTTCACTGGTAGGCTGAAGCTTCAGCCTACTAAGGGTATCCAAAAGGTGTTTTAACTGTTCATCTGTCATAGACAGCCTAGAACGCACTCCATAGCGATCTTTGATGTAAACGATACATCTTTCTTTTGACCAACCTAGACGAGCTACCTGGTCATCTATAGCGTGCTTGAGAGCAAAGAACTCTTCAGTCTTCCTGTTCATTGTTTGCTTCCTCTTTGATGATCTCGTCCTCTATTCGTTCCCATTTTGCGATCAATTCCATCCCTACCTCGCTAGGTCTAGCGCCTTCATCCTTCTCAATTAGCATACGGGCGATCGCTGCTTTTCCTA